>CAYOWD010000128.1:0-4566 GCA_964407535.1 uncultured Salinivenus sp. | reverse complement strand
CTCGGGCGGGACGGACCAAGGCGAGGAGGAGAACGCGTGGTTATCGGGTGCTCCGCAGGTTCGAAAGGCTTTCCTTGTCCATCCGCACGTCGACGTACACCTCGTCTCGGAGCTGGTCGATCCACTCCTGGAGCTTGCGTTGTCGCTTCTCCTGCAGGGCGAGCTGACGAATCCGCTCGTAGTCCTGCTTCAGGTTGGCAGTGTGCGGCGGGGTGCGCTGGTCGAGCCGGACAATGTGATAGGCCTGATCCCCGTTGAGAAGCTTCACCTCGGTCGGCCGGCTGATCTCGCCGGTGTCGAGGTCGCGGAGCGTGCGGCGCCACGACGGGTTGAGTTGTTTGACCACGAGGTCGCGGCTTCCGGAGTTGGGGTCCGTAACGCGACCGCCGTTTTTGGCCGAGCGGGATTCCTGCGAGTGGCGCCGGGCCATCATAGCAAACGGTTGGTCGTGCTTCACAATGGAGTCCCGGACGGTGCTCAGGAACGACTTTGCGCGTTCCGCGCCGGTCTGGTCCGAATGGACCTTGATCAGAATGTGGTTCAGGTCGATGGTGCTTCCGGATTTTCCGTTGACCCGCAGAATGTGGAAGCCGTCCTGACTTTCGTTGTAGAAGACCTGTGACACCTCTCCTTCGGGCGTCCGGGAGGCAACGGCTGCAAACTCCGGCACCAACTGGTCCGGGTTTACGGCCCCGAGCGTTCCGCCGGAGGACGCGGTACTGTTGTCGTCGGAGTACTGCCGCGCCATCTCCTCGAAGGAGGCGTTGCCGTTGACGATGGAGTCGCGAAGGGCGGTAATCAGGGTGCGCGTCTCCTGCTTGGCCGCCTCGGAGGGGGTGGGGTAGCGCACGATGTGGGCCAGGCGGACGGTTTCCGGAAGGTCCGGCAGGGAGTCCGTCGGAATCTCCTCGAACCATTGCTGGACCTCACTGGGCGTGATGTTGACCTTTTGCGACCGTTTCTGCCGGAGCCGCTGGGCAAGGAGCTGACGGCGGAAGTCCTCGCGGAACTGCTCCTTGATCTCCAGCACGCTCTTGCCGAATGCTTGCTCCAGCCGCTCCTTACTGCCGGCGCGCTCCGCCATCTGATTGATCCGGCGGTCCAGTTGCTTGGACACTTGTTGCTCGGAGAGGGTAATGGTGGTGTCCCGCTGGGCCTTTTCCGTGAGAATTTTCTGGTCGATCAGTTTCTGGAGGGTCTCCATCCAGAGGTCGGGCGAGTAGCTTTGTTGTCCGCGTTGCACCTGTTGGCGAACCGCCTGGTCGACCTCCGACGCAAGGATGGCGTCGTCGCCCACAATGGCAGCAATGCGGTCAATCGTGTTTTTCTGTTGTGCGGGGGCCGTGGGAGGGACCGCCGCCAGGGTGGAGAAGAGAACGCCGAGAAGCACGACCACGGACGCAAGCGATGGGCCGCGGAGAGCCGAGCGGGACAAAAGACGCATTCAGCGGGTGGGGTCTACAAGCAGGGATCGAAAGAAGAAGCGGAGCTGAGGAGGCTACGGCGTTTCGATGAGGCCGTCTGCCTTGGCCCGATTGCGGAGGCGTTGAACCTCGCGAGCATACATCTGTTTCCGGTGCCGCACTTGGAGGCGCCGCCGGATCTCATCCTCCACCCATTCCAGTTCGGGGGCGGATCCCGTCTCCGCGCGTCGTACGAGGTGGAGCAGGTGAAACCGATTGTTGTCGCGGATGACGGGGGCAAACTCCCCCTCTTGCAGGGCGGCCAGTTCGTCCTTGACGTACGGCAACTGGGCGAAGAGCCGGCTTTCGGGGACAAATTGTCCGGCAAGCCGGCGCGCACGCTCAGGATTCGCGGCGTAGCGGCGGCACAACTGGTTCCAGACGGAGTCCATTGCCGGAGCGCGAGTGCGGCGGAGCGTGCGCAGGGCGGCACGGGCCGAGTCCTCGTTCTGGGCAACCAGGTGCCGGACGCGCACGTAGGGCTCGCGCAGCGTGAGCCGCTCCCGATGCCGTTCGAAGTATGTCCGAATTTCTTCCTCGGACGGCGGCTGGTCCATCTCTTCGTAGATCCGTTCCTTTAGCGCCGTGACCAAGGTGTTCTCGCGCTGTTCCTCCAGACGGCGCTTGATGCTCGACTCTTCGGGAAGGTTGAGCCGATTGGCCTCGCGGAGAAGAAGCGTGTGCTCGACCCACTGCTCAATGACCTGTTGACGTGCCTCCGTCGAATCCGGGACGGGCCCCAAACCCTCCAGCATCCGGTTGATCTCATCCTGGTGGAGGTAGTGGTCCCCCACCCGGGCCACGTACGAGGAGGGAGCCGAGTCTTTCGACTCGCACCCCACGAGGAGGCCGAGGACGATCACGCCCAGCAGGAGAACGGAACTGGGAGAACGGGTAAACGAACGGGCGGGGGGCATGGGGAGCACAGTCCGGCGGAAGTGACTAGTTCGACGAGGCCGCAACGCGGCGGGGCAGACGGTCGGGATACGTTTCCACGTCGTACCGCCGGCGCAGACGAGACATCACCTCGTCCTCGTACTGCTCCTGGTAGTCGCGGACGACACTGTTTTTGGCCTCCTCAAAGGTTTTGCGCCGCGCGGGAATCTTCGTGTCGCGTAGCAGAAGGAGGGCGGAGCCGTCGTGCGTGAGCGGCCCGACGGCCGCGCCGTCCTCCACGGACTGCACGCGCCGGTAGACCTCGGGGGCGTCGTCGGTGACCATCGTCGTGTCGAGGGTCACGAGGGAATCGCGCTTCACGTCCCAGACAATGCTCGACAGGGGACGGTCTCCGACCTGCGCCCCGTGATACGGATCGAGCAGCGAGTCGGCCGAGGCGCGCAGGACGAGGGTGCGGATGCGGGGCGGGAATCGATAGCGGTCCCGATGGTTCTGAAAGGTGCGACGCAGGGCCGCAGTATCCTGTTCGGCCGCCGTCCACACCGAGTCTTCCATAAACTGGAAGGCGAGCAGGCCCTCTCGATACTCCTTCATCTGGGCGGCGAAGGTCGAATCGCGGGATGCGAGGGTGTGCTGGGCGTATTCGAACGCCTTCCCGTGTAGAAAGTCGTCGAGCACGTCGGACACCGTCGATTGTGCGCCGCCGTCCATCTTGGTCACGTGCCGGGCAAGTTGGCGAAGCGTGTAGGTGGAGTCGCCCAGCTGGGCAATCGAGCGTGCCCGCGGAGACGCATCACGATCCAGCAGGGAGAGCAGGGGGCGCGACAGGGTATCGAGCGTCGGGGCGGGAAGGGCATCGAGAATGGCGCTGGTGTCTACCGTCACCCCGGCCTTGGCACGCACCTGCTGCGCAAACTGCTTCTTCTGTCGGTCCACGCGGGGCCGGTCGGAAATTTGTTCTTTCAGGTCGTCGTAGGCCGCCTCGTAGGAGGGGAGCGTGTCCCGGTCCGTGAGTTTGACCAGATGGTAGCCGTACTGGCTCTGGAAGACCTCCGAGACGGCCCCCACGGAGTCGAGACCGGCGACGGTTTGTTTGAAGGCCGGCGGCAGGGATTCGGGGGCGCTGATCCGACCAAGATCGCCCCCCTTCGGGGCCGAGCGTCGGTCTTCGGAGTACTCGCGAGCCAGCCGGGCAAAGTCGGCGGTGTCACGGACCAACTCAGTGCGGAGGGAGTCCAGGAGCCGACGCGCGTCGGCCTCGTTGCTGTCGGGCCGCACCATGATGTGGGAGAGACGGAAGGGCGGCTCCGCCGGCTTGCGGTCGTGCACCTTCAGAACGTGGTACCCGAATTGGGTGCGGAAGAC
Organism: uncultured Salinivenus sp.; assembly: GCA_964407535.1. Classification (GTDB taxonomy): domain Bacteria; phylum Bacteroidota; class Rhodothermia; order Rhodothermales; family Salinibacteraceae; genus Salinibacter. The sequence continues at coordinate 841 of CAYOWD010000128.1, read as the reverse complement.
GTCGCTGATGCTGTCCGGGGGCACGTTGTACATCCGCTGCTCGAAGGGCTCGACGATGCGGCCGGCCCGAAGATAGCCGAGGTGACCCCGGTAGCCGGACTTCCCCTTTTTCTGGGCGGAGGGATCTTCCGAGTGGCGGTATGCAAGGTCGCCGAAGGAGGTCCCCCGGCGGGCCGAATCGGCAATGGACCGGAGCCGCCGATAGGCCTTGAGGGTATCCTCGGGGGCGGCGTCCTCCTCAACGCGCAGGAGGATGTGGCTGACATCGACCTTGGTCTTTCGTCGCTCGTAGAGGCGCTTGATCAGCGGCTCGTAGATTTCCGTCTTCATGAGCCGAGGACGCGCGAGCTCGGCCCGGTAGTTTCGGAGGTCCCGCTGGATGCTGGGCAGCGAATCGAGGCCCGCCTCCTTCGCGGCGCGCACCTTGAGCCGGTAGTTGACGTACTGCTCCAGAAAGTCCCGCTGGGCCGCCGTGGAGTCCGCGGCGGACGCCGAGTCGGTGCGAGCGTCCCGGTAGGCCCGCTCAAACTCCGACAGGGTGATGGCGGTGTCTGCGTAGACCGCCACAATGGAATCGGAGGCGGGGGCGCCGGCGGGCGTCGAATCGGTGGTGGAGGGGCCGCTGCTGCAACCGGCAACGACCAAAAGGAGGCCGAGCAGTGCAGACAAGGGCCGAACTGGTATACCGAGGGGGGGCGTCATTGCTGACATCCATTTCCGCTGAAGGGGAAGCACGGCGATTTTACTGATACGTGAATGGGTTTCTAAAGATGATTCCGACTATTGGCATACCACGGTCTAGGAGAAAGGAGATCCTAGATCTCCAGGATCTCCACAAACG
>CAYOWD010000127.1:0-12040 GCA_964407535.1 uncultured Salinivenus sp. | reverse complement strand
GGGGCGAGTGCTGCATGAAGTCGAGGTCCCAGTACTCCGGATGGCGCAGGTCGGCAAAGCCGCCCTCCGTGAGGGACCGGACAAGGTTGAGCGTGAGGGCCGAGTTGGAGTAGGCCTCTACCATACGCTGCGGGTCCGGCTCCCGGGCCTCCTTCGAGAACGCGGCGTCGTTGATGATGTCACCCCGGTAGCTCGGCAGGGTGGTGCCGTTGCGCGTCTCGGTGTCCGAGGAGCGCGGCTTGGCGTACTGTCCCGCAAAGCGGCCCACGCGGACGATATTGGTGTTGAGCCCGTAGGTGAGCACGAGGCTCATCTGCATCAGGATTTTGAGCCGGCTCGTAATGATGTCCGCCGTGCAGGCCTCGAACGACTCTGCACACTCGCCGCCCTGCAGGAGGAAGTGATCGCCCTGGGCCGCGTGCGCCAGCTCGTCTTTGAGGTTTTCAATTTCCCACGACGTGACGAGGGGAGGGAGTCTGGATACGTGGTCGAGCGCCTCCTCCAGCTCGTCCTCATCCGAATAGGTAGGCTGTTGCAGCGCGTCTTTCGTTTGCCAGGAACTTGGGGACCAGTCCGTTGCTACGTCGTTCGCCATAGTGCGTCGAGCCGTTGAAAAAGGGACAGAAGGGTCCGCCCTACGAACGGGCGGAGGTGCACGTTTCGGGAGGGAGCTTTTCTCTCAACCGTCTGATCAAACATAATACACAGACAACCCGGACAGCAAGTCGTCCGAAGCGTTTGCCGGGGCGACCGCATGTTAAAATTCGTGCCGTGGACGGTCCGTCCGGGTCGCACCTGCTCTCGCGCGGGCGGAAAGGGCGGCAGGGAAGAGCACAAGCACCCCTGCCCGATCCGGATCGGAAGACACGTATTCACGAATTGGGAACGGGGATCCTCAAGGGGAGCCGCGAGGGGCATCGAGCGGGAACGGCGGCGAACGTACTGATCCGTGCACAGGTAAGTAAACTTTCTCTTTCGTTCGTGGAGATCCATGTGCTTTTTTGAGATCAGACGCCGGATGTTTGTCAGGTGGTATCGCACTCCGGTGATCGCAATCCCCGAAAGATCTGACAGGTCTCGGCCCCCTCCCAAATGTGAGGAACGACGTACAGGGCAGTTTCCCGGCTCTATCGAGTCATTTGTAGACCCGTTCTCCGTAGATCTGTCAGATCTCCTCCTCGTGTCGGTTCTGTATGCTGGGGCAGTCGCATCCTGCGGTCAATCTAATAACCCTACAAAGATCTCCTGAACCGTGGTATGCTAATGGTCGGAGCTGTATTTAGAAACCCATTCACGTATCAGTATGCGCAATCGGGTCCGTAACGCCGTTGCGCCGGTTCCCAACAACGTAGCCGATCCGCGGCACTGCGGGTCCCATTGCGGAGAGGGGCCGTGCGCTCCCGCTGTCCCCAGTACGAACGCTCCCGTTCCTCTCAACACGAAACGCCTTCTCTTTCGCCTCGCCCGACGCTCGCCCATGGCCGACGACAACCACATTTTGCTCGTGGAGGACGATGACGACATCTCGGATCTCCTCACGCTCCACCTGACCGACGAGGGATACGAGGTCGACGCGGTAGACGACGGCGACGAAGGATTGGAGCGGGCCCTCACGGGCGACTACGACCTCATCGTCCTCGACATCATGCTGCCGGGGACCGACGGATTCGACATTTGCCGGCGCCTGCGGCAGGAGCAGTGCCAGGTGCCCATTCTCATGGTCACCGCCAAGACCGAGGAGGTGGATAAGGTGCTGGGCCTGGAGCTGGGGGCCGACGATTACATCACCAAGCCCTTCAGCATCCGCGAGGTCCTGGCCCGGGTCAAGGCCATGTTTCGGCGGGTGAGCGTGGATCAGCAGGCGCAATCGGAGGAGGAAGAAGAGGAAATCATCCGCTTCGACACGCTTGCCATTGAGCCGCCGAAGCGCAAAGTGCTTGTCGACGGGGAGCCGGTGGACCTGACAGGGAAGGAGTACGAACTGTTGCTCCTGTTTGCCCGCCATCCCGGACGGGCCTACAGCCGCCAGGAGCTGCTCGACGAGGTGTGGGGCTACCAGTACGACGGCTACAGCCACACCGTCAACACCCACATCAATCGGCTGCGCAACAAGATTGAGCCCGATCCGTCCTCGCCCCGCTACGTCAAAACCGTGTGGGGCGTCGGCTACCGCTTTGCCGAGCGGGAGGAGCTAAACACTCGTAATCCGTAATGCGTGATGCGTGAAGATTGCTTTTCCCAACCCGAAGTGCTCCTTCCCTCGTCACGTTTCACGCTTCACGAATCACGCTTCACGCATCCGCCTCATGCTCAACAGCTTTTACGCCAAAATCTCCGGGCTCTTCCTGGTGCTCATCGTGGGGCTCGGGGTGGTCCTCGCCGTGCTGGGCGGGCGGACGGCCCAGCGGTACGCCGACGAGGTGGAGCAGCGGCTCAATCGCACGCTGGCGAAGGAGATGGTGCCCCGCTTCGAGCCGTTGCTCAAGGACAGCATCGACCACAAGGGCATCCGGGCCCAGATCCGGGACATGACGGGCATCAACCGACGGATTGAGATTTATCTCCTCGACCAGGAGGGGACGGTCACGACCTCCTTTGCGTCTCCGCCGACGACGATTGAGCAGAAAACGGTGGACATGACGCCGATTCGGCGGTTCCGGAACGGCGGCGATCTGCCGATTCTGGGCGATGATCCGCTGCACACGGACGCCCGAAAGCCGTTTTCCGTGGCGCCCATCAAAATCATGAACCAGCAGGATCGCTACCTCTACGTCATCCTCCGCAGCGAGCAGTACACCTCCGTAGCCGGGATGATTGGGGACAGCTACATCATTCGCGGGGCCCTCACGGGGCTCGGGCTTATCATTCTGGTCGTGGGCGGGCTCGGCCTGCTGCTCTTTCGGCGTCTCACCACCCGCCTGCGCAATATGCAGCGCGTGGTCACGGCCTTCGAAGAGGGCAACCTGGAGGAGCGCATCGAGGTCCGCTCGGGCGACGAAATCGGCCGGCTGGCCGAGTGCTTCAACGGCATGGCCGACACGCTCGTCGACACCTTAGAGGAGCTGCGCCAGGCCGACCGCATGCGCCGCGAGCTGGTGGCCAACGTGTCGCACGACCTCCGCAGTCCCCTCGCCTCCATCCAGGGCTACCTCGAAACCGTCCACATGAAAGACGGCGACCTGGAGCCCGACGAGCGCCGGCGCTACGTCAAGACCGCCCTCCGCAACGCCCAGCGTCTCAACGACCTCGTGGCCGAGCTCTTCGAGCTGTCGAAGCTGGAAACGAAGCAGGTGGAGCCGACGATTGAACCGTTCCCTGTGGCCGAACTCGCACAGGACGTGGTCATGCAGTACGAGCCCCAGGCCGAGGAGCAGGGCGTGGCCCTCGATGCCACCCTCCCCGAACGCCGCGTCCGGGTCGACGCCGACACCGGCCTCGTCGAGCGCGCCCTGTCCAATCTCATCGACAACGCCGTCCACTACACGCCGGAGGGCGGGCAGGTACAGGTTCGTCTCCACAACGAGGACGACGCCGTACGCATCGAGGTGGCCGACACCGGGCCCGGCATTCCGGAGGATCAACTGCCCCACATCTTCGAGCGGTTCTACCGCGTCGAGAAGAGCCGCGACCGCGACAAGGGGGGCGCCGGACTTGGGCTGGCCATTGCCAACACCATCGTCGACCTCCACGAGAGCACGCTGGAGGTGGAAAGCACGATGGGCGAGGGCACCACCTTTTCCTTCCGGCTCCCCATTGCCGCTGCCACCGAACGCGAGTAATACCAAATCCGCCTGCAAAGTTCGGGGGTTCAGAAATATAGGTACAGGCGCAATCCGATGGGCCTCAAATACATACCCGAATTCTTCGACTGGATTCGGTATAACGTCGTACCCATCGGCCGTCCAGCGGCGTCGAACCGTCTACCTGCCTTCGACTTCCCGGACCAGAGCAATCGCATCTTGCTCTCCGCCGCAAACAAAAGGGAGTTGGAGCACAGCGGTATTGCTTCCAGGCCTCCATACCTTCGCTCATTCCGGGCAGACGGGGAATGCAGCGGCAACACCGCCTCCTACGCCTCCGGATATCTCCCAATATACAGTCGCCCTGCCTCTCAGATTTCTTCTTAAATATTTGAATTTTATAATCTTAAGGCCTTTAGGGTCGGCGGTGTTATAGAACTGTTAGGTTTTGTAATGCAAACGTGAGAGGATCTGACGCTTCTGTGAGGAAGTTGCTCCGTTCGGTGGACAGATTGGGGAACGCACAAGACAGAGCAGGCGACCCGGCGGTCGGCGTCGCTCGCACGCGTTCCTTTTTCCAATGCGCTACACCACCGATTATGCAACTGCAATCGCGTTCCCTCTCGCGTTCTGTTTTTGCCGCCTTATGGCTCGGCTGCTTCGCTCTCGTCCTCACGGGATGTGACAGTGGCGGAAGCAGTGACTCTGCGGACTCCGAATCCTTCGATGTCACTGTCAAAAATGTCGGCTCCCCCAGTCCGATTCTCAAAAGCGGGGCATTTACGCCGGACGACGTAATCAACAACAACGACAATGTGCCCCCGCTGGAGCCCGGCGAGGCGTTTCAGTTTTCCTTCACGGCGGGCCCCGATGAAATTCCGGGGTCGGGCATGAAGCTCTCCGTCGCCAGCATGTTCGTCCAGTCGAACGACGCGTATTACGCCTTCGAACCGGGCGGCATTTCGCTTTTCGACGACAGTGGGACCCCGATTGGCCAGAGTAGCCCGACCAACGTGACCGGCGACCTCAACCTATACGACGCCGGCACCGAAGAGGACCAGGAGCCGGGCACCGGCGCCGACCAGGCCCCGCGCCAGTCCGATTTCGGGGTCGGAACGGATGAGAACGGCGTCATCGCACGCATCACGGAAAACAGCAACGGAACGCTCGAAGACGACGGCTTCACGTACCCGGCCGTCAGCAACAGCGTGGAGATGACGGTGAGTAGCGAACCGGACGCCGATGGCGGTTACAAGTTTACCGTCACCATTGAAAACGTAGGCAGCGGCGATCAGGTCAACGGCGAACCGCTCCTTCTGTCGCCGGGCTCCTACGCCGTGCACTGGAACGAGACGCCGAGCGGAGACGCCGTCACGTTCCCGGGCCACGCCCCCGGCGACGAGGCGACGGACGGCATTGAGCGTATTGCCGAAGATGGGCATCCCGCCGGTGCCGATGGGGTGTCCGGCAGCCACGTCGAAGCGCTCGGTGAAAAGACCGGCGTCACCGTTCCGCTCTCGCCGGGTGCGGTCGCCGTGCACTCGGATGAGGCGTCCCTGTTTTCGACCGGATCGGCGGCCTCCGCAGGCATCGAAACCGTGGCCGAGGACGGCATGCCGGGCGAACTGAAGTCGATGCTCGACGGCAATGAGGAGGTCAGCGCCACCGGAACGTTTGGAGAGGCACCGCTTGCGCCTGGACAGAGCGCGTCCGTTTCCGTGGAGGCGACGCCGGGCGATCGGCTGTCCCTGGCCACGATGTACGTGCAGTCGAACGATCTCTTCTACGCGTTCCCGTCCGACGGCATCGAGCTCTTTGAGGATGACGACACGCCGATCAGCGGCGACGTGACGAGCCGAATCCGGCTCTACGACGCCGGCACCGAGGGCGATCAGGAGCCCGGCGTGGGCCTTGATCAGGCCCCGCGGCAGTCGGACGTCAACACCGGTCCGGACGGCGAAGGCGCAGTCGCGCAGGTCGACGGAAGCGACGACGGCTTCAGCTACCCGTCTGCCGGCACGATCATCGAGGTCACCATCGATCCGCCCTCGACGCAGTAGCCCTGCGGTTTCGGGGAGGACATGTTATCCAAGCGCCGAACACACTGCCCGACGGGTCCTCCGGCTCGTCGGGCAGTGGTGTATGGGCGGAACAGGGAAGAGTGCGGTGGGCTGTGGACTGCAGACGTAGGGGACGGGACGTGATACGGATTCCGATCGGCAATGTCGAGATTCCAACGCCAATCCCCTCTATCGATTCGAATTGCCCCTCCTATCCATTGAAGGTGTAAAGATTTGAAGATGAAAAGGATACGGGTAGTACAGCGTCAACCGTCAATATGCAAGTAATACCGAATCCGGTTGAAGGATTCGGGTATGTAAGTGCGTAAGTGTGTTTATGTACTTGATGCCCATTCGTTTGTGCCTGCGACGACATTCCTGCAACCCCGAACTTTGTAGACGGAGTTGGTATAACCGTGGGGTAGTGAAAATTGCGAGATGGAATGCGATCTCACGCAATACGCGTTACGCAATACGAACCGTTTGTTGACCAGCAACGGAGAACGGTTCTTTTTCCTCCCGTTTGCCCAAAGAATTAGCGTTGAGACTGCAGTAGAGCAGTTGATCGAAGAGGGGCACCGACATCCAATTCCGAGCCGATGGCCTGGGACGGAAACAGGATGAAATCAATCCAGGTCGTAGAGGGCCCCGAACTTGTCGCGGGCGTAGTGGAGCCACGGCTCGGCCGACAGCTCCGCGCCGGTGACCCGTTCCAACAGCTCCGGCGCCTTCAGCTTGCGCCCATGCTGGTGGACGTTGGTGCGGAGCCAGTCGAGAATGGGCGCAAAGTCGCCGCCGGCCAGCCGGTCCTCAAACGCCGGCAGGTCGTCCCGGAGGGCCTCCGTCAGTTGGGCCGCGGTGAGGGTGCCGAGCGTGTAGGTGGGAAAGTAGCCGAACGAGGCCATCGACCAGTGTACGTCCTGGAGCACGCCGTTCGCGTCGGTGTCGGGCACTACGCCGAGGTAGTCGTCCATCGCCTCGTTCCAGCGGTCGGGGAGCTCGTTGACGTCGACCGTGCCCGAGATGAGGCCGCGCTCCAGCTCGAAGCGGAGCATGACGTGCAGGTTGTAGGTGACCTCGTCGGCCTCCACCCGGATGAGCGACGGCTCCACGCGATTGATGGCCCGGTAGAAGGCGTCGAGATCGGCGTCGCCCACGGCCTCGGGAAACGCGTTCTGCAGTTTGGGGAAGTAGTGGGTCCAGAACGGGCGGCTGCGGCCCACGTGATTTTCCCAGAAACGGGCCTGCGACTCGTGGATGCCCAGCGAGGCGCCGTCGCCCAGCGGCGTGCGGGCGAGGTCGGGATCGATGCCCTGCTCGTACAACGCGTGGCCGCCCTCGTGGATCATCGAAAAGAGGGCCGTCGGCAGAAACTGCTCGTCGTACCGCGTGGTGATGCGCACGTCGCCCGGGGCGAAGGACGTGGTGAACGGATGGGCGGACGTGTCCTGGCGCCCGCGGTCGAAGTCGTAGCCAAGATCCGCAAGGATGCGCTCCCCGAATTCTTTTTGCGTGGCTTGCGGGTAGGTGCGGTGGAGCAAGTCGTTGTCGAGCGACGGGGCGTCGGCGATGGCGTCGACGAGCGGCACGAGGTGCTCGCGCAGCGTCTCGAACGTGGACGCGACGTCGGCGGTTGAGAGGCCCGGCTCAAATTCGTCGAGCAGGGCGTCGTAGGGCTCGTCGTCGTAGCCGATGGCCTCGGCCTTCTCGACGGAGAGGTCGACGAGCGTTTCCAGGTGCGGGGCAAAGATGGAGAAGTCGTCTTCCGTTCGCGCCTGCTTCCAGGCCTGTTTGGCCGCGGAGGTGGCCTGCGACAGCTCCGCCACGAGGGACGACGGCACCTTGCGGGCGCGTTCGTAGTCGCGACGGGTAACGCGCACGAGCGCGGCGGCGTCGTTGAGCGGATCGGCGTCGTCCGTTTCGTCCGCCGCCCGGTCGAGCAGGTCGCCGGTTTCGTCGGACACGAACTGCTCGTGGGCCATCGACTGCAGGGTCGACAGCTGCTGTGCCCGCGCCTCGGCGCCGCCGTCCGGCATAAACGTTTCCTGATCCCAGGCCAGCACCGCCGCGGCGGCCTCCAGGTCTTCGATGGGAGCGAGATGGTCGCGAAGGTCGGAAAGCGGGTCGGACATGATGGACAGTCGAAGGTACGAGAAACGGCAGAACGTCAGTGCCCAACGCGAACGGGCCTGAATATATTCGGAGGAATCGGCAAAATCACTGCGTTTTGGCAGCCGGAGGCGGGGACGGGGACGCGCGTATGGACACCCGGAAGAGCAAAAATCACCAGGGGGAGAGAGACGCCCGCACGATTTTTGCTGGATACGGGGCGTGCCGATGTCGAAGCGGGTGGAATGGAGATGGTTTCGGCATTGCGTAGAGATGCAGGACGCCGATTGCATCGTGACCGAATCACGTGTCTCCGCCCGCTTGCGACAGAACAGCCCCACACACTTACAGGCGAAACTATGATCCTGGTAGCACCGGTGGGAAGTGCACAACTGCGTGGATCCCGTCGGGACCGACGATGCGTACCCACGACTGCGAGGAAGCAGGGAACCGCGTCGACATGGCCGGTGTTTTCCGGAAACCGGAGGATAGTATTATGACGGATTCTACGAGGAGACAACACGATGACGCGGCGGATGGCTCGAAGGAGGAGGTCATTGCGGACCTGTTCCGACAACTTGCCGAGTTGCAGGCGACTGTAGCGGATTTGAAGGCCGACCGAGATGCCTTGGCGGCCGATCATCGGGCCCTTCAGGCGGAAAACTGGCGCCTGCGACGGGAGATGACGCTCTCGCATCTCATTGAGAACCTGCAGGAACTCGACGACGAACTGGACGACGAGCTTGCGGCGGTTCCGTCGTCTTCGGTGCAGCACTTGTACGATCAGCTGCCGGATCGCTTTCGCTTCGCCACGTTTTTTCGGCGGGCGGACGAGGCAGGGTGGGAGGCGGCGCAGGCCCGTCACTTTCTCGTCCGATGCCTGGCCGACGAGCGTCTCGTGCAGGCTGGGGCGTACCTCGAGAAGACAGGGAAGGGGGAGTGAGGTCTTCGGAAGGAAGGGGCTTTCAACCTGCGATGACGGCTCTTCGCGTCTTTATTTATACGGGTACAAGGATTCTCAGCGTACCTGTGCACGGATCAGTGACATCTAGTCCACCGGTTAACGTTTTTCTCTGTTGTGGATCGAGGGGGCTGGAGGCCACCGCAAAATATCCGAGTGACTGTCGAGAAGAGGGAGAAGAAGTGTATATAATTAATTTGAGTTGACATTTTATTTAATATGACGTAATTTGTGTGCGAGGGCTCTCTCGGGTGGCGCGAAGGAAGTCGGAAGCGCTTCCGGACGCCTCACCTATGTGATGAAGGGAGAGTAGGCCGATGTGTCCGACGGATCCTACTGGGGGGATCTGGTCGGGGATTTGGAGATTCGTCGCCTTCAGATTTTCGGACATCGGTAACTATACGCTGGTCAGAAGCTTTCCGCGGGAACAACTGCTAAGAGGGGCTGACCGATGTCATGGCCTCTGCAGTTTCGTGCTGTGATTGGGGAATCACATAAGGCGGCATCTTTCTTTGATCAGATTTTTGGGTTAAAGATGGGAGCTTCTCAGTCAAAAGGGAGAGAGCTAGCAGGAAAAAGCGGACGAACAAGTACGTTCTATACTCTGCTCTTTGAGGGACGTGTTGATAGCGTTCGATTCGACAATTCCCACAATGTGATGAGGGACAATGACCTTGTGGAGGACGGAGGGTCTAGTGTCCCGGACCGATTCCGTATCGACTGGGGCTATTCAGAAAATCGATACGAGCAACCGGAATGGAAGAAAGAGGAGCAGCGGGTTGTGCGCAACGCCCCCGTGAGTTGTAGTCGAAATCAAAAGATGCGGCTCTCTTTGGAACTCACGATTAATAAAAGAGGAAACGCGCCGTCTTCGTTGAGCGGCCGGATTGTTGGACATCCGGGGACATCTGCGAACCGGTGGTTCAAGTTTACGTCCGATACACTCAAACTCACGGAAGGAACCCACTCAGTGTCGGTCGTTGCAAAGGAGCCGCTGTCGAGCTGGCCTACGGAACTGGGAGAAACGATCCAGTGGACGTTTGCAACGCAAAAAGGGACGCTTGATCTCGGGCAGTCGGGACCGCATACCGTTTTCGTCACCTTTGGTGTCCCGACCGAAGATGAGAACACACCGTCTGCATACAGGGCGACGTTTGCCCGGATGAGGGAAGCAACGAGAAGGGTCGGGAAGATTGGTCACTGTCCGTCTGTTACGCTCATCGAGCAGCTTTTCAAACCGTTCGAGCGTTATATCCTGGGACCGGGCGACTTGCTGGAACCTGAACAACAGGAGGTTCAGCGCGACGGTCATTTGCAGACGTATATGACAGAGGTGGATTGGCCGCGGTTCTTGGGGTCAAAGAGGGCGGGGAGTTTGGAGAAGAAGCTCGGGAAGCTGGAGCAACGCGTTTCGGAGTTGAAAGGAAACATTGAGAAGAGGCAGATTCGGATTCGGAATAAGAAGGAGCAGATGGAGACGGTGGGGACTCCCGACGAGGATGGGAATACGGAACCGGAGGATCGTATTTGCGAGGTAAGACGGTGTGCGGAGCGGATCGTGCAAGAGAGCATCGAGTTCATAGAACAATCGGAGAGGGAGGTAGCGGCGCGGGAATCTGAGAAGGCAAGAACAGCCCGTCAAATTTCTCGGGAGCAGATCGGGGCCTGGCCGCTTGCGGTGTTGGAAAAGTACGGAGGGGAATGTCAGGCCATTGTCCGATTTGTTCTCGCGGTCCTACGGCAGATTGGATTTCAGGAGCGATCGAGGTGGGACTCGGTCGAAATTCGGTACGTTTCGGCAGAGCCAAGGGGGACTGACTATCAGCCGATCATTCACTCTGATCCCGTCGGGTGCAGCAGCGAGTATACGCTCGTTAACCGCCCCGTTCAGACCAGATTCTATAGCGGGGAAGAGGTCGTGAGGGAGAGAATCCGAGCCAATAACTTCGAAGCCTTTCTAAGATACCGGTACAAGAAAAACGGACAGTTCTACCAGGCCTGGTACGGGGGCGGAATCGGGCTTATCGGGCAGCCGCAGGCAGAACCGATCACGTCAGCGTTTTACCGTCAGCTTCTCAGTGCGCCGTTTGCGGGACTTGCCGAGTACAGGGATACAGAGGCGGGGGTGGAATTTACGAACTACTGGCCATTTCGATAACGGGGATCTACGAGCGTGAAAGAAAACGAAATGAGGACACGCACATCGCCAGATTCTGTCGTTTTCGCATCATGAAGTCTGCTTAGATTGATCCTCGCTGCCCTAAAACCAACAGCTTACGAGGGCATTTGAACGGCAGCTTCTTTGCGCGTCGTTTGGCGGCTTTGTCGAGTCCGAGGGCAAAGGAAAGGGCGCACGTCACGGACTACGGATCGTTGCGAGGAGAGACAGGGGGCTGTTGCATTGGGACGGATGGAAGAGGGGCATGAGATGTCGCCGTTGGAGGACCTCTCTGCATATAACGGGGGCGAATCTTCCGTATGCCGTCTTATCCTGTCGTGTCTCTCGGAGAAAGGAAGGGGCTGCAACCGATTCGGGGCCGGTGGAAACATGGCAATCGCATCGTGCCCCATTGATTCCCTCGATTGGGGCAGAACAACTGCGCGCCCTTCCCCACTTGCCTCCTCGCCCGTACTTTCGGGGCAGCTGTGCCGATCGGAGGTCGATGAGCCCCATTCCTCGACAGGAAATTCTTAACATGCGATCGCCCTGGTCGGGGGATGTCTGTTTGAGATTAATCCCCCTTGGAGTTTTGTTTGTTAAGGCTAAAGTAAGATCGTGACCCAGCCTCTTCGGGGTTGGTAATGAATACAGGACGGAAGCGCTTCCGAAAATATGTTTCCGAGGTCGTTCATTTGCCAGACAAACCGGTGCGCCTGTTGGATCAGAGTCATGGGGAAATAGTGGGGCTGTTCTGTTGCGGATCCGAAAGAGCGTGTCTCTGGGATTGAAGAAGAATACGGGGGAGGGTGGGGGGGCACTAAAATGAATGTTCGAAGCGTAGGCAGTTCAGGTCTAGAGGTGCGATATGGGGCTTTCTCAGTCGAAAGAAAAAACGGTAACGGGGAAAAGCGGAAAAAATAACCAGTTTCATGTGTCCTACATCGACGCAGAAGTTGTTAGGCTGTGTTGACAAATAGAAGATTCACGGAAGCGGCAACTTTTGTGTTGA
>CAYOWD010000126.1:0-12077 GCA_964407535.1 uncultured Salinivenus sp. | reverse complement strand
GAAGTCCAGCCGATCATCCCCATCGATACGTCGTGGCTATACGTGGAGCACGTGGACGAGATCATGACGTTCGTGCCGGGGACCGACGGCCCGACGCTCGCCATGGCCCGGCCCGACATCATGTATCATCTCCTCATCGAAACGGCGCAGATAAGCGTGCAGTCGGGACGCACCCATCTTCACCGCGGGCGACACACGGAGCACTTCAATCAAATCGGGGCCATCATTCAGGGCACGGTGGACGGAACCGTCTTCGCCCGCTCCTACGATGAAACGCGCATTGAGGACTTCCTCGAACAGCATGCCCAAACCAACCGGGACATTTACAGAGAGTCGCTGCTTCCCATCGAACGCCGGCTCTGCCACTGTACAGGGCTGGATCACCCGAACGACGTTCTCCCCCTTCCGGTGTACTTTTCCCAACGCCAGTCCGCGGCTCCTGCCCGTACCTGCACGCCCAACGTCGTCAACATGCAGGTCCTCAAGACCGGCCCGAAGGAGACCCACCTGCTGGTGCCCCGCCCCTGCGGCCCCCGCCTTCCCACCAACCGGGCACGCGAGGTGGTCCGTACTGTGCTAAACGGCGCCAAGCAGCCGAAGGCGGACGTGCACCTGCCCCAGACCGAGAAGGACGGGGAGAAGGGATTTCCGTTTTGGGCGTGGAAAAACCTGACGCTCCGCACGGTGGCCCTGTTTTTCACCCACAAGAAGCGGAATGAACACGGGAGATCGGTCTTCGTCACGGCCGGGGACCGCGCCCAGATGATCGATGTCATCAAACGGCACCGCTCCTTCGGCACCCTTCCGGGGACTCTCCAGCAAGCCGTTCGCGACACCGAACACGCCATCCTCACCGCCAACGGCGACGCAGAGGCACTCCTCACCGCCGAACGGACCTTCACCGACTGGCACCGGCTCTTTATTCCGGAAGACACCGTCGATGTCGTTGAAGCCTACACGGCATCGGTACTCCGGGCGATGGACTGCACGGTCCATTTCGTCGATGCCTGGTTCTACCACACCGGGCATGGGGGCGTCCACTGCGGCACCAACGTGCTCCGCGAGCCGGACCGGGCCGACGAGGCGCCCCCGTGGTGGGAGACCTATCCCGACCTCGCGGCCACCAACACTTCCTACGATCCCACCCGCCCGGCTCGCTGACGACGCCCCGCGTTCCCCCGCCCGATCCCGCTCCCGTCCGGTTCGGCGCCGCTCAGGCGAACGATGCTGACCGTATTTGTGGCAGTGTGTACCGGCCCCCATTATCCCGTTTCCGAATGAGGTCTGGTGATCGCCACACGGAATCAGCAGGACGCTCCAAATTCGACTCCCCGTACCCTTCTCATACCAAATCCGGTAGATTCATTCCGGTCTGCGAACCAGATTTGTAGCGCCGTTGGACTCCAACGGCGCTACGAGAACCTTCTTCTGCGATGTAGGACAGGAAAAACGCCTGACTGCGAATAGGTATTGCTCCTCTCTATACCGGAAGTTTGCAGCCGGACTTGGTATCACATTTAGCGTTCGCCCGTTTCGGGGACAGTTGTTTCGGGGACAGTTGTCCGATTTGTCAGAAGCAGACTCCTGAGACATTCCGATGTCTCCGATTGGAATCTGTATTAAACTTGAAGTAAATGAAATTATCGAACGGGGGCGAGGCACGCTCCAATAGATTTTTGCTTATATTTGCGTTAACAACTGTACTGTATTACCTTCGACCCTCGACGACCGTCCGGTGCTTGCCGCCGCCCTCCATTTCCAAACCGGACGACGGGATCGGACATCGCGGCGGGCTCAACCTGAAAACCGTGGCAATCTTTCTTTGTCTCCGAGCAGGAAGGCTATCATGACCTGGCTCAAGCGTCTTCGAGACCTGTCTACCTTCTCGCTCCTAAACGCCGATGTCCCCGAGTTCCGCCGTGAGCTGGAGACGCTCCTCCACGTGCGGCTCAAGGCGCTCGGGATGCTTGCCATCATCGGGATGGGGCTTCTCGGCGCCTCCGAGCAATGGGCACTGCACGCCCACCGGTTCCTTCTTGGGACAGCAGCGTCAGCGCTTTGTGCCTCTCTCGATCTATGGGGCGCATAGACGGAGGTGTCCCTGCGCCAGGGCCGGCTCCTCGGCACGGCCAACGTGATGGTGCCGGGGACAACCGCCCTCTTCCCCGATGTCCTTCAGGGGGACATGCCTCCGGAATCGTTGGCGTTCGTCTTTGCCACCGTTGTCGCCCTGCTCCCGTACCGGGCCTGGCACACGTTTTCGATTGGAACCGGGCTCACGCTTTTGGTGCTGGGCGCCGGTTCGGGGCTTCGCCCGGCCCTCGGGCTGGATCCCGCTGCGGTGCAGACAGGGACCTATGCGTTGCACATCGGACTAATAACCGTCCTAATGACCGGGCTAAACGGCGTTGTGCACCGCAATCGGTATCGTCGACACGAGGCGGAGCAGGCCCGCGAGCACGCAGAGCGCCGGGCCGAGCGGTTGGCAGCGCTCGACGCGTCGAAAAACCGGTTGTTCGCAAACGTCAGTCATGAGCTTCGGACGCCGCTCACTACGATTTTGGGCCCCCTCGCGGATGCTTTGCAAGGCCGCTACGGGGACGTACCGACCGGCCTTCGAAAACGGCTAAAGGCCATGAAGGGGCAGGCCGAGCGCCTGCGGGCGCTTGTCGACCAGCTTCGTCGGCTCTCGGAGCTGGAGGAGGGACAGATGGAACTGGAGGCCCGCCCGATTGAGCTGCACACCTTCCTGGGCCGAATGGCGAGCCTCTTCGAGCCGAAGGCCAACGGGAACGGCACTGAGATTCGGGTGGAAACGGACGGCGCCCCAATCGCCTGTGCCGATCCGGAAGCCCTGAAGCAGATTGTCTCGAACCTTCTCTCGAATGCCCTGGAGCACGCGCCGACGAGCAGCACGGTCCACGTGCGCGCCGCCCCCCTGCCCCCCCAGGATGCTGAACGCGTCCGGACAGGAGATGGCGAGCAAAAAGGAGGTGTCGTGATTTCGGTTCGGGACAGCGGCCCGGGCCTCCCCGAGGCGGTGCAGGGAGCACCTTTCGAGCGCTACACCGGCACACGGCCCCGTGCAGATGGAAGCGGTGTCGGCACCGGCATTGGCCTCGCCGTCGTCCAAGAGCTGGCCGAGCGCCACGGCGGATGGGCCGAGGCGCAAAGCGAGACGGGGCAGGGCACGACGATCACCGTCGCCCTGCCGGCCTCCTGCACGGCCCTCGCTGAAAAAGACCGCGCCTCTGACAACCGGGCCGCCGGAGACGCGATGATCAAAGATCCACCCCCCGAAGCGGCAGCGGTTCCCGGCCCGGTCGTAGAACAAAGGCCCATCTGGGGACCAACCGGAGACGGCAGCCCGAACGCCCGGACCGGCAAGGGGGTGCCCGACGATCCCCCCACCGTGTTGATCGTCGACGACGAGGCAGACGTGCGCCGGTATCTGCAAGAGGTGCTGACGCCCCGGTACGCCCCCCGCCCGGCCGCCGATGGCGAGGAGGCGCTGAGAATGGCCCACGAGGAGCGCCCCGCCCTCGTGGTCAGCGACGTCATAATGCCCCGCCGAGACGGCTACGAGCTCTGCCGGGCGATCCGGGCCGACGAGCAGCTTCGGGACGTGCCTGTCATTCTTCTCACGGTGCAGGACGAGCAGGAACGACGCATGGAGGGGCTTCGCGAGGGCGCCGACGCCTACCTCACCAAGCCGTTCCATCCGGACGAGCTCCGCCAGCGGATAGAGAATCTGATCAGTGTTCGCCGGTACCTGCGGTCTAGCCGTCCCAAGGACAGCAGTACTCGTGACTCAGGTCCCATCCCGGAGGGACCAGCGGCGGATGTCGGTACCGAAAGCGAGCTTCTGCAGACGGCTCGGGCCGCAATCGAGGAGCACCTTTCCAGCAGCAGCTTCGGCGTAGAGTGGCTCGCCGACGAGGTGGGCCTGAGCACCCGCCAGCTACAGCGACGCCTGCAGAAGGAGACCGGCCTTACGGCCGCCGCGTTCATCCGGGCCATTCGCCTGGAGCGAGCGGCAGAGTTCCTGAAAGCGGGCGACGTGCCCACGGTCAAGGCCGCTGCGGAAGCAGTCGGGTACCGCAACGCCTCCTATTTCTCCCGGCTTTTCAAGGAAGCCCACGGCGCGCCCCCCTCCGAGCTCAAATCCGAAGGCTGAACGCCCCTCCCGTCCACACAACGGGGCGATTGTCCCCGAACGAAGCGACATGTCGCGTCTTTTGGGGCCGAATGTCGCGTCTCTGGGGTTGGACGGGCTTTCAACTTCGGCCGCCAGGACGGTCGTTGTGTAATCCAGGGTTAAACAAAAACGTTACGGAAGAACAGCTCCGGCAAAGCATCGGCTGGGGGCTGGCTTTTCGAACGGGAGTCGGAGGGCCGCCCCGGAATGCGATCTCCTCAATGCGGCGGGCCTTTCTCGGCGTTCGGACCGAACGGCAACCGCAGTGCGCGGTCAGGGTGTTTCGACTGCAGGCGTCTCCACGACGGCCCGTATGCCCGCTCCTCCCCAAAATACCTCTCCTCATGTGTACCGGAATTCCCCTCCTGCGGATTGGGGGCCGTCCAAATTTGGTCTCTGGGGGCTAGCTAGACCGCTGCTCGTTGCGGATCCAGCACGTCCGTTCACGCAAATCGCCTACCTATATGTCCCGTTTGCTTCGCTTCGATTGGCTTGCTTGCCTTCCTCTACTGATTGGGGGGGCACTGATCCCCCTCCCGGCTCACGCCCAGGACGCGTTCATCACCACCTGGGAGACGACATCAGCGGAGGAATCGATTACGATCCCGACTGACTCCAGCAACACCGCCTACGACTTCACGATCGACTGGGGAGACGGCACCACCGAGACGATTACAGGAACCGACCCGGACCCGTCCCACACCTATGCGGACGCCGGAATCTACACCGTCGAGATCACCGGGACGTTTCCGCGCATCTTCTTCAATGCAACCGGGGGAGGGGAAAATCCTGATCCCAACGCCGGTCGACTTCAATCGATCGAGCAGTGGGGCGCCATCCAGTGGGAAAGCATGCGGCGAGCGTTTGCCGGAGCAGAAAACCTCACCTCCGATGCGTCGGACGCACCGGACTTGTCCGGTGTGACCGACATGAGTAGGATGTTTTCCGGAGCCTCCAACTTCAACGGCGACATCGGGGACTGGGACGTGTCCGGCGTCACGAACATGGCCTTCATGTTCGCGGGGACCGGAGCCTTCAACCAGGATATTGGTTCCTGGAATGTTTCCAACGTCACTGACATGCAGTTCATGTTTTTCGGCGCGGCGAGATTTAATCAGCCGATCGGATCGTGGGACGTCTCCAGCGTCGAGAATATGACCGCCATGTTTCAAAGCGCGCCCCGCTTCGATCAAGACCTCGGCGGATGGGACGTGTCCAACGTCGCCAATTTCAACGACTTTCTCACGCAAGTGGGGCTTTCTCCGGAAAACTACGATGCGCTGCTAAACGGGTGGTCGTCGCTCGACCTCGTCGATGGGCTGACGTTCGACGCCGGGTCGAGCCAGTACACCGCGGCGGCGGCAGCGGCCCGCCAGTCGATTATCGATGAGGAGAACTGGACGATCAACGACGGCGGACAGACCGATGGCGGAGGCAAGGCCTTCATCACCACCTGGGAGACGACGTCGGCGGAGGAATCGATTACGATTCCGACTGACTCCAGCAACACCGCCTACGACTTCACGGTCGACTGGGGAGACGGCACCACCGAGACGATTACAGGAACCGACCCGGACCCGTCCCACACCTATGCGGACGCCGGAATCTACACCGTCGAGATCACCGGGACGTTTCCGCGCATCTTCTTCAATGCAACCGGGGGAGGGGAAAATCCTGATCCCAACGCCGGTCGACTTCAATCGATCGAGCAGTGGGGCGCCATCCAGTGGGAAAGCATGCGGCGAGCGTTTGCCGGGGCAGAAAACCTCACCTCCAATGCGTCGGACGCGCCGGACGTGTCCGGTGTGACCGACATGAGTGGGATGTTTGCCGGAGCCTCCAGCTTCAACGGCGACCTCGGGAACTGGGACGTGTCCGGCGTCACCAACATGTCCGTCATGTTCGACGGGGCCTCCAGCTTCAACCAGGACCTCAGTTCCTGGGAGGTCTCGAGCGTGACCGAGATGAACGTCATGTTTCGGGACGCCGAGGCCTTCAATCAAGACATCAGTCCGTGGGACGTCTCCAGCGTTACCGAGATGAGTGGTATGTTCCTGAGAGCAAATGCCTTCAATCAGGACATCGGCCAGTGGGACGTCTCCAACGTTACCGACATGGATGCCATGTTCCAGAACGCCGATTCCTTCAACCAGGACCTCGGCCGGTGGGAGGTCTCCGGCGTCACCGACATGCAGCGCATGTTTTTCGGCGCGACGAGCTTCGATCAGGATCTCGGCGAATGGGACGTGTCCAACGTCACCAACTTCAACGGCTTTCTTAAGCAAACGGAGCTTTCTCCAGAAAACTACGATGCGCTGCTAACCGGGTGGGCGGCGCTCGACCTCGTCGATGGGCTGACGTTCAACGCCGGATCGAGCCAGTACACCGCGGCGGCGACAGCGGCCCGCCAGTCGATTATCGACGAGGAGAACTGGACGATCAACGACGGAGGGCAAACGGAAGACGGCGACCCGGTGCCGGCACTCTCCGTGGTGACGCTTCCCCCGGTGGAGGTAACCGGCACCAGTGCCCGCCTTCGAGGCAAGATCGATCCCAAAGGCGGAAGTGCCGACGTGACATTCGTGTATTACAAACTGCAGTCGGGGGACAACGGCCCCGAGCAGCGGGTCGGTGCCGGCACCGTTACGGCGTCTCAGGAGGTGTCGAAGGAGATTCCAACCAGCGGCGAGCTTGAGACGAACCAGAAGTATGGATACTACGTGGAGGCAGAAGACGAGGACCGCACCGTGTCGGGGGCGGAAGCAACCTTTACGGCGACCGAAACCAGCATTGAGTTTGTCGAATCCGGGCCCTTCGAGATCGAAGAGGACGCCTCCGTGGACGCCGTCGTCGGGGACGTAGACGCCACCGACGGGAGCGGCCCCGATAAAGGCATCACCTATCAAATTACCGGGGGCAACGATCCGGACGAAAATACCAAAGACGCCTTCACGATTGCCTCTGCCAACGGGGCAATCACGGTGGCCCATCCCGAGGAGCTCGACTTCGAAGAGCGACGCCAGTATTTCCTGACAGTGAAGGCGTCCTCGGAAGACGGAGACGGGAATAGCCGGAAGGCGGCCGTGGACATCAACGTGCTCGACGTCACTGAACCGGTCTCAAGCCTCGTGGCGACGCCGGACGTGCGGGGCACCCTTGAGACGGGCAACAGCCAGGTCCGGCTGGAGTGGGACTCCCCCTCCGACGGCAGCTCCGACATCGACCGGTACAATATCTACCGGAGCCCAACCCCCATTCCGCGAACCGCGAGCCCGTCGGACCGGGAGCCGGTCGCGACCGCAGAGCCGGACGTATCGGAGCCGACAGTCGACGCTGAGCCCAACATGGGGCAGACCTACTACTACCGGCTCACGGCGGTACGCTCCTCCGGAGAAGAAGGGGCCTTCTCCGACCAGGCAAGCGCCTTTACGTATCCGGAAGAGGTCGGCGCGCAGGTCGAGCGCACTTTTGGTCAGGGCAACCGGAAGCAGGACTACCGGCTGGTGGCCCTTCCCGGGCAGGCGATCTCATTTCCCGATCCGGAGATCGAAGAGCCTCGCCCACTTCGAGGAACGCTTCCCGGTGCGGAAGACAAAACGTGGCGCGCGTTCTGGGACGATGGCACCGCCTCCGACTACTACGTAGAGCACGACGGCACCGAAACGTTTCAGGTACAGCCCGGAGATGGGTTCTGGGTGCTTAGTACCAAGGACTGGACCGACGAGAACACGTATCCGACCGTCGAACTGGAAGGCGACAGCGCAGCGGTCGTCGGCCTCCACGACGGATGGAATATCATCTCGAATCCGACCGGCAAAGATGTCTCCTGGGACCACGTGAGGACGGAAAATGGGCTGTCGGACGAAACGGCCCTCTGGCGCTTCGACGGCACATTCGGGTCGACCAGGACGCTTCTCTCCGCCCAAACGGGGACCTCGTTCTACTTCCTCAACGACACAGGGCTGGAGGCCCTGCGGGTGCCATACCCAGGGTCTCCGCCGGAAATTCGCGACGAGACATCGGGGAAGTCCCCCCGAGCTGCCTCGACGCCGGATCGCTCCTCCACACCGACGATCATGCTGGAGGCCTCCCGAAACGATTCCACCACGTCGACGGCAACCGTTCAGCTCACAGAGGCGGCCGACGAGGGCTTCGATTCCTCCGACGTCCTCGCGCCGACGAGTCGCTTTTCGGCCCTGGGCCTCCGCCTTGAAAATCCCGATGCGGACCACGGGCCGCGTCGCGGGTACCTCGCCACCGAACGGCGCCCCGAGGGAAACGCGGCCGGACAGGCATTTTCCCTCCGCCTCTGGGGCCGGACGGACGGCCCCGTGACGTTGACGGTCGTGCAGATGTACAACGTGGGCGCGCGGGAGGCCACCCTGATCGTTCCTGAACGCCGAAGTGCCCACAACCTCCAGCAAGGAACCGAGGTGTCCCTCAGCGCCGAGGCGGACACCACGAAGCTGCGCCTAGCTGTCGGGGAGCAGACGTACGTGCAGGAGCACGAGCAGCGCCTGATTCCGGACGACGTTCGCCTCGAAGCGTACCCGACCCCGGCCCGCCGACAAGCGACGCTCCAATACACGCTTCCGGAACCGAAAACGGTACGCCTCGGGATCTACGACGTGCTTGGACGCAAGGTGACGACCGTCACAAATGGACGAAGAGAGGCCGGGCAGCACCGGACCCAGATCGACGTCAGCGGCCTTTCCGGGGGGGTCTACTTCGGACGCCTAGAGCTAGACAACCAGATGCGAACCCAAAAAATCGTCGTTGTCAAATAGACCGCAATACGCAACGCCGAGGGGCGGGCGCCTGGATGCCGCGGCGCGATCCGCCCGCCTTCCTCTTCCCTTGTCCTCTCCCGACACGCCTCGCCGGATGCCCTGCTTTCCATTCGAACGCTTCTTTTTCGAGAAGACAAGGCCGGTGCCGGCTGGCGAAGCGGAAGGCACGGAAGCGGCACCGGGCGGAGACGGCCTTTTCTCAACCGGATCCGACCGGTAAGCGCGTCGGGACGGCGGCCGCCCCGGAGCTCCTATATGCTTACTCAAATTAGCCTAGTTTCTACGTAAACATGACGTGTTCTTGCCGCTCGCTCGGCTGGATGACCGCGATGACGCTTGTACTATTGGGGGTCGTGGGCGCCGGCTGCGACAGTAGCCCCACCGAGCCCGACTCCGACCCCGGCCCGGAGGGCCCGAACGAAATGACCGGGACAATTGGGGCGGAAGGAGGCGTGGTGTACGGCCCGGACAGCTCGGCGGTCGCCGCCGCGGCCGGTACACTCCCTGGGGAAATCGGCTTTGAAATCCAGCAGGTCCCTCTCAGCGAGATCAGCGTTGGCTCCCTGCCGGGGGACGTGCCGGTGGCCGGGGACACTGCGTACAGCGTGTCCGCCGAGAAAGGATTCACAACGAAATTGGACGCCCCCCCAGCGGCGGTGAGCATTCCCATTCCGGATCGGCTCTCTCCGGAAAACCTCTCTGTGGCCGTCAGACATCCGCGGGAATCCGGAGCGGAGCCGCCTGACAGCCCGACTCCCCCCTGGCACCTCCAAAACGGCGTACTCGGCGAACAGAACGAGCGACTCACGATCTCCCATCAAACCTTTTTCCCGGAAGGGACCGAGTATATCCTCATTCGGGCCCAGCCAACCGTTTTCGGCAAAACGCCGCAAGGAGGTTCTCCCGGCACGAACCTGGCCAAAGACGATTCCCCGGGCTTCTACGTGGAATGCTGGGACGACACCTTCAACATTTCCAATCCGTGCGACAGGCTGGAAGACAAATTGCAAACCCTAACCGAATCTGTCCTGCCCGAAGCACGCGAGAAAATAAAGGATGCCGGTTATGGGGAGCCTCGTATTGATAGGTGTCCTCCCAGAAACGAGTTTGTGCCCGATATTGGAATACAATGCCAATCTAAGAATGGGCCATACGAAATAACGATTGTCGGGGAAAAGTCGGATAAGGTGAGTGGTGGGGGATACTACAGCCACAAAAACGCAAGTATATATGTAAAATCAGAATACAAGGACAATAACGGAGGATACAAAGAGCGACCGAGCGAAGATATGTACGGATCAGCTGCCCATGAACTTTTACACTCGTACCAGTATGGAGAAATTGGAGGTGTTGGTCGATACAAATTTGATGATCAAAAACACAACTGGGTTAAAGAGGGGCACGCAGCACTTGCGGCGAAATCCTTGAGAACGGACAAGATTATACCGAGCTATTTAGAGAGAGGAATATACGAAGCAATAGATTTCCCCTTAAAAAACAATAAGTTTGCCTACCACACGCAAGATTTCTGGGCTTTTATTGCTAGAGAGGCGGGTCCCTACGGATTGGGGTTTTCCATCACGCACGATATTATCGAGAAGGTCGCTGACCGCGACGTGCCGTCTAACTGGCTCCCTTCCGTTAAGACGGCACTTCTTGAGCGATTCGTTCCACTCTCTGAGGCGTACTGGCGCTGGGTACGAGACCAGGCGTACGAAGGCCAGGTAATGGGCCGTAATGGAATGGACGCTTGCTCTCCCATATATCCATCAGACATTGAGTTGAGTGATGGAAAACTCGAAGAGGAACATTTTGGCAATCACAGGGCACTGTCAGCTCGATTCCAAAAGATTATTCCTCAATGGAGTCCGCGGGCTGAGCGAGACATTTTCATTCGTATCCGGAATGAGGAGGACAACGACACCGATATGCTCAGGGCGAAGACATACGTTAGCAGCGAGAGGCAGTGCGAGGAAGCCAAACGGACGGGGCTTCGGCAGAAGGTTGAAGACGTATCAGGGGACGAAACGGTGTTTGTTCTCGTGGCCAACGCGACCCCGGCTGTCACCCAAACTCAGACCTCACTGGAGATCACCGTGGACGTGCCGTCTCCGAACGAGTTGGAGACCCAGTCCCGAAACAGCTCCGTCGAAGTTCGTTGGGAGCCGCCGGAAAGTCCGCCCTCGTCCTTCCGGAACCAGTACAATGTGTACCGCTCGACCGCTCCGTTCGACACCCTGAGCGAAGCGACGCCGGTGGGCACGGACATTGCGGAGCCCTCGTTTACCGACGCTGCCCTCGACAACGGCACGACGTACTACTACCGCGTGACGGCCGTTGACAAAGCCGAAGAGGGCTCGAATCTGACGTTTGAGAGCGACCCAACGTCTCAGGGCGAGGCGACGCCCCTTCCCGGCCCGCCCGACCGGCCTTAATACCGAATCCGGTTGAAGGATTCGGGTATGTACGTGAGTAGGTATGTACGTGATACCCATCCGTTTGCGCCTGTGCCGATATTTCTGCAACCCTGAACTTTGCAGGCGTACTTGGTATAAAACCCCGTACAGTGTCATACCGAATTCGGTATTAGGCGGCCGAACGAGTTCGGCTGCGGAGTGGGGACCAGAGTCATGTCGTGATGCCCCTGCCCTCCGACCGAACACCATCCGGACCGCCCTCCACGTCTCCCCCGCCCGGCCACGGACTCCGCGTCCGCCTCCCGTCGTCAATACGACCAGTGTCGTCTGACCTTGAATCCGACAGTGGTTCCGTTCTTCTCAATCTTCTTGTACTCAACGAGGGCCGAAAACGCGTTGAGAAGCGTCCGCGTAAACGTCTCCGAAAGTTGGCGCGCTCCCCCCTCTCCCTCTCTCTGCGGGACATTGCTGATCCGGCCCGACGCCACCAGATGAGTGGCCCCGCCCGAGTACCAGGCCTGATACGCGCTCCCGCCGTCCCGGTACCGGTATCGCAGAAACGCCTCGAATTTATTGGTGCGGAGGGCCCCAAACTCCTCCGGACGATACACGCGGTCCTCTACGGGCTGATCGACGAGCGTGTACCTGTATGTCTGCCGCGGCCCCGTGCAC
>CAYOWD010000125.1:8462-12168 GCA_964407535.1 uncultured Salinivenus sp. | reverse complement strand
GCATCCTCGGCGAGGGATACGACAACAAAAACATCTCCATCGCCGCCCTCTTCCGGCCCTTCCGCTCCGTGGCCCCCTACACCCAGTTCGTGGGGCGGGCCCTGCGCGCCCTCCCCGACGGCACCGCCACCGACAACCTTGCCCACGTCGTGGCCCACGCCGGACTCAACCAGGACGAACACTGGCAGTACTTCAAGCGCGAAACGGCCGACGCGCAGGTGACGCCCGATCTGGAGGTGCCCAGAGAAGACGCGGACGACGCGCCCCCCGACTCGTCCGACGACCCCGAGGAGACAGAGACGACGGACAACGACCCCGCCAAGGTCACCCGGGAAGAAATTGAGGGCTTCGACGTGGATGCCTATCTACCGGTCGAAGAGGATGCAGACGGGGCCCGAGAACACCTGGAGGACATGGAAGCAGCCCTTCAGGCCCTTCAGAAAAAGGGCCTCGACGTGCCCGATGCCGACGACATCAAGCAGGACATTGCGGCCCTCAACCAACCGCTGGGCGACGAGGACCTGCCGCCCCCGCCCAACCGCCCCGCTCGTGAACGACAGGCCCACCGCAAAATGCTGGACCAGGCCGTCAAGCGCGCCGCCGGCACCGTCCTGCACCGCCTCGGTCTTGACGACGACACGGATCTGTCCGCGGCGGTCGGGCGCGGCGATGAAGACAGCAACATTGAGGTGCTCATTCGCATGATCAACCGCCGGGTCAACGCGGCCCTCGACCGCGATGATGATACCGACGGCCGCAACGAATGGCCGCTCGCCGCCCTGAAGGCCGCGAAGGACGAAGTGACGGCGGCCCGCGATGCCGTGATGACCACCGTGGCCGATGCCGTTGACACCGCCCCTTCTGACGCCGACGCCTCCTCTTCCGCCGATCCGGAGTCTGCAGACGACGAATGGAACGACGTCGATAAGTTTGAGTGGGGCAATCCGTTCGATTGAGCCGACTGTTGCCCATCCGGTTTCCGTGTGCTCGTTGAGCGGTTCCTCCATCCGCATAGAATTTGACCTATACAGTCAATACGAAAAAAATATTGCCATAGCCCTTTTTAAGGCTGAAATTTTTTTCTTGAAAAAGTATCACCTGATGTTCTCAAAACATCCGTAATGAAGATTGTATGTACTATCCGTGAATCACAAGAGCAGCCCCCACCTTCCCCAGTCCCGTCGTGAATCTTGCCGCGCGGGGGAGAATAGCACCTCCTGTTGTATCGGTTCGTACTCTGTTCTCACCCGACCGTTCGTCTCATGTCGTTTTCCTGTATTGCCGTGATTTTCGACCTTGATGGCGTGATCATCGACTCCGACGCTGCCATTGAGGAGCGATGGCGGCAGTGGGCGGAGCGCCGCGACATTCCCTTTGAGGACATCAAAGCCGTGTACCACGGCCGTTCCATGGTCGAGGTGATTGAGCAGGTCGCTCCGGAGCTTGACGCCGAGGCCGAAGTGGAACGAATGGATGACGTGGTGACGGCGGCTCCGGAAGAGGTGCGTGCCTTCGACGGTGTAAAATCGATCCTTGAAACTCTCCCCCCCGAACGGTGGGCCATTGCGACGAGCGCACGTCGGCGCACCGCTACGAACCGGCTGGACCATGTGGA
The DNA here is from genome assembly GCA_964407535.1 of uncultured Salinivenus sp. GTDB lineage: Bacteria > Bacteroidota > Rhodothermia > Rhodothermales > Salinibacteraceae > Salinibacter. Next base: position 10,553 of record CAYOWD010000125.1, on the reverse strand, counting down.
CCTGCCCACGCCCAACGTGTTTATCACGGCCAACGACGTGAAGCGCAGCAAGCCGGCCCCCGACGCGTATCGGGTGGCGGCCGAGCGGATGCAGGTCGCCCCCTCCGACTGCATTGTGTTTGAAGACGCTCCCTCCGGCATCGAGGCGGCTCAACGAGCCGGGGCCAAAGTGATTGGCGTGGCCACCACGACCGACGCCGACGCCCTCTCTGCGGCGGATGCCGTCATCCCCTCCATGTCGGCCGTCGACATCGAGCTCAACAAGCAGGGCACCCTCACCGTCCGCCGCAAAACCGAAGCGTAGTGGCCATCCCGCAACACTCGCAATTCGCCACTCGCCATTCGTCACTCGCCATTGACTACACGCCCCAGAGCAGCCAGATGCCCCCGCAGGTGACGATAGCGAGGATGAGCTGCAAGGGCCCGCCCATGCGGAGAAAATCGGTGAAGCGGTAGCCGCCCGGCCCGTACACCATGAGGTTCGTCTGATACCCGATCGGCGTGAGCATAGCACAGCTTGCCGCAAAGGTGACGGCGAGCACGAAGGAGAAGGGATCGGCCCCGGACAGCTCCGCGGCCTCCACCGCCATCGGCAGCATGAGGATCACGCTGGCGTTGTTGCTGATGACCTGCGTGACGAGACTCGTAAAGACGTAGAAAATCAGCAGGAGCACAAACGCCGGCACTAGCTCCCCAATTCCCGTCATGGCGTGGGCCAGGTACGCCGCCGTGCCGGAGCGTTCCATCGCCATGCCCAGCGGAATGAGGCCCGCCAGCAGCACGATGACGCTCCAGTCCACCGCCTCGTACACCTCATTGGGCTGCACACAGCCGGTGGTCACCATGGCCACCACGCCCCCAAGTGCCGACACCATGATGGGCACCACCTCCAGCGCCGCCAGGCCCACAACGAGCCCGATGATGCCGAGTGCAAGCGGCAGCTTGCCCTCTCGGAAGGTGTGTTCTTCGTCTGCCTGAATCACGACGAAGGAGCGGCTACGTTCAAACTGCTCAATGGCCTGAGCAGACGCCTGCAGGAGAAGCGTATCCCCGCCCTGCAGCGGAATCGCATCGATGTTGCTGTACAGCAACTCCCCCTTTCGCCGGAGCGCCAGCACGAGCGCATCGTAGCGTTGTGCAAACGTGACGGAACGGAGCGTCTCGCCCACGAGCGGATTGTCGGACAGCAGCACAATTTCGACGAGGGTCTCGCCCTCCCGCTCAATCTCAAAATCCTCTTCGGTGAACGTTTTGGTTTGTGCCTCCGGCTCCAACTTCTGCGTGTCCATAAGTTCCAGCAGCGTGTCGCGGTTGGTTCGGAGCAACAGCTCGTCGCCGGGCCGAAATTGCTTGCTACCCAGCGGGGCGGCAAACGCCTTTCCGTCCCGTTCCATCCGCACGATGTCCACGTCAATGTCGAGCGTCTCCAGGGCCTGTCGCACCGTATACCCGACCAGCGGCGACTCTTCCCCAACGACGACCTGTGTAAGGTAGCCGCTCATAGCAAACTCCTCCGTCAAGTCCTCCTCCGGCTTGATGCGTTCCGGCAGCAGCCGGTGGCCCACCGCCATGAGATAGATCCATCCCGTTACGAGCACAATGGCGCCCAGCGCCGTAAACTCAAACATCGAAAACGGATGATCGAGCAGCCGCGCGCTCACGTCGCTCGCCAGAATACTGGTCGAGGTGCCGATGACTGTGAGCATCCCCCCGAGCATGGAGGCAAACGAAATCGGCATCAACAGCTTCGACGGCGAGATTTTTGCCTTTCGGGCCAGGTTGACCGACATCGGAATCATCATGGCCACGACCGGCGTGTTGTTGATCACGCCGGCCGTGGTGCCCGAGAGTCCAATGAGGGCCCCGTATTGTTTGTAAAAGCTGCCCTTTGCCCATTCGATGATCTGGTTCCCCAGGCGCCGGAGCACCCCGGTCCGACGGATGCCCTCACTCAGAATAAACATGGCAAGGACCGTAACCGTTGCGGAACTTGCAAATCCGGACACACCGGCCGACGGCCCCACGCCCGTCCAGGGCTCCAGCAGAATGACGGCGACCATCGTCCCGAGGGCCGTGATGTCAATGGGGACC
>CAYOWD010000125.1:6203-8452 GCA_964407535.1 uncultured Salinivenus sp. | reverse complement strand
AGCACGACGACAATGATGCTCAACACAACGAGCATGTCGACCGTGAAGGCCGGGGCCTCGACGGCAGGCATCGTTTGAGCAAGAAGGGCGGTCGATCGAGCAAAACACATGGGCACCACACAACAAATAAGCGAAACCAGTTCGAATCCCGTCCATCGACTCCGACGATCCGGAAACGGACCTCCGTTCATCTCCTCCGTGAAAGAATGATCTCCCATGAGGTTCACGGATCCCCGGTCGCCATTCGTCCCCTCTCACGTCTCGCAGTTTCGCCTCGTCGACATGCAAGGACCCTCATTCCGTTCTCATTGCCGCAGCGTTTTCCATTCGCTCCGTTACAAGGAGCTCGCGTGTGCCTTCCTTCTCGCCATTGGGATGATGCAGGGCGCTCAGGCGCAGGCGGTAAAGGTGGGCGGGCGGATCGGGCCGGCCTTTGGGTTTCTCAACAACACCCCCGTCCCCTTCGTGAGTGATTTCCCTTCCATCGGGGTCGGGGCCAACGTGCGGATCGACGTTAATGCCGGCCTCCACGCGGTCGTCCCGCTTACCGACTCGTATGCGGTCCAACCCGAAGTGCTCTTCGTCCAGAAGGGGACTCAGATCGCCTGCTTCGCCGAGGACCGTTATACATCGGAGCGGTATCGGTTCTCATACGTCCAGGCACACCTATTGGGACGGCGCGACATCACAGTCCCCGGTCCCTTGTCTGTGCACGCCGTTGCCGGACTCACCGGCGCCGTGGCCACCGGCGGCGTGGTTCATCGAACCGTCCGAGCGCGCGGGAGAGAAGAAACGAATGAACGCATTGCCCTGCTCAGAACAGATCTCATGGAGCGCTGGGATGTCGGGGGCCTCATCGGCGTCGGGCTGGGATATCCGGTGGGCCGGACCGGTCGCCTCACGCTGTCGCTGCGCTACAATCCCGGCTTCCGCACCGTCTTTACCGATGCGCAGCGCCCCGCCGACGAGCAGGTCGGGGGCGAGCAGATCGGCGATGAACCGTCGACCCTGACCCGCACGACGCCCCCTCTCCGACACGACGTGATCCTCGCCTCCATCGCGTACACGGTGGCCCTGCGGTGATTTTCGAATCGTCATGACGGTCGCCCCGACCGGGGGCAGATCGCCGCTCCGGACGGGCGCCGGGGCCGTGGCCAAAAGCCGGACGCGGGCATTGCGAGGGGAGTTCAGGCCGTCTCGAACAACGTCCGTCGCCCGTACGGAATGGCAAGGGTGAGGAGTCGTCCGCCCATGAGGACAGCGATGCCCCACCACACGCCCGAGAGGCCCCAGCCCATCGGCACCACGAGCCCGAGCACGAGGGCCGCTGCGAGGGCCGTCCCGATCATGGCCTTGGCAAGGTACGAAAACGCCTCGGCCCCCATGTAGATGCCGTCCCCCACGAAGACGAGGCCGTTGAGCGGCTGCAGTAGCGCCACGAACACATACACGTCGAGCAGCGCCGCAATCGTGTCGGGATCGTCCGTGAAGAACCTGGGCAGGACGGGCCGCAGGAGGAAGAATCCGATCCCGAGCACGGCGCCGACGAACAATCCCCACTGAAACAGCCGGTCGGAGACCGCCCGGGCAGTTTTCGGGTCGTCGGCGCCCAGGTGCTTTGAGACGAGTGCCTGCGCGGCAACGGCGAGCGCGTCGACCACGAGCGCGAGAAAGAGCCAGAGCTGATGGGCCACCTGGTGCGCGGCAACGGCCGTTACCCCTACCCGGGCTGCCACCGCCGTCGCCAGCGTCATGGTGCCCACGAGCGACGCGGTCCGCAGCAGGAGGTCGCGTCCCACTTTGAGAAACGGCACCAGCGACCGCAGCGACGGCCATTCGAGACGGATCCCAAGCGCCTCCCGACGCACGCCGAGCAGGAGTCCCAAAAAGAGAACCGCCCCGAGCCACTGGGCAAGGGCCGTCGCTGCCGCGGCTCCGGCCAGTCCCCAGTCCATCCAAAACATGAGGACGGGGTCCAGGCCGGCATTCACGATGTTGAAGCCGATGGTCACATACATCGGCGTGCGGGTGTCCTGGTAGCCCCGAAAGGCGCCGTGGCTCGCCGTGATGAGGAGCACGGCGGGCCCCGCCAGGGCGCGGAGGCGCAGATACGACAGCGCCGGCTCCATGAGCTCGGCGCTTGCCCCCATGAGGTGGAGGAGGGGACGGGCCAATCCCTGGAGCACCAGCAGCGCGCCCGCTCCGGCGAGGACCGCGGCCAGTTCGTCCGGCGGTCGCCCGTCGTACAG
>CAYOWD010000125.1:0-6193 GCA_964407535.1 uncultured Salinivenus sp. | reverse complement strand
ACCGCCCGGCCCGCTTCTTCCCGGTCCCCCTCGCCCACTGCGCGCCCCACCCGCGGCGTCGTGCCGTACGCCAGAAAGTTGAAGATCACGAACGTCATCGAGAAGATCGACGCATTGATCCCAAGCGCCGCGAGGGGGACCCGCCCCAACTGCCCCACAAAGGCCGTGTCGACGAGGGAGACGAGCGGATCGGTCGCCAACCCAGCCAGGGCCGGTACGGCGAGCGCCAGAATGTCGCGGTCGTGTGGACGCGTAAGGGAGGACAGCACCGACAATACAGACGGATTCAACAACGCGACGAGAAGACTGCACGCGTCCGCGTCCAGAGAGATTCGGGAATCCGCGAGGCACCACGGCAATTGCCTCTTGTTGTGATTGGCAGCGTGAATGATTTTCAGAGCAGACCGGTCCCTCGCCCAAACGCCCACGACGCACTGGTGCGTCACGCACATACGATTCCGGCACAGCGGGGAATTTTCGGGCACTGAGCCTCCATCGGTCGCTCGCATTTTGCACATGCGATTGCCCTGCTTGAGGCCCATCGACCATCGTGCTGATTGCCGAACGCTTTCTTCTCCCTGCACATGCCGGGAAAATGTTTCTGTTACTTATTATTAACAAATGAAGACAGAAATAATACACATCTCCTCCATGTTTTGGAACCGCTTTTTTAGAAAATCGGCTTTGAGCGGCGTGTGACGGCTTTGTTATCAAAAGCGATTCCAGCCCGACGGAACCGCTTCCTTCAATGCATGTCCACCCAGAACACACATTTTCCCGATAGAATTCTGCCACATCTCGGGGGTGAGGGCGTAGGCCGGGATGAAGAAAGGCTGGGGGACTTGGCCGTGGTTGGTGCTCACCGGCCCGCCGGGTCCGGCTGAACATTGAGCCGAGGTGCACACCAGCTTCTGCGTTCGCACGCATTTACGCACTCAACCCTCCAAGCGATTATGACCCGACTCCACAAACTCCTTACGGTTCTCGCGCTTTCGATTGCACTGCTTCCGATGAGTGTTGCTGCCGTTCCGGCCGATACCACGGACACGCCGGAGGCGGCCGTTAAGGCCGAACTCCTGAAGGATCTCACCTCCGACTCGGTGGAGGTGCAGGAGCGCGCGGCGCGACGTGTTCGGGAGTACGCCTACACCCAGCGGTACGACGACGCCCTCTTTCGGGATCTCGTGACGCCGCTTCACAACATCGTCGCGGACGGCCGGACGGAGAACGTTCGCCTGATGGCGGTGTCGGCCCTCGCGGCCATCGGAACCGACATGGCCATGATCGGCCTGCAGGTGGAGAAGGACCGTTTTGCGTCCGACCGCCTGAAGAACGCCACGGAAGCCGCCTTTGACCGGTATGCGGCCAAGCACACCGATAATACGCACCGGACCCAACTGGGAGAGTAACGATCTCGGCTGCACATTCTATTCGCCACAAGCGCCCCTTGCCGGCTCAGCGCCGCCGAGGGGCGTTTTTTTGTTTTTGTGTGCCTTTGGGAGCCTCGCAGAACTTCTCCGTCCGTTGGGGGATCGACAGCCCCGATCGGTGCAAAAAACCCGCAAAGGTCGGCACGGACGCCGGATGATAATACTTCGATAACAACCCCATGCCATTGCCGAAGGTAGGATCCTGAGACACACTGTTTTCGGGACGACGAGCCCCCAATACCGTGAACGCACCGCAACTTGGCACGGAGCAGGCAACGGTCCTCGTTGTCGATGACGAAGAAGATCTGCTGAGCCTGCTGGAGTACAACCTTGAGCAGGAGGGCTACAACGTGCTGCTTGCCCGCGACGGCGTGGAAGCCATTGAGCAGACCCGGGAGCACGAGCCGGACCTCATTATCCTCGACATCATGATGCCGAAGATGGACGGCATCGAGGTCTGCAAGCGCCTGCGGAAGGACGCCCACCTCCGCACCATTCCCATCATGATGCTCACGGCGCGTACCGAAGAGGAAGATCAGGTGCAGGGCCTCGACGTTGGGGCGGACATCTATTTGGGCAAGCCGGTGTCGGTCTCCGTCATCGTGAGCCAGACAAAGGCCCTCCTTCGAAGCACTCGGCGGCATGCCGATCCGCCCGATCAAATCAAGGTCCACAACCTTCGCATCGACCGGGATCGCTACCTGGTCTTTCAAAACGGAGAGGACGACGAACAGGAATTCCGCATGCCGCGGAAGGAATTCGAGTTGCTCTACTTCCTCGCCTCGCATCCCGGCAAGGTCTTCTCGCGCCAGGAGATTCTCGATGAGGTGTGGGGGCAAGACGTGTACGTCGTTGATCGCACGGTCGACGTGCACGTGCGGAAGATCCGTCAGAAAATTGGTAGCGAATACATCGAAACTGTAAAAGGAGTTGGGTATCGTATGAAGGAATAACCCCTTCATTTTTCAACGCTTTGTCGGCAAAACTGCCCCACAACGTGTAATTGCCGGAAAGCGGTTTCTCTTGTTCCGCACGTCTGTTATGATTGACGTGCCGCTGTCGTGCATTCTGTTTTTCCATCCCCGTTTTTACTGATGATGCCTCACGTTTCGTCGTTCTCAAAACACTTTGCGACCGGTCGGTCGGTCGGGGCCTGGATCTGTACGGTCGGCGTGCTGGCTTTCGCCCTTGCGTTTGCCGGATGCGGAGGCGGATCCTCCAACAAGTCGGTCAAGATCGACGGGTCCAGCACCGTCTTTCCCCTCACCGAAGCCGTGGCGGAGGAGTTTATGAAGAGCAATTCCGGCGCACGTGTGAATGTGGGCGTCAGCGGCACCGGCGGCGGCTTTGCGAAGTTCCTGCGCGGCGAAACGGCCATCAACGATGCCTCGCGTCCCATCTCGCCCGACGAGAAGAAGAAAGCGAAGGAGAAGGGCATCGAGTACATTGAGATTCCGGTGGCCTACGATGGGTTGGCCGTCATCGCCCATCCGTCCAACGACTGGGCCGACTGCCTCACTGTCAGCGAGTTGAAGAAGATCTGGGAGCCGGAAAGCAAGATCGACAACTGGAACCAGATCCGAAGCGAGTTTCCGGACAAGGAGCTCGAGCTCTACGGGCCCGGCACCGCCAGCGGCACGTACGACTACTTCACGGAAGCCATTGTGGGCGAAAGCGGCGCCAGCCGGTCCGACTTTACCGCCAGCGAAGACGACAACGTGCTGGCACAGGGCATCAAGGGCACCAAGAATGCGCTCGGCTACTTCGGGCTCGCCTACTACGAGGAGAACAGTGATGAGCTCAAGGTGCTGGGCATTGATCCGGACGAGCGCAACAGCGGCGCTTCCTGCGTGACGCCGAGCACGAAGACGGTTGCCGACGGCTCCTACCGCCCGCTCTCGCGTCCGCTCTTCATCTACATTAACACGGACAAGATCACGCCGACCGTCGAAAAGTTCGTGACGTACTACCTCGAAAATGCCGGGGAGCTGGCCAAGGACGTCGGGTACGTAGGCATGCCGCAGGAAGCCTACGATCTGGCGCTCAAGCGCTTTGAGAATCGCACGACCGGCACCGTCTTCGGCGCGGAAGGGGTAGACGTTACGGGCACGAAAGTAACGGACATGCTCCGCGGCACCACGAACACAGACGAGTAGCCCGAATGCGGCGGACGGGTCCGGTGCGCGGCGGTTCTACTGCTGCGTTGCCGGGGTCTTCTGCTGTTGCCGGGTGAGGAGCCCCTCCCTCATGGACGCTTTGCACTCGATATGAGCCCTCCTCCCGATTCGGATGCTGCGATCAGTGAACCGCAGCCGGACGTGGTGTCCAGCGAGGACCTGACGCAGCAGGTGTACGACAGTCCGAAGGAGCAGGCCATCAAGTATGTACTTGGGGCCTGCGCGCTGGTGAGCGTCCTCACGACGCTCGGCATTGCCGCCGTGCTCGTCGTCGAGTCGATTCCCTTCTTTCAGGCGGTTCCCCTTACGGAGTTTTTTGGCGAAACGCGCTGGACGCCGCAGTTCACCAGCAAACACTTTGGCATTTGGGCGCTGTTGAGCGGTACGGTGCTCGTGACGGTCATTTCGGCAATTGTTGCCCTTCCGATCGGGCTCGCGAGTGCGATTTTCATCTCGGAGTACGCCTCACGTTGGCTGCGCAAGATTCTCAAGCCCGGATTGGAGCTGCTGGCCGGGGTGCCGACGGTCGTCTACGGCTACTTTGCGCTCACCTTCGTTACGCCGCTGCTGCAAATCTTCATCCCGGGACTGGGGGTATACAACGCCCTCAGCGGCGGCATCGTGGTTGGGATCATGATCGTCCCCATGGTGGCGTCCCTGAGCGAGGACGCCCTGCAGGCCGTGCCCGACAGCCTGTCGCGGGCGGCGTTTGCGCTCGGGGCCACCAAGTTCGAAACGGTCGTGCGCGTGAATGTGCCTGCGGCCTTCAGCGGCATCATGGCGAGTTTCATCCTCGCGATCAGTCGCGCCATCGGGGAAACGATGATCGTGACGCTCGCGGCCGGGGCCACGCCCAAGATGACGCTCAACCCTGCACAGTCCATTCAAACGATGACGGCCTTCATCGTACAGGTGAGCAAGGGCGATACCCCTCAGGGCACGATTGTATACCAGAGCATCTTTGCCGTCGGGCTCATGCTCTTTCTGATCACCCTCGCAATGAATATCCTCGCCAATCGCATTACGCTCCACTACCAGGAGCGATACTGACGGCGCGGGAATCCTTTTCCCGATGATCGTAGTTGAACTACGTACACACTCGGGAAGGATGAGCTGCTCGTTTTGTCTATGATCACAGCGTTGCTGCTCCCCGATGGAGCCTTCCGAAAACGGATCCTTTCAGCTCCGCCGAGCGCGCCGCGAGCGGCTCGGCATGATTCTGGCCGGGGTTCTGTTCCTGGCCACCATCTTCGGCATTGTTGTGCTCGTCACGCTCCTCGCAGACGTCGTGGCCACCGCGGCGCCCTGGTTTGATAGCCAGTTTCTCACCAGCTTCCCGTCGCGCCATCCGGAGGAGGCCGGCATCTGGTCGGCGCTCGTGGGGTCGTTGTGGCTGATGGGTCTCACCGCCCTGATTTCCGTCCCGCTGGGTGTGGCCTCGGCCCTGTACCTGGAAGAGTATGCGCAGGACGGGTGGTTTCTGAGTATCGTTCAGGTGAATATCGCCAATCTGGCCGGCGTGCCCTCGGTGGTGTACGGCATCCTCGGACTCGCGCTCTTCGTTCGTTTTGCTGCGTGGGGAAACAGCCTGCTCGCCGGTGCCCTCACCCTGAGCCTGCTCATTCTGCCCATTATTATCATTAGCACGCAGGAAGCGCTGCGTAGCATTCCCAGCGGCCTCCGGGAGAGTGCGTTTGCCCTGGGCGCCACCCGCTGGCAGGTGATTCGCAGCCACGTGCTTCCGATGGCCGCCCCCGGCATCTTTACGGGGGTCATTCTCGCCCTGAGCCGGGCCATCGGTGAGACGGCGCCCCTCATTCTGGTCGGGGCCCTCACGTTCGTGCCGTTTCTGCCCCGGGGCGCGCTGGATCAGTTCACCGCGCTGCCGATTCAGATTTTTAACTGGACGGCCCGTCCGCAGGACGAATTCCGGGGCCTTGCGGCGGCCGCGATTGTGATCCTGATGATTTTGCTTTTCACCATGAACCTCTCGGCCATCCTGCTGCGCAACTACTTCGAAAACCGCCGCGCGTAGTTCGCCCGGGTCGCGTTCGTTCGCTCTCCCTGCATCCACCGCCCTGCCGCCATGTCGACCGACGACGCCACCGACGATGCGCGCTCTTCGCCTGCGTCCGTGGACGATACGCCCTCTCCCAACGGGCGCTCCGAGCCCGGCGCGGACAGTGAACATGCCCGGGAGGCCAACGCCAACACCTCCTCTGCCGGGCAGCCGAAAATTGAAATCGACGACCTCGACTTCTGGTACGACAACGGCGACACGCACGCTTTGCAGGGCATCTCGATGGATATTGATCCGCACCAAGTGACGGCCCTCATTGGGCCGTCGGGGTGTGGCAAGTCGACCCTGCTCCGGTGCCTCAACCGGATGAACGAGCTCATCGACAATACGAAGTTCGAGGGCACCGTCCAGATCGACGGGCAGGACATTTACGCCCCGGACACCGATCCCGTGATGGTGCGTCGGCGCGTGGGGATGGTCTTCCAGAAGCCGAATCCGTTTCCGAAAACCATCTACAAGAATGTGGCCTGGGGGGCCGAGATCAACGGCTACACCGGCGACATGGA
>CAYOWD010000124.1:11919-12194 GCA_964407535.1 uncultured Salinivenus sp. | reverse complement strand
CAAGCCCCGCCCCAACAGGCCCCGCAGCAGTCGCCCCAGCAATCCGCCCCCCCCAACCAGCAGCCCTCGTCGGGGGCACAGGGACAGGCGCAGCAGCAACCCGCCTCCGGCGGCGAACAGGCCGCTTCGACGAGCGACACCAGCCAAGACGGAGCCGCCGAGACGGCGTCGCAGGAGGCCGACGATGCGGCTGAGACCGACACCGGCGGCGACGAGCACGTGGTGAAGGCCCCGATCGTGGGCACCTTTTACGAGGCCCCGTCGCCGGAAGAACC
>CAYOWD010000124.1:11585-11909 GCA_964407535.1 uncultured Salinivenus sp. | reverse complement strand
TCGAGGTCGGCGATTCGGTGAGCGAGGGCGACGTGCTCTGCATCATCGAGGCCATGAAGCTCATGAACGAGATTGAGTGCGAGACGTCCGGCACCATCAAGGAGGTGCTCGTGGAGGATGCCGAGCCCGTCGAATTCGACCAGCCGCTCTTCGTGATCGAGGAGAACTAGTGCGGCGGTGATCGGGGGGCGGTGACGTTGACGACAGGTGCCGCCTGTTCCGACACGAAGGCCCCGATCGTTCCTCGTATCCCTGTTCGCTTCTTTTTCGTTCGTCCTTTCAGAACCGGTGAGCGACATTCAAAAAATCCTGATTGCCAATCGC
>CAYOWD010000124.1:0-11575 GCA_964407535.1 uncultured Salinivenus sp. | reverse complement strand
TCATCCGTACCTGTCATGAAATGGAAATCAACACGGTCGCCGTCTACTCGACGATGGACCGGGATGCGCTCCACGTGCGCTTTGCCGACGAGGCCGTGTGCATCGGGCCGCCCTCTTCGAAGGAGAGCTACCTGCGCCCGGATCGCATCATTGCCGCCGCGGAGGTGACGGGGGCCGACGCGATTCATCCGGGATACGGGTTCCTCTCGGAGAGCGCCGAGTTTAGTCAGATCTGTGCCGACAACGACATTGAGTTTATCGGTCCGGATCCCGAGACGATGCGGCTGATGAGTCAGAAGTCGGTGGCCAAAGAAACGATGCACGAGGCGGGGGTGCCCATCGTGCAGGGCTCCGACGGCACCATCAACGACATCGACGAGGCCCGTAGCGTGGCGGCGGACATTGGCTTCCCGGTGATGATTAAGGCGGCCTCGGGGGGCGGGGGGAAAGGCATGCGCCTCGTGTGGGAGGAAGACGAATTCGACAGCTCCTTCAAAAACGCCCGCAACGAGGCCGACGCCGCCTTCGACGACCCGGAGGTCTACATCGAGAAGTTCGTGGAGAAGCCCCGACACGTCGAGATTCAACTGCTGGGGGACGGCAAGGGCAACGTCATGCACTTCGGGGAGCGCGAGTGCTCCATTCAGCGCCGCCACCAGAAGCTCCTTGAAGAGTCGCCCTCGCCCGTCGTCGACGAGGACCTTCGGCAGGAGATGGGAGAGGCCGCCGTGCGCGGGGCCGAGTCCGTCAACTACGAAGGCGCGGGCACCATCGAATTTCTGGTGGGCGCGGACCGCAACTTCTACTTCATGGAGATGAACACCCGCATCCAGGTCGAGCATCCGGTGACCGAAGAGGTGACCGACTGTGACCTGGTAGAATATCAGATCCGCGTGTCTCAGGGCGAAACCGTCGAGCGGACCTCCGCCGAGATGGAAGGCCACTCCATCGAGTGTCGAATCAACGCCGAGAATCCGTACATGAACTTCAGTCCCGCCCCGGGCGAGATCACGGCGTTTCATCAACCGGGGGGGCACGGGGTGCGCGTCGACACGGCGGCGTACACCGGATACCGGATTCCGCCGACGTACGACTCGATGATTGCGAAGCTCATCACGTACGGCAAGACGCGCGACCTGGCCATCCGCAAGATGCGACGGGCCCTTGACGAGTTTATTGTGGAGGGCGTCGATACGACCATCCCGTTCCACCAGCAGCTTATGTACGACGAGCGGTTCGTAGAAGGCAACTTTGACACACGGTTCCTCGACGACTTCGAAATGGAAGAGACTCGGGCGACGGCGTAGGCCGCCAGGTTCGCTGACTGTTTTTCTCTACACATCCTCTCTTTGGACATGGATACTCCGGACGGTCTGTACTACACGGAAGATCACGAATGGCTGCACCTGGACGACGGGACGGCCACCGTGGGCATTACTGACTTTGCGCAGAGCGAACTCGGCGACATTGTGTTTGTCGAGCTGGATCCGGAGGGCACGGAACTGGGCCGGCACGACGTCTTTGGCACGGTTGAAGCCGTCAAGACGGTGTCGGAGCTCTATATGCCAATCAGCGGCACCATTACCGCCATCAATACGGAGCTCGACACCGCTCCGGAGCTGGTGAACGACGATCCCTACGGCGACGGATGGATGGTCGAGATTGAGGTGGCCGATGCGGACGAGGTGGAGGAATTGATGGACGCCGACGCGTACGCCGACACCATCTAGGACACTGGCGAGTGGCGAATTGCGAATGTCGATGCGGGGACGGAGAGTATCGATCCGGGACGAGACCTCCGACATTCTTGCTTTGTAGGCCGTTTTGACTGCCTTTCGCTCACACAACGATTTTTCGACGCCGCTCGCGGGGCAGGGAAGACTCGGGTGCCCGCCCTGATCCAATCGTACTTCGAAATTCGCAATTCGACACTGCCCCGATGCACGAAAACATCGTCATTCTGGACTACGGGTCCCAGTATACGCAGCTGATTGCCCGGCGCGTACGGGAAACCGGGGTCTACTCCGAAATCTACCCCTGCACCGTCGACACCGACGCGATTGCGGACCTGAACCCGGAGGGCCTGATCCTCTCGGGCGGGCCGTGTTCGGTCTACGACGAGGAGGCCCCCCAGCTCGACCCGGATCTGCTGGATTTGCGGCGCGAGGACGGGACACCGGTGCCTGTGCTCGGCATCTGCTACGGCCTGCAGGCCATGGCCCATCTCCTCGGCGGCGACGTGGAGCGGGCGGAGCGCCGCGAGTTTGGACGCGCCCGCATCCAGGTTGAGGGCGGTGCGGACGGGGAGGGGCGGCTCTTTGCCGACGTGCCGGACGGATCGACCGTGTGGATGAGCCACGCCGACCACCTGACGGAGCTGCCGGATGGGTACGAGGTGATTGCCCGTACGGAAAATGCGCCGGTGGCGGCCGTCCAGAATACCGACGCCCCCCACTACGGCGTGCAGTTTCACCCCGAGGTGGTGCACACCGACTTCGGACGCCAGATTCTGGAGAACTTTGCGTACGACATCTGCGGGTGCAGTGGGGATTGGTCCCCCGCCTCCTTCGTCAAGGAGCAGACGGCGACGATCCGTGAACGGGTGGGCGACCGTCACGTCATCTTGGGCCTGTCCGGGGGCGTCGATTCGTCCGTCGCGGCGGCCCTCCTCGATCAGGCCGTCGGCGATCAGCTGCACTGCATCTTCGTCAACAACGGCCTTCTCCGGAAGGGCGAATGGGACCAGGTGCAGAACACGTTCCGGGGCCACTTCGATATGGACCTCCACACCCGCGACGCAACGGACCTGTTCTTGGACCGGCTTGAGGGGGTAACCGACCCCGAAGAGAAGCGCGTGATCGTGGGGAATACCTTCATCGAGGTATTTGAGAAACAGACCGACGAAATTGCCGAGGAGCTGGGCCACCGACCCGAGTTTTTGGCCCAAGGCACCCTCTACCCGGATCTCATTGAGAGCGTCTCCTTCAAGGGACCGTCGGAAACCATCAAAACGCACCATAACGTCGGCGGGCTGCCGGACGAACTGGACTTCAAACTTATCGAGCCGTTCCGGGAGCTGTTCAAGGACGAGGTGCGCGAAATTGGCCGCCTGCTCGACGTGCCCGAGCCCATCGTGGGCCGCCATCCCTTTCCCGGGCCCGGCCTGGCCATTCGCATCCTCGGCCCGGTGACCGCCGAGCGCCTGGACCTGCTGCGCGAGGCGGACGCCATCTTCATCGAGGAGCTGCGAGACAATGACCTTTACGACGAGGTCTGGCAGGCCTTTGCCGTCTTGCTGCCCGTACAAAGCGTCGGCGTCATGGGCGACGAACGCACCTATGAGAACGTCTGCGCCCTGCGGGCCGTGACGAGTGTGGACGGCATGACGGCCGACTGGGCCCACCTGCCCCACGACTTTCTCGGACACGTGTCCAACCGGATCGTCAACGAGGTGCCCGGCATCAACCGCACCGTCTACGACATCAGTTCCAAGCCCCCGGCAACGATTGAGTGGGAGTGAAAATACACGGATGTGTGGCGCCGTCCCCGACGATTCTGAGGCCCCGCCTGCCCCGTGTACAGACGCCCCGACGCCTCATCGCGTAGCACCGTTTGAATCTTTGCTTCTCCATGTCGACCTCTCTCGCTACGCCCCTCCGTCTTCTCGTAATCGGCCTACTCACGGGCCTGATTGCGGCCCTGCCGGGACACGCCCAGCCGGTACAAGAGGGGGGGGTTCCGCGCAATTCGGACGCCGAGCTCATGTTCGATCAGGGCGTGGCGGCCTTCGACCGCGGCGACTATCAGAAGGCCGCCGAGCGCTTTCGGCTCGTCAACGACTACCGACTGAACCAGAAGACGACCGCTGCTTTTCTCATGCAGGGCAAGGCCCTGCTTCGACTCGGACGATACGAAGAGTCGGTCAACGTACTGTCGGCGCTCCTCAACCGCTACCCCCAGACCTCCTACCGGGACGAGGCTCGTGAGGTCATCAAAGTGGCACGCTCCCGGATGCAAGGAGGAACGGGGCGGGTCGATACCCTCCGCCTCGGCATCGCCCTCCCGATGAACAACGAATACGTGGGCCTTACGCAGGCCATGTTCAACGGCATTCGGCTGGCCGTCGATGAGCACAACGGTCTCCGCCGCCGCTACATCCCCCCGCCCGACCTGAAAGCCGCCGCGGACACGTTTGCCGTGGCCAATACGGAACGGGTGTACGGCGACAGCCTGGCACAAGCCGAAGGGCGCACAACCGTCACCACCGCAACCGACACGGTCCGCGTCGATTCCCTGCGCGTCGTGACCGAACAACGGGACCGCCCCGATCGGGTGGCGAAAATGCACTTCCGCCCGATCCAGGGGGGGCCTGAGGCAGCACGGGCCACCGTGGACTCGCTCGCCCGGCTGGATGAGGTGGACGTAGTGATCGGTCCGCTCTTCAGCACGACGGCCCGAGCGGCAGGCGCCGCCGCCGAAGAGGCCCGCGTCCCGCTCGTGGCCCCCCTTGCAACCGACGAAAGCGTAGCCGAGGGACGAGAATACGTCTTTCAGGCAAACCCTCCCATTCGCCTTCGGGGACGCCTCATGGCGCGCTTTGCCGCTGAAAGTCTGCTCATGGACGCCGTCTCGTTCATCTATGAGCGCGGCAATACCACCAGTGAGCAGATGGTGAAGGGATTTCGGGAAGAGGCCCGGCAGCAGGACGACCTCAGACTCCCGTTCGAACTGCGACTTGACAACGCGCGACAGTGGTCCCGGCTTCCGGAAGCACTGCGGGGAGACACCACCATCACCGATTCGATGTTTGCCGAAACGGAGGCCCTGTACCTTCCCATTGCTGGACGCAACGCGTCCGGAAAGATTCAAGACGCGCTAACCGGACTGTCGCGCCTCCGGACGAATGTGCGCGTGCTCGGGAATTCCTTTTGGCACAACTTGTCCGTCAAAACGGAGGCCAGCTCGTATACTGCGACCTACGCCAACGACTTCAATGTGGATACGAAACGGCCGGAGGTTCAACACTTCATCCGGCGCTATCGGATGTTGACCGGCGACACGCCGGGCACCCTGTCGGTCCGAGGGCGTCGACTTGCCTACACCGGCTACGACATCGCGCAGTTTCTCTTAACCGTTCTGTCGCCCCTACCGACCGGGCCGGACCCCGATGACCTCCGCACCCAGACGTATGAGGGGCTCGGCATTCGGATCAACTTCCAGGGGGGCAACGTGAATCGCGCAATGTTCTTTCACCGCTACCGCAACGGCCGCATCGAACTGATCCGATAGGCTCGCAGGCGCGTCCCCCGGCGCGCCGCAGGAACAGACCCCACCCCGTCCCGTTTCGGCTCGGCGTTGCCCATCCCGGCGCGCGCCGGGCTTCCACACGCGTGTTTTAACCTGACCCTCATTCGGATCGCTCCTTCGTCTATGCGTTTTTCGGTTCTCGTTTCCGCATTAAGCCTCGTGATGTTCGTCGGCCTGGCCGGATGTTCGGGCGGGGACGACATTGCGGCGGAGGGCCCCAAGGTGGCCTACGAGAAGGGAATGGCCGAATATGAGGAGGGAAATTACAAAAAGGCCGTTCGGTACTTTGAAGCTGTCTTCAATTACGGACGCGGCAACGAGTGGGCCCCGGAGGCCCAGTTTCAGCTCGCGATGACGAAGCGGAAGCAAGAGAAGTACCTCGTTGCCGCCAACGAGTTTAAGCGGTTCACACAGCTGTACCGCAACCATCCACAGCGGGTCGAGGCGGAGTTTCAGCAGGCCCTGGCCTATTATGCCCGGTCGCCCCGGTATACCCTCGACCAGTCGGACACGAAGAAGGCCATCGATCTTTTTCAGCTCTTTATTGAACGCCATCCGGATCACGAGCACGTCCCCGAGGCGAAGGAAAAGATCGACGAGCTGCGGGCCAAACTGGCGCACAAGAAGTACGATGCGGCCCGCCTGTACGAACGGCGAGACATGTGGCGGGCCGCCACGGCGTCGTACCGCCTGCTCTTCGATCAGTACCCGGACACGCCGTGGGCGGACGACGCCCTTCTTGGCGCCCTTCGATCCTACCTGCGATTTGCCGACCGCAGTGTCGAGAAAAAGAAAGCGGAACGGTACCAGAAGGCTCTCGACCAGTATGCGCAGCTCGAGCAACTTTTTCCGGACAGTCCCCTGTTGGACAAGGCAAAATCGCTTAGGGACGAGGCGCAGCGCAAACGACAGAAGGCGCAGGAGCGGGAACAGCAGGCCCAATCCTTTGCCCGCGAACAAGCGCCTGAGCGTGTAAACTAGCGGGACCGGGCGTTACGAGCACATGCCCTCGTCCGGGGAGACCGGTGAGAGCCGTCTCTCATCCCCCTGGCGTTCGCAGCTTCGCTCGTCGCCGACCTGCCGCGGTTGCGCGTGCCTTCCTTTAACGGACCGTATCCCTAGCCATGGACGTTGGTCTTTTCGGCGGATCGTTCAACCCGCCGCACATCGCCCACCTCGTCGTGGCCGAGATTGCGCGCGATCAGTTTGGGTTTGACGAGGTGTGGTGGATTCCGAATGCAAGGCCCCCGCACAAGTCCGACGACGAACTGGCGGCTGTTGAGCACCGGCTCGAAATGACGCGCCGTGCCGTGGCCGACAACCCCTCGTTTCGGCTCTGCGACATCGAGGTCGAACGAGCAGGGGTGTCGTACACCGTGGAGACGATTCGCGCCCTCCAGACCCAGCATCCGGACACGGATTTCCGGCTGCTCATCGGGAGTGACAGCCTCGACCACTTTGCGGACTGGCACCGGCCCGACGACATTGCGGACCGAGTGCCCCTTGTGGTCTACAAACGGCCGGGCGTCATTGAGCAGGCCCCTGCGCCGCGCTTTGCCAATCAGGTCGATTTCGTAAGCGCACCGGTCATGGAGGTGTCCGGGACGGAGGTACGGGCCCGGCGGCGGGCGGGGCGCTCCATCCGGTACCTCGTGCCCGAGGCAGTCCGGGACTACATCCTGGAAAAGGACCTGTACCGTACATCGTCTGCAAGTGTATAGCACAGAGCGGCGGCGTATTGTTGCGCGAACCTTGGCGGGACGGCAGAATTGAAGCTTGGGCGGGGAAAACTTGGATACACGTTCTTCTACAACGAATTGCCCCAATCTACCGATGGCTGTTACCGAATCAACGATGCTGGAGCTCGGCGAAACGGCTCCCTCCTTTACGCTGCCGACGGCCAATCCCGACGTGGATGACCACGGCGGCGATCACCGATCCCTCGCGGACTACGAGGACGCAGACGTGCTCGTCGTGGTGTTCATGTGTAACCATTGTCCCTACGTGAAACACATTGAGGACGAGCTGCTCGACGTGGCTCGGGAGTACCAGAACGACGACGTGCAATTCATCGGCATCTGCTCAAACGACCCGGAAGAGTACCCCGACGATTCGTTTGAGAAGATGGCCGAACGCGCTGCGGAGAAGGACTACCCGTTCCCGTACCTGCAGGACGAGACGCAAGAGGTGGCCCAGGCCTACGAGGCCGCGTGCACCCCGGACTTTTACGTCTTCGATGCCGACCGGACGCTCACGTACCGGGGCCGCTTCGACGACACCCGCCCGGATGAGGGCGAGCCGGACGGCGCGGACCTGCGACAGGCGCTGGATGAGCTTCTCGAAGCAGGGGAGGTGACGATGGAGCAGACGCCCTCGATGGGATGCAACATCAAGTGGAAGCCCGACGTGGATCCGACGCACGTATAGTCGAGGAGCGACGATGCTCGTCATTCGGCGGCCCCTGTAATTCATGAGGCGACCACAGGCATTGGCATGTTCAACCGCGCTGCGTTTCAGACCTGGAGGCGGGTCCTGGCCGGTGCATGTGTCGTGGCCGGGCTGTTTCTTGGAGTCATGCTCTTGGTTGAAGAGGTGGTAGGGGATGGGGCCCGACTCAGCCGCGCGGTCCTCGTGGTAACAACAGCGGCCTTCCTGGGGTACGTCGGCACGGCCTGGATCATCCGGCTCGACCGGCCCGACGAGTAGAGGAAAGAGGAAAAGGGCGTCTGGGGAAAACAGGGAGCGGGGCCACGGCAATCGTACCTCGGATTCGGGTCCGGCCTGACGTATGTTTCGAGCAGCCCGGTTCCTCTCCCACCCCCCCATACTCGCGTCCGTCCCGGCATAATTGGATAACCAATGGCAGGGACGCCCCCTCCACTTGGTCAGTGTTTTGAACACATGATCGCCCCCGGGGTCGAGACGGATAAACGGAACCCCCCGTCCGACGGGCGTTTATGACATCAACACGAGCCTTCTCTCGAATGGATAGGCATTGCACCCATGGAGACGGACACCAAAGAACGGTTGTCGGCACGCATTACGGGCCGCGTACAGGGCGTGGGCTTTCGCAACTTCACGCAGATGCGGGCACGCCAGCTCGGGGCGACCGGATGGGTCCGCAACAAGAGCGATGGATCGGTTCGGTTGGAGGCGGAAGGCCCCCGGGCGGCCCTCGATGAGCTGCTCGACGCCGTCCATGAGGGGCCGCGCGCCGCACGAGTCGAGGACGTGGATGCCGAATGGACGGACGCAACCGACGAATTCGAGACGTTTCGCGTCCGCCGGTAATAGGCCGCTGTCGGGTTCGTATCCGACGATGCCGAACACGTACTTCGAAGACGGATCCCCGGATCGGTATGACCACGGACGGCGCGGACGATGCAGGTGCTCCCTCGCGCCAAGCCCTCCTCGATCGGGCGCGTCGTCGCCTTGCGGAGGCGGGTCGAGAGGTCCCCCGTCGCATGGCGGAATGGTTGCTCCTGGATGTACTGGACTGCGACCGCGGACAGCTCTACGCACGCGCATCCGAGCCGGTACAACCGGCCGATGCTCGTCAGTTTACGGCGATGGTGGATCGGTGCGTGCGGGGCGAGCCGATGCAGCATGTGCTCGGCTACGCGTCCTTCCGGGGGCTGCGGATCGACGTGTCCCCCGCCGTCATGGTGCCGCGTCCCGAAACGGAGGAGGTGACGGGCGCCGTCTTGGATGCAATCGCCAGCGTGGAGGCCCCGCGCGTCCTCGATGTCGGAACGGGGAGCGGATGCATTGCGCTTGCGTGCAAGCACGAGCGACCGGACGCCGTCGTCACCGCCTGGGACGTAAGTAGCGAGGCCCTTGCCGTGGCCCGCACCAATGCGCAGCGGTTGGACCTGGAGGTCCACTTCGAACGGGTCGACCTCTTTGCCGAGCCCCTGCAGGAGCCGTTGGCGGCCCCCGTCGACGTACTCGTCTCGAATCCGCCGTACATTCCCGACGCGGAGGCTGAGGACCTGCCCGCCGTTGTCCGCGAGTACGACCCGCCGACGGCCCTGTTTGCGGGCGAGGATCCGTTGCGGTTTTACCGACGGCTGGCTGAGCGCGCCCCGGCGCTGTGCGTGCCGGGCGGCGCCGTCGTGTTTGAACTGCACGCCGACTATGCGGAGGCGACGGCACAGGTCGCGCGCGACGCGGGGCTGTGCGATGTCCGCATTGCGGACGACTTAAGCGGGCGTCCCCGCATCCTCAGAGCCCAATGTCCGGCAGCGTAGTTCGTATTGGGAGGTAGGAAAAACGGTTTGCTCTACCGACCTGTCTCCCGACGTTCTTCTATTCTCCGTACGGAGAGGAAGACAGCAGACTTCCGACCGAACATCGTTGTTGGGAGCGTTCAGGCCAACTCCGCAAGCCCAGCAAAGCTGTGCGGCTCCGTTGGAGACACACGAGTGTATCAGATGGGAGTTTGGGAGCATGTAGGCAATGTCCCGACTAATCGGAACTCGTTCCGAATCGGGGTATGTGAGTGAGGCCCATGTGCTTGCCTCCATACCGACACGCCTGCAATCCCGAACTTTATAAGCGGATTTGGTATCACATATCGGCGACAGTGTGAAGATTCGGGGACATAGATGGGCGGCTCTGTTGCAAGCGGACGGCAAGACCCTTAGGGGGGAATCGGAATCATCCTCCGCTTGAAGCCCTCTCTTGCTTTTTTTAAGGTAAATGTAAACATAAGAAATGATCCGTCCGCTCATCTCTCTTCCGTTCACATGCCCGAATACACCGGCTCGACCGACGAAAAGCCATCAACTCCCGAATCTTGTGTAACTGGCGTTCTGCCAGATCTTCAAGTTAGGCGGGTACAGTAGCCGATTGAACGGCCCGTTCACCGTTGAACTCACCGACGGCCTCCTTGTCGGATAGATCGGTTCTCCATTCGAAGTACTCGTCCATGTTCAGGTATCGGCGACCAGTTGACCACTCCTCATGCGTCTCAGCACAGAGGGCGCCGACCAGCCGTTTGGCGGAATCCATGTTCGGGAAGATCCGAATGACCTTCTCTCGCCTTCGGATCTCCTGAATAAACCGCTCCAGCATGTTAGTCGTCCGAAGTCGCTTGCGGTACTTCTCAGGCAGAGCCAGCACGGCGGTCGCCTCGTAAAAACCGTCCTCAAGGATCTCCAGGGCCGAGGAGGCCTTCTCTTTCAACCGCTCTCTGAGGTCATCAAGCCGGGTTCGGGCTTCCTCCTGGGAGGCTGGAGATCTGAGATCTCCTACCTCCAAAATCTGATCCAGCACTTCGTGCATCTCATCCCGGTAGCCGGAAGGCGTCCGGTCCAAAACATTGCGCCGGAAGTGCGATTGACACCGTTGCCAGATAAGGCCGGGGAAGGCTTCCTGCAGGGCTTGCTTCAGCCCCTCGTGTGCGTCACTGGTTGCCAGCTCCACGTCTGAGAGGCCTCGCTCCTTGAGCTGGCGAATGAACCGGCGCCATCCCTCCTCAGTCTCGCTGAGAGCCATCTCAAGCCCGAGAATCTCCCGCTGGCCGTCTTCGCTTATGCCAACTGCCAGCATAGCGGTTGTGGACCGTGGCCATCTCGATGGCCTGGCCTTCTGTCGACGAACCTTCAGTTGCATCGCATCCAGCATCAAGAACGGATACTCCTGATCAAGGGACCGAGAGGCCCAGGCTTGAACCTGTTCCTCCAGATCCTCAGTCAGACGGGAAACCGTCGACTTTGAAAACTCTCTGCCGCAGAGTTCGGTGGTGATCTCCTTGACTCGGCTGGTGCTGACTCCCTGAACGACCATTTTCATGAGTGTCAGCACAAGTGCCTTCTCGCTCCGCTGATAACGCTGGAAGAGAGCTGTCTGGAAGGTTCCTTCTCGGTCCCGCGGCACCTCCAGTTCGATGGTGCCAACCCGAGTCGTCAGCTTTCGCTCATACGTACCGTTCCGATACCCCTGTCGATCGTCGGTCTGTTCGCCAGGTTCGGCATTCAGATGTTCGGTCATCTCCGCTTGCAGAATCTGGTTGAGGATCGGCTCCAGAAGTACTTCCATTCCTCGGTCGCCCTGGAGCAGCTGTTGGATCTTCTCACCGTTGATCTCGATCTCAAAAGTAGCCATCGTGGTTCTGCTTTTGGTTGTTGGTTTGGTTCACTCACAACCTGGCAGAACGCGGTGGCATTTTCTATTCAGCCGGATCGGTTACACAATTATCGGGACACAACCCGAAAAGCACGTCTTTACCCTCCCCTCCGAAATCGAACGCGTCCGCTGGCGCCGC
>CAYOWD010000123.1:0-12230 GCA_964407535.1 uncultured Salinivenus sp. | reverse complement strand
GTAACGGCGCAGGAGCACGTAACGGCGCAGGAGCACGTAACGGCGCAGGAGCACGGGGACACGGAAGAGGAAGAGCAGAACGCCATTTGGCGTCCCGGCGTCAATGGGCCAACCTTCAACGTTCCAACGTTCAACGCCGAACGTTCATGCTTGCTACTCTTGAAATCGCCGTCCCCGTTCTGTACGGACTTTCGATCGTCGTCCTCACCGCCTACGGGGGGAATCTGCTGTGGCTGGCTCTCTTTCAGGCTGCAAACGAACAGCTCCGCGACGGCCCGGTGCCCGATCCGGAAGCGCTCCCCACTCCCACCGACGACTGGCCCGTCGTGACTGTGCAGTTGCCGCTGTACAACGAGGCGGAGGTGGCCCAGCGCCTCATCGATGCCTGCGTGAACCTGGACTATCCGCGCCGGAAGCTCGAGATTCAGGTGCTCGACGACTCAACCGATGCAACCGTCGACCGCGTGGCCGAGCGCGTCGCGCACTGGCAGGACCAGGGCGTCGACATCGTTCATGTGCACCGCTCGGACCGAACCGGCTACAAGGCCGGGGCCCTCGCCAACGGCCTGCGCCTCGCCCGCGGGGACTACGTCGCCATCTTCGACGCCGACTTTGTGCCGGAGTCGGACTTCCTGCGTCGCACGGTGCCCCACTTCTTCGAGGCCGACGACCTCGGCATGGTACAGGCCCGCTGGGGGCACCTCAACGAGCACGACTCCCTCCTGACCGAAGTGCAGGCCTTCGGCCTCGATGCGCACTTTGCCATCGAGCAGCACGTCCGCGAGCAGGCCGACTGCTTCATGAACTTCAACGGCACCGCCGGAATCTGGCGACGGGCCTGCATCGAAGACGCCGGCGGCTGGGAGCACGACACGCTCACGGAGGACCTCGACCTCAGCTACCGCGCCCAGCTCCGGGGGTGGACCTTCAAATACGTGTCCGCCACCGAAGTCCCCGCCGAGCTGCCGCCCGACATGAACGCCCTCCGCTCCCAGCAATTCCGGTGGGCGAAGGGCGGGGTGGAAACGGCCCTCAAGTTGCTGGGCCGCCTCTGGCGCTCCGACGAATCCGGGGGCGTGAAGGTGCAGGGCACGTTTCACCTTACCGCCCACTTTTCGTTTCCGTTCATCCTGCTTGCCGCCCTTACCCATGCTCCCCTCCTCCTCTTAGCAAACCTGGGGCACGGCCCCGGCGAGCTATACTTCGCCGTGATGGGCTTCGGCCTGTTCGGGTTTACCGGCTTTCTGCTGGCCCAGCTGTTTGCCCAGCGTCGGCTCTACCCCAACTGGCGTCAACGCCTGCGCCTCTTCCCCGTCTTCATGGCCGGCACCATGGGGCTTTCGCTCAGCAATACCAACGCGTTTTGGCAGGCCCTTCGGGGCACCGACACGGCCTTCATCCGAACCCCCAAGTACGGGATCGACGACGACACCGGCTGGTGGCAAAGCCGATACGCCATCAGCGAGCTTCCGCAGGTCGTGTGGTGGGAAGCCCTCCTGGCCCTCTACTGCACCGCAGGGCTCGGTGTGGTCCTGGCGTTCGGCGAATGGACGGCAGTACCCTTCCAGGCCCTGTTCGCAGCCGGCTTTCTCCTGGTCACCGCGTCGAACCTGAATCAGGTGGCCACGGTCCGGGGAACCGTCTCTTCCCAGTCGTAGCCCGCACCTGCCGCTTCCCGCCTCGCCTTCCGGTTGATTCTCGGATCGAGGCCTGTTGCTTCGGGAGCGAGCCGATCCGCTTCGTCCGCCGCCGACCGCCTCATATGCAGCGGCTGTCCGGCGTCCCAAATCTGCTATGACAGTCTACGCCTCGACGCAGACGACTCGTCGTCCCAACTGGTATGCCCGAACGGGTCCCGTCTCGATGGTCTTGAGAACCTGTCGTCACATCCAGTCGTTTATAACAGCATTCCAAGAAAGAAACCGTTAATGTGCCGCTACGTGGATTGAGATTCGCGCAGGACCTTAACAAAGGACGGTTCTGACTTTCTTTCAATCCACCCAACTGCACGATACGTTTTCGATAGGCGTCTCTTGACGCGCCCGTTCTGTTTCACCTGCCTTTGTTTTTGTTTTCGCGCTCATGTCTCTCCCTGATCTCGAGGACGCAATTTCCCATCTTGAGGAGCAGGAGGTGGACGCGGCCATTTCGGTGCTGAGGGAGAAGCTTAAGGCCCTTCCGGCTCATCTGACCGCCCACGTGCTGCTGGCCCGTGCCTACGAGGCAAAAGGCGACTGGTCCAGCGCCTTAACGTGCTGGGAAAACGTGCGCCTTCTCATGCCAAGCAGTCCGGTTGGGCAGGAAGGAAAAGAACGCGTGCTGCGTGAGCTCGATCAAGACGACGCAGACGCCTCTTCCCCATCCCCGGAATCTTCTGACGAATCTTCTGAATCGTCGTCTCCGACCTCCGTCTCGCCGGAACAGGACGAGCCTTCCTCCCCCGAGGCCGCCTCGACAGCCGAAGACATCCTGCCGTCCGATGTGGACGCCGCCGCCAACGCTCCCTCGGCGCCCTCCGACTCCTCGTCCGATCAGGACGACGCCGAGGACGAACGGACGGGGCTCGACGCTCACTTCGGCGACGATGCGCCGTCGCCCTCCGACACCGAATCGGGACTCGCCCAGCTGCGACAGCAGGCCGAAGAAGAGGCCCGACGAGGCGGGGCGCGTCCGGGCCTCACCGATCCCGCCGACGCGGACGACACCCCGGAAGACCGCATCGACCAGATTGAAGCGGAAGACGAGGATCTCGACGACCTGATCGACCAGCTGGAATCGGCTCGGATCGATCCGGATCCGGACGTAGACGACGATGTGCCGCAGCCGGACCTCGACGACGACGTGGAGGACATCGTGTCCGAAACGCTGGCTCGCATTCACGAGTCGCAGGGCGACTACCGGCGGGCCGCCCGCATTTACATCAAGCTCGCTGGGCGAGACCCGGACAACATCCGCACTTACCTTGAAAAGGCGTCCGAGATGCGCGAGAAGGCCGAGGCGCAGGACAACGATCCGGAAAACGAGGACGCCCCCGATCAGTAACCCTTCCGCGCTCGCCCGGTCCCCCTCTGCCCGCTGCTTCATGGAGCACCTCGTTTCCCTGCATCGTCAGTCGACCCGATGCGTCGTCGGTCTCATGTCCGGCACGTCGCTTGACGGCGTCGACGCCGTGCTCGCGCGGCTCGCCGGCAGTGGAACCGACATCGAGATCCACCAGGAGGCCTTCGTTCACGTTCCCTACCCCGGGGCGCTCCGCTCGCTCCTCCGCCGCAACTCCACCCCCGAGACGTCCTCGGTCGAGGACCTCACCCACCTGAACGTACGGCTGGCCGGGCTCTACGCCGACGCCGTGGACCGCGTCCTGGACAACGCCGGCACGGACCGAGCCCACCTCGACCTCGTCGGCTCGCACGGCCAAACCGTGCAGCACCGTCCCGATCCGACGGACTGTGCCGGAACTGACGTGCGGGCCACCCTGCAGATTGGCTGTCCGTCTACCCTTGCCAACCGACTCGGCTGCCCCGTCGTCGGCAACTTCCGCCCCGCCGATATGGCCCTCGGCGGCCAGGGCGCCCCGCTCGTCCCTTACTTCGACTACGTCACCTGCACGGCCCCGGACGAGCACAGAGGCCTGCTCAACCTCGGGGGCATCGCCAACCTGACGGTGCTCCCTGCCAATGGCGCCCTCGACGACGTGCAGGCCTTCGACACCGGCCCCGCCAACATGGTGATCGACGCCCTCGCCGAACGGCTCTTCGATACCCCCTACGACCCCGACGGCCAGTACGCAGCCGAGGGGGAGGCCGACCACGACCTGCTGGCCGACCTGCTCGGCGAGGACTTCTTTCACCGCGAACCGCCCAAGTCTACGGGCCGCGAGGCCTTCGGGGCCGCCTACACGGACCGCCTGCTCGGGGCCGCTCGCGCCCGCGGCCTGAGCGACCGCGACATCATGGCGACCGCGACCCTCCTCACTGCTGCCTCGGCCTACCAGGCCTATGCCCGTTACGTGCGCCCCGACCCGTCGCTCGACGTTCTCATCGTCTCCGGCGGCGGCCTCCACAACGACACACTCTGGGAGATGCTCGAAACAGCCTTCGCCCCGATCCCCATCCGCCCGGCGTCCGATTACGACCTCGACCCCGACGCCAAGGAAGCCCTCTGCTTCGCCGTCCTCGCCCACGAAACCATCAACGGCGTGCCCACGAACCTTCCCTCGGTCACCGGCGCGTCGGCCCCCACCCTGCTCGGCAGCATAAGCATTCCAGGCTAATTCTCACGTATGTATGGATGTACCTGTCTCAACTACTGTCGGAGTGAACGTGTGTAGGGGGATTCATTGATCAACATCCACCTACGACACCGTCAATCTACACGCGAATTCGCCGTCCGCATCGGTGCTGGCGGCAAAGCGTGAGAAGCTGTTTTGTGAGCGGGTACGTCGCCGAGACACAGTGGGCGAAGGGCCATGGAGCGCACAAATGAACCTCGTAGTGGAACTACTAGGTGAATGCAGAAGCTCCATGGCACGAGATCCACGAAGTCGAAGGCAGTAAACGTCTCGCCAAACAGCTTCTGAAGACGTAATTCGTGAACGCCGATGTAGGTAGCCTACGCAGTGCGCAGGCACCTACGCAGTGCGCAGGCAGCCTCACGCAATACGCAATACGAATTACGTCGATGGATGCTGACTCCGAACGTCCGTGGTAGGCACAATCAGTGTTGACACTACACCCCTACCCACATACGTACGTACACACCCACGTACTCCGTAATCCGGCTCTCTCGTCAACCTCCGTTCCCGTCCCGTGTCCGACCCCGAACTCGTTATCGTCGCCGCCGTCGCCGAAGAGAATCGCGTCATCGGCAAGGACCGCGACCTGCCCTGGCACATTCCGGAAGACCTCCAGCACTTCAAGGCGCTTACGACCGGCCATCCACTGCTCATGGGCCGCCGCACATTTGAGTCCGTGGTGCACCAGTTCGGCGGGCCGCTTCCCAACCGGCGCATGGTCGTCCTTACCACGAACGGCCCCTTCGACGACTATCCCGACATCGAAACCTACGCGTCCATCGACGCCGCCATGGCCGCCCTGTCCGAGGAGGCGCTCGTGTTCATTGGGGGCGGCGCGACGATCTACGAGCAGTTCCTGCCGAAAGCGGACCGCCTCGAACTGACCCTCATCGAGGGCCACTACGAGGGCGACACGTACTTCCCGCGCTTCGAACACCTGGTGGGCGACGCCTTTGCGGAAACGGCCGTCGACGAGCGTGACGGCTTCCGCTTCGTGACCTACGAGCGCGTGGAGGCGGAGGCGTAATCGAACGCCGCGGTCCCCACGTCGCGCGCAAAGAACGCCTCGATGCGGTCGTGCTGCCGCCGGGCGTCGTTGTAGCCAATCTCAAGGAGGGCCTGCATGTAGTCGGGTTTGAAGAGGAGCATGCTCACCCAGTCCGGCGGCGGATCCGTTTGCCACTGCACCGCCGAGAGGAGGGAGCCCATGGCCCCTCCGATGTCGAGTTCGTAGTCGGCCGCCAGGGCCCCGAGGTCCACGGACGGGCGAATGATGAGGAGATCGATGGGACGCAGTCCGCCGCGCTGATTCGGACGGAGCCGGCGGAGGAGCCGGTTGAGACGACGCAGCACGGCGGCGTCGTGCTCCAGCACGTCGAGCATCAGCACGTTGGCCAGAATGCCCGCCATCTGGAAGAGCGACGGGTAGACGGCCGACGCCCCGGACGCAATGGCCTCGGCCTGCGACCGTTCGTAGCGCGTCGAAATCACGAACAGGCGCTCGGCCCCCAGATGTACGGCCGGCGCCAGCGGGTCGAGCATCCGAAGGCCCCCATCGCCGTACCATCCGCCCTCCAACTCCACGGCCGGAAACACGAGCGGAAGGGCCGTAGACGCCATCACGTGATCGAGGCCCAGTTCGGTGCGGCGCCCGAGCCGGTTGGGCCGCTCCCAGCTGTCGATGGAGCATCCCTCTACCCAGGTGACAGTCTGCAGCGTGTCGTAGTTCGAGGTCGAAATGGCCAGCCCGTCCAGGCGCCCCGCCTCCACGTTCTCCTGCACCCCCGTGAACGTCCCCGTCGCATCCGTCGGCAGCCGCTCCTCCAGATAGGCCCGAAGGGGCGCCGTATCCATCAGCGATTGCTTCGGGCTCGGCGTGCCCCGGACGAGCGACCGGCCCACCGTCCACAGCGAACGAGGAGAAAACACATCGTCGGTGGTCAAATCTTTCCAGTACGACGCGAGGCGCGCCGTGCGCTCCCCCCACGGTCCCGGGTCGGCCGCAAGGTGGGCCGCATTGATGGAGCCGGCCGACACCCCCGTCATGAGCGGGACGGAGGCCGTGGGGAACGCCTCCCCCACGTAGGCCAGAACCCCCGTCTGGTACGCCGCACGGGCCCCTCCGCCCCCCAGCACCAGTGCAGTGCCGGCCGGCGTCTTCCGATCTTCTTCTGCATACTCACCCGTATCCATCGTCTATGAAGGGCCCGAGACGGCCGCAATGGAAAAGGAAATGGATTGTATGTGGGGATTGCTTCAAGAGGTGTGCCAGCGATACTTCTTCAGAATTTTCGGGTCCCGAGTCCGATCCATGATCGTCCCACACTTCTCGCAGTAAAACACCACCTCTTTCACAGGGGCCGAGATGCCCATCATGAAAAAGAACCCGGCACTCATCCCGTATCGCGGCTCGGCCGTTATACGCGGATGGCTGATATCATAGCCGCACGAGCAGGTCATTTCGCCGACCTCCTCGGCGGCGGCCTTCTTGGTGACGGCCTCGGCCGCCGAGCCCGCCGCCACTCCGGCCGGCACCGGCTCCCGGTCGCCCCCTCCTCCGTCTTTGGGAATCGCCTCTCGGGTGTCGAAATTTTCGTCGCGCCACCACAGCTCCGGCTCCTGCTCCTGCAGGTCCGGTTCCCGCTCAAAGACGTATCGATCCGCCGACCACGTTCCCGGCCCGAATACGAAGACCAAAACGAGCAAAAACAGGACGAGCGCCGAAAACTCCAGCGACTGTCCCCCGGCCAACAACCCCTCCTGCAGGTGAACGAGAAAGACGGCGCCGATAAGCACGGGAATCTGTACGAGCGCCGCCAGCCGCGTAAGCAGCCCCGCGGCCAGCATGATGCCACCGAGCAGATGCGCAAACGTCACGTAATGCGCAACGGCGGCCGACGCGACAGAAAACGTAGACAAGTCCACGAGCGCCTCGATCCCCTGCGATTCGGAAATAAAGAGAATCCCGCGTACGAAGAGCCCGATCCCAAGGTAAATGCGGACAACGTCGAGTCCCGCTTCTCGATGGTCCGAAATCCAATCAATGACAGTACGGTAGGTAGACATAACGGTGAGTGTGTTGTCCGAATAGATCCGGGCGCAAGCGCTTCCAACTATATCCTAGCTTGTATTATGAACGGAAAATGAATTCGTTGCGCGAATCTCGTGCCGTCTTTGCAACGAATGGGCAGTCATTTCGTCGCGGACACGACCACGACGCCCTTCATGCCGGCTGCCTCATGGGGAATGCAGAAATAGCGGTACGTACCGGCCACGTCGAACGTATGTTTGAACGTCTCCCCCGGATCGAGATTGCCGGAATTGAAGGGGGAGGCTCCGTCCGGCAGCTGCACACTGTTGTTCTGAAAGGCCTCTTCGGGGTCGGCCGTGACCGTGTGCATCACGTCGGCGTTGTTTGTCCAGTGCACCGTTTCGCCGACCTGTACGTGCACCGTGTCCGGGGTATATTTCATCGTGTTCGTCATGCCCACCTCAGCGGCCGGTTCGTCGTCCGGCGACGTCGCCGCGACGGCAACAAACACGCCGGTCCCGATAACGAGCACGTAGACATACTGAAAAAGCGTTCGGATGAGACGACCGAAAACGCGCATTGTCGAAAACATCTTGTTTGACGAAAGCAATGGAGCAGAGTAGACGACGGGCAGTGCCGCTCCGGGACGCCGTACTTCCCGGCTCGTTTCGCCTCCCGACGCCCCGAAGCCGCGACTCATGTGCCCGCAGAGCATCCAGCGTTACTCGCGCTCACTCTCGATGTCCAGGTTCTGGAACATGACGTGCCAGAACGGAAGCTCCTTGCCGTTCGGCAGCGTAAAGCCCGTCGACACGTTCTCGTGTGTGAACGTGTGCTTTCCTTTCACCGGAGCGAACGGCGCCACCATGAGGTGGAAGTGACGACGCTGCGGCGTCACCTCGCTGTCGGACGCCAACTCGTACCCATCCGTTCGGGCGTACTCCGTGAGCATGCCGTGTACGAGCCGCTTGTTGTCAACGACCTCGCCGTTCTTGAGCACCTTGCCCATGCCCCAGAACGCCGCGTAGGTATAGGCGCTCGGGAAAAGCGGGGTGCCGATGTCCGTGAATCCGTGGAGGATGTGATTCGTCATCACCCCGCCAAAGGTCGGAAACTCCTTCCCGGCCGACGCCAGCATGCCGCAGCAGCGCACCGCGTAGGTATTTCCCTTTTTGTCCTCCCAGGACGCCTTGAATTTCACTTCGTCGTCCGTATTGGCGGCGTCGGTCGCCGTGGCGTCGGTCGCCTTCAACATCATCTCGCCGTTTTTCATCACGGTGCTCTTGTCCCCGAACGGCGTCTTTTTCTTCAGGGTCGTAAACTCTCCGTCCTTCTTGTTTCGAAACGGCACCGGCACCCCCGACATGCCCGGCGTGCCCGTAAAGGCGAGAGGCATCTTCGGCGTCCCAAACACGTCGCCGTCAAGCTCCCGCTTGTCCGGCAGCGCCACACGGGCACCGCCATTCTCCTGCTCAATGCGGAAGGAGATGGGGCCGCCAAGAAGCTCCTTGGGTTCCTTCACGTCCCGATGGGCCTCCAGATACCCATCGGAATTGTTCATCGCCTTCAACGTCTTCAACATCTTCTTTTCCTTCTTGCTCATCTTCTGATCTCCTCCCTTTTTCCCCTGCCCGGAGCTCGCACACCCGGCAAGCCCGACCAGCAACGCAATGCTGAGGACCCCGATTCCCCCTCGCAGCAGGGACCGCGGCCAATCGGCGAACAGTCGGTTCGAAACGGTACTTACAGAACGGGAAACGTCGATCATGAGTTAGTCGCAGTTGTGAGTAGACGCGGATTCAAATATGCCCCCCCCCCTTTTGCCCCCGAGAGGAGAAGGCGCTGTTTTATTCAGCTGTCAGGTCTGTAAGACCGATTTACGAACCGTTA
Source organism: uncultured Salinivenus sp. (assembly GCA_964407535.1). Lineage (GTDB taxonomy): Bacteria > Bacteroidota > Rhodothermia > Rhodothermales > Salinibacteraceae > Salinibacter. Next base: position 3,015 of record CAYOWD010000123.1, on the reverse strand, counting down.
CGCTTCAGACTCTCCCTTCTCCGCACGCAGCGGTTTGTCGATCCCCTCGACCCGATTACCGAAAAGGGAAGACGCAACCGCACAACGCGTCCCCAGGCACACGCAAGACATCGGACGTGAAAACAAATTCCCCGCCGCCCCTTACAAGGGAAACGCTCTGTTTTCGACCGATCCCCTGTTCTGCGATGGCTTCCGACGCCGCTGTGCTCCCTGCCCTGCCCGACGCCGCCCGCGTATGGATCCATCCCGCTACGGAGCCGCTTTCCGACGACACCCAGCGCGCCCTGCTCGACCGACTGGAGCAATTTATCGACGACTGGTCCTCACACCAGAAGAATGTACAGGGCGGAGCCACCATCCTGCACGACCGCTTCGTCATCCTCGCCGGGGCCCGCACGGACGGCGCCGATCCGTCGGGCTGTGCCATCGACGACGCGACCCACGCCGTCGACGCCGCGGCTGAGGCCCATGACCTTGCGTGGGTGCCCTCCCTGCACGTGCTCTATCGGGCCGAGGACGGCGCCATCACCGCCGTCTCTCGGGGCACCTTCCAGGAACGAGCCGAAATGGGCCGCGTGACGACAGAGACGCCGGTATTCGACCCCAGTGTGACCACGCTGGGCGAAGTTCGGACCGGCAGCTTCAAACAACCGGCCGGCCAGTCGTGGCATGCCGACGCCTTCGACCTTCCGACGCCGGCCTAGCGCCCGTGCCCCCGCGACATTCCTCCGGACGAATCGCGTCTTCACCTCCCCCGTCGTTTACGACTATGCGTACCGGTCCCCTGGGCAATCCCTGGGAGGCACTGCTCGGGTGGCTTGCCCGCATGGATCCCTCCCGGCGGGAGATTCTCCTGGCCAGCCTGGCCGTCCTCGTGCTATCCGTCATCGGAACCATGGGCTACACCCTCCTCGAAGGGTGGTCCTGGATGGACGGCTTCTACATGACGTTCATCACCCTCTCAACCATCGGCTTCCAGGAGGTCCACTCTCTCTCGGATACCGGTCGACTTTTTACCCTGGGCCTCGGGGTCACAGGCATCGGCCTGCTTACGTTCGTCATTGCCCGTTCTGCCCAACTCCTCCTCGCCAGCGAACGCCTTCGCGAACGCCGCATCATGAAGCAGATCGATAAGCTCTCCGATCACTACATCATCTGCGGGTACGGGCGCGTCGGCCAGCGTCTGGCCGAGGACCTGGAAAACGCCGACCGCCCGTGCGTCGTCATTGAAATGGATCCCGACGAAATCGAGACCCTCCAAGAAAAGGAGATCCTCTACGTCAAAGGGAACGCCGAAAAAGACGACGTCCTCAAACGCGCCGGCATCGAACGCGCCCGCTGTCTCATCCTCACCCTTCCCGAGGACAGCAGCAATGTGTTCGTGGCCCTCACGGCTCGGGAAATCAACTCGAACCTCTTTATCCTCGCCCGCACGGTCGACCACGACAATAGAAACAAACTCCTGCACGCCGGGGCCGACAAAGTAATTGCCCCCAGCGAGGTCGGGGCCGACCGCATGGCGCAGGTGGTGCTCCGGCCCAACGTGGACCAGTTCATGGAACAGGTTCTCCACACCAATGCCCTGAGCCTGCAAATCGAAGAGGTCAAAGTGCATTCCAGCGCCCCCCTCGCCGGGGAATCGCTCGCCGGCAGCAACTTTCGCCAGCAGTTCGACGCCGTGGTCATCGGCATGATTGACGGCGACACTGGAACCATGCAGTTCAATCCGTCTCCGTCGGCCCGAATCGATGCCGGCGACATCCTCATCGTCCTCGGGGACTCGACGGTCATTGATGCGCTCCGCCAAAAGGTGTGCCTTCCGTAGGCTCCCGTCCGGAAACGAATGCTTCCAGAGCCGGGTTGTATGTTACGGCTGCCGATTTTTCCAACGACTTCCTCTCGCTTCACATGTCCACGTCCGTACGCTTCGTATTCGTCGGCGCCATTTGTACAGTTCTGTTGATGATCGGCGCCCGCCCTGCCGCCGCTCAAGGCTACTTTGACCAGTATGCCATCGAAGACCTCCTTTCGATCCGCGCGGAGAACCTCAACGACCTTCCGGAGGTCTATTACGAGTATAAGGTCATTGACGACCTCAGCGGCAACCACGTGGTCGCGCGCAACCGTTTCTACCAGGACCTTGGGGACGGCGACACAGATCTCGGCAAGAAACGCTCCCAGCTCGTCGAGCTTCTCAATCGACAGGCCGTCGAGAACACGCCGCTCGGGGACACGCTCGTCGTGCCTACCGAATTCAATCTCGACTTTCGGGCCTACTCCCCATTTCCACGCTACTACCCCGGGAGCCATACCCTCGACAAGCTCTTCATAATCCACAAGAAGGTACAGGCCTTTGCGGCCTACGAGCATGGCAAGCTGGCGCGCTGGGGCATCGTCAATACGGGGGATCCCGACTCCTCCCGCGCCACGCCCAACGGCCGATTCAACTTCAACTGGAAAGAAGAAGAACGCGTCTCGACGCTCAGCCCCCCGGGCGAGGAGTGGAAGATGCGCTGGGTGTTCAACTTCCACGCCGCCCGGGGCATCCACATTCACCAGTACTCGATGCCGACCGGCGGTCCGGCCAGCCACGGCTGCGTCCGGCTCATCGATGCCGATGCGAAGTGGGTGTACGACTGGGCCGAGCCCTGGGAGACCACCCGCGGGCACAAAGGCCCCGATTCCGGACGAGGCGAATTACTGTCCCCCGGCACGACGGTGTTGGTCCTCGGGGACGAGCCCGAAAACGACCCTAATCCGTTTCGCTACAAGAAGCGCTATCCCGTGCTGAAGCGGGTCGACCTCCCGGACGATCCCTATTCGGTTTCCCCCGGGTCCGACCAGCAGAAGATGTGGGAGGACAATCCGTCCCAGGCCTCACGGTAAGCCGCCGACCAACGCGGAACCTCCCGCGCAATGCGTCCGGGAGCCGAATTCCCGATCCGGACACACGGATCGAACCGATCCGGACACACGGATCGAACCGATCCGGACACACGGATCGAACCGATCCGG
>CAYOWD010000122.1:0-12316 GCA_964407535.1 uncultured Salinivenus sp. | reverse complement strand
TGTTCTGCCACGCGTCCGCCTCGGGGTTCCACGCGAGGACGTGCTCCCGGTCCATCTGCGCCGGCACGTCGACATCCGCGAGGTCGCCGAGGCTGAGCGTCGACACGGGCGCTACGGTGTAGACGGGGACCGTCTCGCCCGACCGATCGAGATAGTCCCGCCCAGGGCCTTCCGCATCGAGCCGATCGAGCAGCGACTCGCCGGTATCCTCCTCTTCGACGTCTCGGAGATGCACCTGTACGGCAATCCGATCCCCGGGGGCGACGGGGGCGTCGAGCGCCAAATCGAACGCGTTCAGGCTGGGGGTGGAGCCGACCTCGGTGATGCCGTTCACCGTCCGCGCCTCCCCGTTTACCGTGACCGCAAACGGTGCCTCTCCCGTTGGCTGGAGAGGCGAGTCGTGATGGATCCAGAGCCGGAGGGTCTCCGGCGCCTCCACCGAAACGGTCGCGAGAGTGCGGCGGAGGGTCGCCGCGTCCAGGCGCCCCCCTTGCGTGAGGGATTCCTGGAGAAGCCGCGTCTCGATCAAAACGGGCCGATCGTCCTCCGAAACGGCATCGTCCGACACGCGGTCGAACTCGTATTCGGGCGATTCCGAATCGCCCTCCACTGCACGAAGCGTGAGATCTACCCGTCCGAGCTGGACGCAGTGGGGATCCGCGCCCGACGGGTCTCCGCACCGGTTCGAGGAGAACTCAATGCCGCGGCCGGCGTGCAGGCTCCAGAGCTGAAAGGCGCGCTCCAGGAACGCGTGGGCGTTCGAGGCGGGAATCAGAATCGGCCCCTCCGCGTCTCCGGCCCCGGGCGGAGTGCCTGCGCCGATCTGGTCCGCGATCCGCTCGATTTCGCCCCGGACTGCCTCCTCGAACGCCGCCTCGTCGAGCGCACGGTCCTCATGCTCGGTGGCCTGAATGCGCCGCAGAAACGTGCCGAACGCCTCGGTGGCGTGTTCGGACGCCTGGGGCGGCGGGGTCAGGCGCAACTGCAGTTCAAAATCTTCCGCGATCCGGGACGGAACCATGCTGTCCTCCGCCGATCGGCACGGCGCGCCCGAAACGGGGACGGAATCGGTCGTGCACTCCCGGTAACAGAGGACGACGTACACCGGAAGGACCGGCGCTCCTTCCTCCGAGGTCTCCAACCGGTCCTCCAGATCGACCTCCGTATCGAAGTCCTGGGCCTCGAACCAGTCGTCGAGGACCGCACACTGCGGCTGCTCGATGCAAACGTGCTGTCCGCTCGGGACCACAGCCAGCCCGGGACTGACCCTGAGTTCGGGCGCCTCTTCGAGTGTGAGACGGAGCCCGTACACCGTTCCGTATCCGTGCAGCGCCCGGTTGTGGAGCCGATCTCGCTCCAGCAGATGGGCCTGCTCCTGTTCAAACTCGTCGACTCCGAGGACCAGGCCCGTGGAATAGTGAACGCGCTTATGGGGGTCCTCCACGGTCGACGGGGACGCTGTGGTGAACGTGCTCATGGGGTAACGTGAAATTCGAAGATGAGTGGAATGGTGTAGAAGGGATGATCGCAGATCAGCTATAGGGGCCGGTCCGTGTCCGCGGCGTCGCGCCCAACGACGCGCCGGTCCGGCACGTTCTCCGGGTGTCGTCGCCCGATCGTGCTCTCGGCGAGCGCCCCGTCGCCCACGAGGAGCGGCGCGTAGCGGCTGCCCCGACCGAGCACAGTATCGAGCCCGGTGCGCACGGTGCCGATGCGGAAGGCCGCCGAATACGGCAGCACCTCGAACGCCGTGTGGGCGGGTTTCTGCGTCTCAACCACCCGTCGCGCCACATCGAGGCGTTGTCGCTGCGCCGCCACGTCCGCCTTGGGATCGACGGGGACGAGCACCCGGAACCGGTGGGCGGCACGGTGAATGGGCATGACGGTCCCGACGAAGTCCATCCAGTCGTCCAGCGCGTTGTCCTTCGGCAGGGTGCGTGGGAGCTGGATTTCCTCGAAGCGAGCGGCCCCGTCCGACAGCGCCGTCGGGACCGCATTCGCAGTAGTGTATCGGCGCTCCAGAAAGGCGCGGAAGCGCTGGGTAACGGCGTCGGCGTCTTCGCCCGACGTGCACCGCACCTCGCCCGCATCGATGGCGGCGTACGCCCCCTCAATGACGCGGCGGATAAACAATTGCCAGTCGGCCCGCTTCTGCTCAGCACCTTCTTGGTCGGCCGCCGGAAGGAGCGGTGGAAACGACGGGGGGTCCCCCCACACTGCCTTCCGCTCCTCGACGCTCTCGTACCGCTCCCCGTCGAGGAACGTGCGGAAGCGACGGTGAAGCGTATCGGCCCCATCGTCGGCCGTCCAGGGGCGATCGACCCGCACCTTGGTCGGCTGCTCGGAGGGGCGGGCCGCTCCCGTGACGGCCCGCGGCCCATCGCGTGTGGCGAAGGCTTCGACAATGCGAACGCGTTCTCCGCGGGCGGTGCGGTCGGTGGCGTCGCGGGGCCGCCCCACCGCATCGGCGATGCCCGCAGGCGTGAACAGAAATTCGTCGGCACAGGGGTTGAGGACGAGCATAAGCATGCGGGCCAGCCCGGCAAGCGTCCCCCGCTGGTTGAAGAGCTCCACGGCGTGATCGAGAAACAGCCGCTTGCGGCGCGCGTCGAGCGCGGGGTCGAACGAGGCCCCGAACCAGGTGGCCAGCCAGTCCAAGTACTCGTCGGGCACGGTGCGCACGTCGAACAGGGCCTTCACGGCGGCAATCTTGCCCTCCATGTCCGTAAGCATCCCCTCCGCGTTGGCGAGGAAGCGCTCCACGAAGCGGGCGGATGCCTCATTCTCCTGATACACGTCCGGCATGTATTCTTCGAGGTACGAGAACCGCGGGAAGTAGGCCCGAAGCGCGTAGAGCCGGGGCGCCGACCGCTTATTCCCGTCCAGCGTCAGTCGCACCTGCAGGTACCGGCCCTCGGCGTGCTGCAGGAGCAGCTCCCACGTTCCGCGCCCCTCCTGCTCCGAGGAGCTGTTGGGAAACGGGTCGTAGTACGGGACCTCCGCCCCGGTGTCTCGCTGATACAGGTCCGGCTCCGACTGCCAGGGCTGATCGGGCAGTCGATCCCGGTGGTCGCTGGCCCGGCTCTCCACCCGCACGGTGGCCTCGGTCGGGATACAGGCATCCACAAAAAGCCGGTGCCAGGTGCAGCCGACGATCTCACTGTCGAACGTGCTCGACTCGATCTGCCCCCGCTCTACGAAGCGGGGCTTCCGCTGGGCGCGGAGGGGCACCCAGCGATCCCCCAAATCATAATAGACGGTGCCGTCCGCTTCCACGAGTCCCTTGCCCCCGAACCGTCGAAGCGGAAGATACGACGGCTGTAGCTCGGCACTCGCCGTGTCCGCGTCGCCGGTGAGGTGGAATTCGTAGGCCTGATTTCCGTCTGTTCCGACGACATAGAGCCGTCCCCGTACCGCATCGGTGGGCGTAGGCGCCCCGGACACGAAGGCCATGTCGTGGGCCCGCCATTCGCTATAGGCGTCCTTGTCGTCCGGCGCGTCGGGGATCAGTTGCGCCGGGAGGGCGATCCGTCCGATCTCCTCGCGCCGATCCGGGTGGGTCTCATCGATCCGGTAGCGGTGAATCGTAGAGTGGTAGGTCCCCTCCTCCTGCGCCACGGAGAGCACGAGAACGGTATCGTCGGGAAGAGCCTCCACAACCTGCGGCTGGGTGTCGGACAGAAGAACGATCGGGGTCGCCCCCGACGCGGACGACCCGGAATCGTCGTCCCCCTTCGTCGTGCCCACCGGCCGGAACGGAGTGTCCGATGCCGCCGCGTTCGCTGGACCGTCGGGGCGAAACGTCCGATTCACGGCCCACATTCGGGCGGGGGCGTCCTCGGGCGTATCGAGCAGGTAGAGCCCGCCTCCCGGACGGGGCGTTGCGTCGGCCGGGGCAAACGTGCCCTCTCCGCCCCACGGAATGCGCTGCGGGGGGCCGCCCGCGTGCAGGTCGAAGACGAGCAAATGGGCCGGCGACGATGCGGCGACGACGAGCCGATGATCCGTTGTCATTGTGAGGGCGCCCAGCGCGGACGGCGTCGAGGCACTCGCAGACTCGACCGGCCGGAAGGGACTGTCCTCGTCGGCCCCGCGCGCCCGACTGTGCTCTGCCGTTTCGGGGGACCAGAAGGAAGCCACCTGCTCGTCTCCGGCATTCCGCACAACGATTCGCGCCGGAGCCGACGGGTCGATCCAGTACCACGATCCGTAGCGGTCCCGTACGGCCGACGTGCGGTCCGACGCCTCCAGGCGGGGCTCGTCGGACCGTCGCGGAACCTGCTCGATGAGCGGCCGCAGGGTCACGCAGCGGTCGTCGGCATCGTAGACGACGTCCGCGTCGGAATCGTCGGTGGCCGTGGCCGTTACCCCAAACCGGTCTTTCCAGTCCGGGCGGCCGAGCACGAGCTTGAAGCCGGTATTATTGACGTCGCGCATGAGCCCTGTGGGGGTCGAGTGGTGAGTGATGCGTCCGTTTTGTGCTCTCGATCAACGGGTCGTTCGTCGTCGGGGGCGGTCTGACCGCCTCGGCGGTTAGCACTCCTCGGGCACGACCGGAACGGGAAAGAAGACCTCCTGCTGCCCGTCCTCTCCATCTCCGTCTCCGTCGCCGGCGTCGCCCGCCGCGCCGGGACAGACCGCCTCCAACGGCCGGGCCCGTTCGCCCTGCACGGAGAGCCCGGTCAGGCGCGGCAACTGGAGGCCAGTCATAGCGACCTCCGTGCCCGCCCCCCGCCCCGCGGGCCCGACCAGCCGCACTTCGTTGACGCTCGCCACCCCCGAGACGCGGGCGGCCACGGTGAGCAACTCCCGCTTCTCGACCGCGCGCCCGAGCGGCCATCCCTCCTCTTCGAATCCCCCCTCCAACGGCGACAGAAAGGTCCGAACGGCCGTCCGGACGCGCTCGTGCACCGAGGGGGCGTCTGCGCCCGGCACGACCTCGATCCCAAGGGAGACGCAGACCTCTCGGTAGCTCGGCCCGCGAACGTGGACCTCCGTTGTGATGAGGCGACGACGGTCGAGGTATTCACAGATCGTGTCGAGAAAAAGCCGGTCCGGGGTCGGTGCGTCGGGGCGGTTCGGGTCGGAGGCCGGAATCACAAGCACGGTGACCACGCCCTCGGCCCGCACGTCCGCCGTGCCCGAGTCGGCATGGACCAGCGGACGCACATCCACCCGCCCGATCTCGACCCCGGGCGTCCGTTGCGTGATAGCCTCAAAGTCGTCGGTGGTCACGAGGCGATTGCGCCGCTTTAGGTATTCCGCAATGCGGCGTTCCGCCTTCTTCACCGGCTCCGTCGGGGCGCCCCCCCAGGTCCGAATCGGATTTTCGACCTGCACGCCGGCGGGCAGGTTCGGGCCCTTCTGGATGGCGCCAATGCCCACGAGGCCCTGCTCACCGCCGCCGTAGTCGTAGTCGGCCTGGATGACAGCGCCTGCCGGCGGGCGCTTGCCGCGCAGGCCGTCGCCGAATGTGATGGTGCCGGACGTCCGGTCGAGCGTATAGACCCGCGGATCCCCGTTCTGCCCGCCCCCCTGTCCCGGGGCCCGTCGTGGATTGCCCCGCGGCACCTCCGGCGGGGCCGCCATCAGATCGTCAATCGGCTGCCACGACGTCCCGCCCACCGTCACCTCAACACGGTCCGGCAGAACAGGGGTGTTGACGAGTTGCACCTCCTGGTCGGGGTCGCCGGTGCCCTTCCCGAGAAACTCGTTCTGCACCCGGGCGCGCTGCTCCACGTAGGCCCCGTTCACGCCCACATGACTGAAGCTGGACGGAAGGGAACTCGTCGCCGTCCCGGCTGCGGCCTCCGGCTGGATGCGAATCCAGGTGATGAGTCGATCCCTCACATTCGTGTCGTCGAGGGAGGGCGGATAGTCGCCCGTGCCGGCCTCGGTGGGATCGAGGTTCGTCCACAGGCCGAGCCCACTCGCCTCCGGGAGCGTCACCTGCGCCACGCCGGGCTCGACGAGCAGATTCTGCTCGGTCTGTGCTTCGAGCGCACGATAGCGCGCCGTGTCGCTGTCGGGCCGCGGTACCGAAAAGCGAAGCCGTCCCTGGCGGCTGTTCTCGGTTTCCCCCTTCGGCGGCAACACCCGATCGGCATCTTCCAGAGACGGAACCACGGCCAACGAGAGCGTCCGGCCGCCCAGCGCACCACGGACCTCGTCAAGGGCGTCCGCGTCGCCCGGCCGCGCAAGCAGGGCCAGCCAGAGCGCCTGATCGCTTTCCGGCGTGTCAGTGTCGAGGTTGACCGTCGGCAGCGGGGCCCCCGGCGACGGCGGCGACAACCGAGCGCTTTCGTAGAAGGCCAGTTCCGGCGGGGGACGGCCGCCGGCCTCTTTGAAGAGCTCCCCGTAGTGCTCCCTTGTCCCCGGCGCGACGTCCGACGTCTTCTTTTTGTAGTACACGCGTCCCTCAACCGGGAGCACCTCCACCGCGTTCATCGTGCGAAAGGGAACCGATCCGGCGCGCACCTCCGTTTCGCTCGGCAGCATCGCGGCCTCTCGCGGCCCCCGGGGCCGACTAAACTGGACGAGCCCTTCGGCCGTCGTGGCGGGCTGCCGCTCTACCCCCAGGAGGTTCAAAAACTTCCGTCGATTGCGCTCAGGGACCCGATTCGCCCGGTACAGCATGCTTTCAACCACAAACGAGAGCACCTGGAGCATGGTGACGCCGGGATCGCTCTCATTGAAGTTGGTCCAGTCCGGGTTGTGAACCGGAATGCGTTCGAGCGCCTCGTCGAGGATCTCCTCGTAGTCGCGATCGTCGATGGCCGGCTCTGGAAGAGACATAAGATGAAGGTGGGAATCAGAATGCAGCGTGTGGCGTCGTCCGTTTCGTCCCGTTCGGATCAACCGCCGAGGTCGAGGGTGAGGCGCATCTGCTCACGGGTGTCGGTGTCCCGGACGGTGTAGGCGATCGTAAGAATGACGGCGTCGGGATTGTCGGGGGCCGCCTCTGCCCGCACCTCTTCGAGGGCCGCGCGCGGCTCCCAGCGTGTGAGGGCGCGGCGGGTGCGCTCCTCAATCTGGGTGCGCGTCGCGAGTGTATTGGGCTCGTACAGGAACGGCTCCAGCCCGCCGCCGAACGAGGGACGCATGAGGCGCTCCTTCAAGTTCGTCTGCAGGATGATTCGGATGGACTCGCGCACGTTCTGGGCGCCGGACGACCAGGCGACCCGACCGTCCGGTCCGATGCGAGGGGGAAAGGCAATGCCGCGGCTCATGGCGAGGTTGGGGATTGGGGGCGTAGGGGCGAGGACACAACGGGCTGTTAGTCGTTGGTCGGCAGTGGGAAACAGATTTTGAAGAAGGGGAGCCACCAGAACACGATGTTTAGCAGGACGACGATGATGAGGAGCAGGACGAGGGCACAGATTGTGATGATGGGGATGGAGAGGGAGCAGATCATGCCGATATTCACCGTCGGGGCCTCCCCCACCTTTCCGTCCTGTAGCTGACTGAGCGTGATGTCCTGGACGCGCTCGGCCTGCCGCCTGAGCTCTTTGGTGAACACGAGGCTCACGTTCTGTGACGAGTCCCGCAGGTCCGCCAGGGCCGAACTCGGCAGCGTGATGTTGATGTCGCGCGCCGGGGCGTCGGCGTCAAAGAACGACGCCAGCTGAAACGTCTTCGATGGCCGGCTCACAAGCATTCGGCGTTGCGGAGGACAATTCGGGCGCTCATACACACAACGCACCACATACTCCCCCCCACCGCTCGGATCGGTTGCAGGGGGCTTCAGGTCTTCGGGAAGCTGGCCGATATCGTCCAAACTCCCGAGCTCGTTTTGAACGACCTCCTGAAGCGCTGGGGTGTCGTTGTCATTTCCGAATATCCCGACCTCAGGGGCAAGAATCTGAGCGAGGACGGCGCGGAGATCGCTGTACGCCAGCTCGCCGCCGGTCTGCGGGAGTTCGTTCGGCTCCAGTACGTCGTCCGGTTGCCCGCGCTCGACATCGGATTCGTGCGCATCGACCGATCGAAGCGGATCGAGCGCCGTGTCCCATTTCTCCACGCCGGCCACCTCTGTCTCTTCTCCGGATTCGTCGGTGGTGAAGTCCGACAATGTAATCGCGTTGAGCACCCGCAGCACGTCGGAGTCGTCGCTGTCGATTCGGTCTCCGGCGATGATCGTATCCTGCAATCCGTCGAAATGCGTTCCCAGAAACTGCCAGAGATCAAGCCACGCAAACACCAGCGGATCGCGCACATCTGCGGCGGTCACTGTCGATTTCTCCTTCTCCAGTACATCGTTCACCCCCTCAAAGGCGCCGATGACCCGGGCGGCGAACTTCGTCTTCCGAGGGTCGAGGAGGGTCTCTTCTTTTTCCCAAGATTTCGGTACTCCCTCCTTATTGGTCTCCCCGTTCCCCTCTTCTTCCTCCTCCCCATTGGCTCGACGAATAATATCGTCGTGGTGGACCGGGGCCGTTTCGTAGGTGTCGCGCTTGCCGGTCGGAATGAGCCCTGCCCACATGCGCCGACCGCCCTTCATTTGGGCAACGGGGGCTTGGGGCGCATAGCGTTTGGGAAACATCTTGAGGGGCTCCTCGGCATTCGCCACCGCTGTCGGGTTCGCCACCGGCTTCCAGGCCGTCCCCGTCCACCCGTATTCCCGTGTTTCGTCATCATCGTCGTCCGGCGCCGAGTCGAGACGCCGCAGCACGAAGGCCGTTCGCTGCTGTTGGGTCGTCTTCACGGCCCGGTCCGGCAGGCCGCGCTCCTGGCACACCAGACTCGCCGTGACGAGGTAGTAGCACTCATGCGCCGGCTGGTACAACGATAGCGGGGGATCCTCCTCATTCCCGTCTCCGCCGTCGTCCTGTTCTACCTCGACTAGCTGATCCGCGAGGGTGCCTGGGGTCCCATCCAGAATGCGCTGGAGCTCGTCCATAAAGTCATCCTGATGGAACTGCAGAAGCGCAGGCCTCTGCAGGCGACTGCGAGATCCATTCTGCAGTCGCTCCGACCAGAGCGGAGCCGGTGTGTACCAGCGCACGTTGTGTTGCATAAGCATCGTTGATGATTGGACGCACCAACTCGGGAACGCCGCGTCGGTGATATTGCAGAAGCGTTGGAAGCGGGACTCACCAGATATTACCGGCTCCGGGCGTGTAGCTGGCACTCACCACGCTGTTGGTGATGACGGTGCTGGCCTGCACGACGCCGCTGAACGTTGCCTTTCCGGCATTGACGGTGACGGTGCTAGCATTGACCTCGACCGACGCCCCGGTGTTGATCGTAACCTTTGAATTGGAGTTGACGGTCACACCGCTCGACTCCATCCGTACGCTATTGCCGTTGCTGTCGCTCGCCTCGATGACACCGGGACCGTCTTCGAGCGTAACGGTCTGCCCCCCGGGCGTCTCCAGCGTCAAGGTTTCCTGCCCGTCGCTGTCGTCCAGGGTAATCTGAACCCCGTTCCGGGAGCGGAGGACCTTTTTGTTATTGCGTCCCGCCTGGTCCATCTGCTCCGGCGGATCGTCCTTCCCGTTCCAGAGCGCGCCGACCACGTACGGACGACGGGGATTGCCGGCCTCAAAGGTAACGAGCACCTCGTCGTCCACGTCCGGCACGAACCAGCTTCCCTGGTCGGGGCCCGCCGCCATTGTCGCAAGCCGGGCCCACGCCTCGTACGAATCATTGTCCGGATCCGGCGACCACGGAAGCTCCACCCGCACTCGGCCTTGTCCGTCCGGATCGACAACGTCCGTCACGAGGGCCGGATACACGCCGTAAAACTGGCCGCCGAAGCCGTCCGGACGCCGTCGATCAACGTCTTGGTCGTGGGTCTTGCTCATCGGATTTCGTCTTGTTCATTTGTAAAGTGTCAGAAAGAGGCGTCCTTCTCGGACCGCGGCCGTCACGGCTCCAGATACGGGCGCTGAGCGGTGAATCGGGTGCGATAGCCCTCCTCAGGGTCGAAGAGATGACGAACGGCTGTGAGGGTGTACCGCCCGCCGTCGAACGGCCCCCCTACCCCCACCAGCTTGACCTTGGCCCCCACCCGCAGGCGTCCATCCCCTTTTGCCCGGCCCCGGGCTTCGACAAAGCGTCGGGCATGTTGGCGAAACGAGGCCTCGGCCACAGCCCGGGCCTCCTCGGTCGTACGCGGCGTCGTGTGGACCATCTGCTGCGTCCGTTCCCCCAGGGCCTCCTTCAGGACAGCGGCGCCGCTGCGGCCGTTGTTCAGCGCCCCCTGCAGGGCACTTTGGTCGGCCGTCTCTTTGATCGACGCCTTGGCCTGCACGTCCCACCCGCTCACCGTAAAGTGGGTTTGCTGATGCGCAAGGTCGGCCCGCACCTGCACGGACCGCAGTCCGTCCCCGTGCGTCAACGTCAGGTCGCCGGCGTCTCGACGCGTGCGCTCCTGCATCCGAAGCGTCTCGCCCTCCACCCACACCTCTGCGTCGACCGCCCGACCGCGATCGCGCAGGAAGGCAAGGTCGCTCTGGTTGACCTGCGCGAGCACGGCATGCGTGGGGCCGTCCACGTCGAAATCGGTCTCCAGGTTGTGCTCACGGGCAATTTGCCGGGCGACGTCTTCGTCGGAGACGTCCTCGAAGGTCCGGGTGCGGCGCGTCATGCGCAGGTCCTGGAGCCGGTCCTCCGCGAGCACGACGAGGGACGGGGACTGGGTCTCGGGCACCTGGGACTCGACCCCGGTGACGCGTCCCTCGAACACCGTTTGCCGCCCGTCGCCGGCAAGGACATCGACCGTGAGCGGCATGCCGAAGTCGAACGTCTCGCGGTCAAAGTGATGAAAGCCGACCGTTTCGGGTCCTATCGGTCCCCAGTTGGAGAACGTGACCTCGCAGTTGTAGAGCCCGTCGGTCGTTTCCGACACGCGCATCGCAAGCAGGTCGCGCGTCAGGTCGTCCCGCACCTCCCCGTCCACGGTAAAGGTGGGCCGTGCCGCAACGACTCCGTCGTATACACCAGCATCAGGCATAGAATTGAGATTGAGGAGTGAAGGGGTACATGACCTCCCAAGTCCATTCGCCGCTCCGGTCGGTCCGGCGCGGTCGGTCGCGTCCCGTTGCTCAGTGCGCGCGGAGACGGCACCGACGGCGCTCGTCCCGATTGACGATCCGAACCACGTCGGCGGGCCGGATGGATGCCGACGCCGAATCAGCATCCGACGACGGCGGGTCGTCCGCACCGTCGTCGTCGGGCGTATCGGGGATAATTTCGAAATCGTGAATGACGACGCTCATGACGACGAATCGGTTGGTTGGCGGAAGAAAACGAGTGTGAAACGCGCGCCTCAGAGGGCGATGGTCGCACCTATCCGGAGAGGGAACCGGACACCGAGGCCGACCCCGACGCAGAAGCGGACGCCCTCGCAGACAGGTCCACCGCTCCGGGATTGTGGATGGCACGAGGGTTGTCGATGTCGTTCCGGGCGGCGATGGCTTTCCAGTTGGCCTGCGCCCCAACCTCCCCGGCGAGTTGCTGAAGGGGCGTTCCATTCGTGTTTTCGGCACCCGGGGGCGGTTCTTCCGGATCCGGACCGGACTCGCCGGCCTCGGGACGCCCCGACAAGTTGGATTCCTCTTCCATACCCGATGGTTTAGGTTTCTGCCCGGAAAGGGATATCGACACGGTCGCGCGAAGAGGGCGGCCTTCCGGGTCGAAAAACTCCAGGTCTTCTTTCATCCGCGTGATCACGCCGTCGTATTGAAACGATCCCCACACGAACCGGACGTTCGGTTGCGTCTCATTGTCGTCACCAGTCCCTCCGTTTCCCTGTCCCTCTTCTCCTGCGGGCCGCATAAACTCCTCCACGCGTGCCGTCAACTCCCGCACATCCTTGATTTTGGATCGGTCTTGGTCGTCCCCTCCGGTTTGGCGGGTCACGTCAAAGAAGAGGTCCACCTCCATTGAGGTACTTTGCCCCCCCATTTGCTGCTTCTCAGCTTCGTCCTCCTGGGTGGTGCCTGAGAGCGTGCTATTGTAACTCACGCTGAGGCTCTCGGGATTAAACTGCACCCGGAACTTTTCGCCTGTGGGATCCTGGTTGTTGTCGAGCTTTTGGAGGTAAGCGCGTTTCCCGTCTGTGGGAACCGAATCTGCGGGCATGGGCGCAAGGCGTTGATAGTCGAGGGAATAACGGAGAGTGAAGCGAGCAGTCCGCGGGGGGATCATCCCCCAAACGAGACCGAATCCGACGCGGACGCAGCGCCTTGGCCGGCAATGGGCCCACTGCTGCCGGAGGACGCCTCTGGGATTTCGGTACGGAGGCGCTCGTAGGCAATCTGCAGCTCTTCGATGGCGACCCCTCCCTCACTGGCGTTGAGGTCCGGGGCGC
>CAYOWD010000121.1:9303-12359 GCA_964407535.1 uncultured Salinivenus sp. | reverse complement strand
GTCGGCCACGCTGAGGGCGAAGCGGAGGCTGTCGGGGTCCTCGATGTACGTGATGCGCGTGGCGAGGCGGCTGATGACGCATGCCAGCACCACTGCCATCCACGCGCCCGGAGTCGATCGGAGCCGCGTCCACACCGAATTCAAGTCCGTGCGAGGCCGGGACTGTGTCGTCGGACCGGAGGACGAAGAAGCACTCACGAGCGAAAACAAACTGTGCGGTCGGGGAAGAGACACCGATGCCCCTCTCCTGCCGAAGCAGAAGAGGGGCTGTCGATCAGGAATCACCGGTGGAGTCGCGGTGGAAGGCCCGTTATAGACACTACCACGCGCTCACATTTGCATCGTTGAAGCCATATGCGTCCTGGATGATTTTCTGCACGCCATCACCCTTTTCATCAGCCTCATCGACCTCACCGTCACCGTCATTGTCCGCTCCATCGTCGGTGAAGTCAAATGTCTCATCGCCGAGCACGGCCGAGTAAAAGGAAGCGTTTATGCCTTCGTTGTACGGAGGATCATTTCCAATTAGATCGTGGATGGTTTGCAGTTGGGAGGTGCTCAGTTTATCGCTGTAGAACTGGAGCCCCCAGGCAAACGCCTTGGCTTCGCCCCAAGCATCCTCGCTGATATCACCCTCCTCAATCGTTTTGCTGCCGTCGAGGCCATCCAGGGCTCCTTCTATGGAGTTCGTATAGTGGATAACATTGACGGCCACTGTGGCTTCCCAGGCGTCGCGGGCCTGTGCCGCGTACCCGTCCGGGCCGGAGAGCTCGTCGAGATTGTCGTTTTCAATGGCCTTACGACCGTCCCGGAACGCCTTGAACGCCCGCCCGGCGAAGTTATTGGAACTGTTGGCCTCGGCCGCCGCCGCACGCTCCGCGGTGTATCCGGCCCAGGTATAGACACGTTCGGTTGTGAGGTCGACGCCGCTGGTGCCGTTCACGTCCCGACTTCCACTTCCGTTCACTAGACCTTCCTCGTTCGCGAGATCGAGGAATTCCTCCTCAAAGTCGCGGGGCGCGCCGTAGTAGCCGAAGGCTGCATCCCATTTCTCTGCCGGATCGTCCACGGACGACGGATCATTGGCGAAGTCCGTCAGGATCCGAGCGGCCTCCCCGTAGATGGCGCTGGCCAACAGCTTTTCGGATAACTGGCCCATGTGGACGCCGTTGGGCGTCGTAAACCGGTCGTTGTTGGTAACGTCCTCGAAGTAGAAGCGAACCAGGTCGTCCGTTGAGACCTGAGTTCCGGAGTTGGGCGAGTCGTCACTTTCCAAAGCGGCACTCTTCACGAGTCCTACGTTCACATCCGAAAGCTTCTCGGAGAGGTCCACATCGCCTGCGATGTCGTCGTAGGTGCTCTGGCCCTCGGTCGTGATTCCGGAGGCAGCCGCAATCGTTTTGTCGCCGATATCACCGGTGTAGAGGTCCGTCAACGTTTCTTTATCGACAGGATCGTTCACGGAACCATCGATTTTGCCGCGGAGGTCGGTTGTGAGCAGATTGCTGACAATCTCCTCATCGTAACTGCCGCTTTCAGGGTAGGCTTTTGCGGATGTCTCGCCCGAGTCGTCCGAGTCGTTGCTTCCGCTGCTGTCGCAGCCCGTCAGGACCAGTCCGACGGCGAGAAGGGGAAGTACAAGAAGTCGTGTGTAGCGAAGTAGGGAACGTCGCATAGGAGCGTTCGCGTTATGATGAGTAATCAGAGTGAACAGGCGCCCCGTCTCGTCCTGTCCGGAGGGCCGGGGCGTTTTTCGTTGTGCGTCTAAAAGTTGTACTGAGCGGAAAGGTTAATCTGGCGGCGTGGCCCGGGAATGATTCCTGTGCTGCCGCCGTTGCTGCTCGGCCCCTTGTCTCGTGGGTTGGAGTGCAGGCGGGAGCCGATATACACGTTGTCCGTGACGTTCTTGACGGTGAGGTTGAACCGCAGATCGTTCGAGTACCGGTAGGTGGCCCCGGCGTCCAGGACCGTGTGCGACGGCACCGGCCCAACCTCACCCCGATTGCTCGTGAACTCCAGGTTCTCGAGGTCAGTGTAGAACGCGCCCTGATACCGCAGGGTGCTGCGCAGGGTGAGCCCGATCCCGGAGAATGTTTTTGAGAGTCCGACCGTGGCGGTGTGATTGGGGGCCGCAATGAGCTCGTTGCCGCTGATGTCTTCTGGATTTCCATCGATGGCACTCGGCACGATGCCCTCTACGACCTCCGTCTGCATGAAGGTGTACGACGCGTTCAGGGTGGGGAGGACGCGCGAGAAGGCACTGCCTTTGATTTGGGTCTGTGTCTCCAGGCCGTAGCTTTGGACCACGCCCAGGTTCTTTGTGAACCGCGTCTTTCCGCCGACCAGGTCCTCGACGTAGGTGTAGAAGCCGGTGAACTGGAACTGCCCGGCACCGGTGCGGCCGCGAAGGCCGAGCTCCGAGTTCCAGCTTTTCTCTGCCTGCAGGTCGAAGGCCGATTCCCGGTCGGGATCATTGGCCCCCAGTGTGAGGAACGTGGCGCTGGAGGGGGAGGTGTAGCCGCGATGCACCCCGCCGAAGAGGTTGAATTGTCCGGTGTCGAGGGGCGGTCCCAGCTCGTACCGCCCCAGGTCCCAGTTGAACCCGAGCCCCGGCAGCGGCACCACGTTCGTTTGCTCGACTTTTCTATTGCCGTTGAGTCGATCAATGCTCGACTGGTTGAAGACCTCCAGCCGAAGGCCCGGCGACAGGCGCAGCGGACCCAGCTGAATTTCCTCCCGGCCGTACAGCGCGAGCGCCCGCGTCTCGTAGATGCGGCTCCGCCCGACGATCGTCACGGGCGGGTTCGACAGATCGCCGCGGAACAACACCCCCTCGCGGGTCGCCGGGTCGTCGCTGACCTTGTTGTTGTCCTCAAACTGCTCGTAGTGCAGGCGGGCGCCCGTTTCGAGGGTCGCGGTGCGGCCGAACAGGTCGTGGTCGATGTCGAACGTGTGTTCGAGCCCGGTGACGTAGAATCGGCGATCGTTGCCGAAGGCCACGGCACTGTCGCGATCCGTCACGTCGGTGGCGGCGACGCGGACGAGCGGGCACGGAT
>CAYOWD010000121.1:0-9293 GCA_964407535.1 uncultured Salinivenus sp. | reverse complement strand
CTCGTAGTCGTCCGCCCACACCAATTCGTTTTCCTCTCGCCACCAGGGCCGGTCGAAGACGTTGCCGTAGAGCTTGGTGGTGCCTTGGACGCCGTCGCCGTAGCTCTGATTATAAACGGCGTCGACCGAGGTGCGGAAGATTCGGTAGAAGTCGTCGTCCTTCGGGTTGAAGTCGGGGTTGTTCTCGAAGCTGTACGGGGTGAGGCCGTGGTACGTCGCGTTCATCCGCTCGTAGTCGACGTTCGACTTCAGGTACAGCGAGCGGTCGTCGCCGATATCGTACTGCAGCTTCGCGGTGCCGTTGAGCTGCAAGAAGTCGTTGTTCTCCCGAAAGCCGTCGCCGCGCTTCACGAGAAGCTGCACCTGCGGGCGCACGTCGTCGGTGCCGAAGCCGCCGATCTCGGCGAAGGCGCTTGCGTACCGGTGCGAGCCGCCCGTCACCTTGAGCGTGCCGCCCGGCGAGCGTCGCTGCGGGCGACTCGTCACGTAATTGATGACGCCGGCCATCGTCTGCGGCCCGTGGCGGATGGAGGAGCTGCCTTTGATGACCTCCACCTTGTCGATCCGTTCGGGCGGCGGGTTGTAGTAGAGCGGCGAGAAGATGTAGGGAGCGGGTTGGATGGGAATCCCGTCCTCCATTACCAGCACGCGCTGGGTGCGGCGCGACTGCAGGCCCCGGATGCTCACCGACATCCGCGTTTGCCCCATGCCGTCGTCGGACTGGATGAAGACACCGGGCACGGCGGCTAGGGTCTCCTGCAGGCCGATGGGATTTTCTTCTTTCAAGGTGGTCTTGTCGATCGTCGCGGCGGCGCCGGGAAGAGCGGCCTGCGCGGCGTCGCTGCTGCCGGTCACCTCAAGGCCCGACAGTTCCACCGTCGTGCCCTGTAGGCGGAGGGTCAGGCGCACCGTTTGCCCCGGCTTGACCGTGACGGTGCGCGTCTTGGTTTTGTAGCCGACGTGACGCACCTGCACCTTCGTCGAGCCGGGCGCAACCCCGGTGAGCCGGAAGGCCCCTTCGGCGTCAGTTGTGGTGCCCCGCGGCGCCGTGCTTCCCGGCAAGCCCACCGTCGCATCCGCAACGGGCTCCCCGTTGGTCGCCGTTACCACCTGCCCGGCAATACGCCCCTTCTTCGTTGTCTGTCCTGCGACGGGAATACTATTCAGACCAGTTACAAGGAGTATGATAAACAACGAAATACACTGCCGGAGCATGGACATTCGAGCCGTCGTGCACAACCAAAACGAACCAAGGAGAGAAGCGAAAGTAGGAGGCAAAGAGGCAGCTAGAATCGTTCGGGATTCGCGGGCGATGTCTCCACAGAATCGGACGGCGCCAGGCGTTTGATGACGCTATAGCTTCCGCCGTCATCGTCCGGTTCGCCCTCATCAGGGCCGAGAATGGGATCGTCCGAGCACCCGGCCACGGCCAGTGAGGCGATCAATGCGAGGATCCCGGCAACGACGGAGAGACGCTGCGGCACTTCCGAAAACATAGACATGGGGAGACCGGCGGCTATTTGTTTATTTAAACCAGTTATATATAAGCGAGCGCCGCCGTCACCATCAAGGCACCGGCGTTGAGAACGAATGAAAAGCCTCTGTTTTCGTCCGTTTTGCTGTATGTCGACAAAGAGAAGACGCGCGGCCTGGATGTGCGGAGAGGGCGTCGATGTCGCTCTCGCCCTGCGGACGTAGGTGTCCTCCGTCCGTCGCTGAGGAACCGCTCCGTCGCACGTCCGAGAACCGTTTCCTCAATGGAGGGCCTCGGTTCAACAACCTACCGTCGAGAGAAGCAACAGGCATTAGAAGGATTGACGAGGTTCTGCCGAATGGCCTCCTTCAACAACCCCGTCCCTCTCACATCCCCCAACGGAGCTTGCGGAGTTGGTATGAGCGCCTGTACTCGAATGGCCCCAGAATAGCCGTCAGGGGGCAACTGCCGTTCTCTTTCCGGGCCGACACCACGACGAAACGCGGATGTCCTTCTGATTTGACTGACCAGCAGTGGGAGCAGATCGCTCCAACCCAACCCGTCCCCTGGAGTGCCTAGCCGTACCGTCACGGATCGGAATCACCGGGGCACCTCTTCCTGTGCGAGAATCCGGTCGATGACGTCGTCGGGACGCCGTCCCTCCATCTCCTGCTCCGGCGTGAGGAGAAGCCGGTGGCGCAGGACGGGCGCAACCACGTCGTGTACGTCATCCGGCGTAACGTAGTCGCGGCCCTGTAGGGCCGCCATCGCCTTGGCGCCCTTCAGAATGCCCACGGACGCCCGCGGAGAGGCGCCCAGCACGAGGGCCTCGTGGTTGCGCGTGCGATCCGCCAGCCGGGCGATGTACGCGAAGAGATCGTCGTCCACGTGCACCTGCTGTATCGTCGCCCGATAGTCCGCCAGGGCCTCCGGCGAGAGCACCGTCTCCACCTCGTGGAGCGCCGCCGGCCCGCGTCCGTCGTGATGCCCGCGGAGAATCTGCTCCTCTTCGTCGCGGGACGGGTACCCGACGTTGATCTTGAACAGAAACCGGTCCAGCTGCGCCTCCGGCAGCTCGTAGGTGCCCTCGTGCTCCAGCGGGTTCTGGGTTGCAAACACCACGAAGGGGGCATCGAGCGCAAACGTCTGTCCATCCGCACTCACCTGTCGCTCCTCCATGACCTCGAAGAGCGCGGCCTGCGTCTTCGCCGGCGCCCGGTTGATCTCGTCGATGAGGACGACGTTGGAAAAGATGGGGCCACGTCGAAAGGAGAACTCAGTGGTGTCCGGATTGAAGACCGACGTGCCGAGCACGTCGCTCGGCATGAGGTCGGGGGTGAACTGGATGCGCGTAAACTCGACCCCGAGCGTGCGGGCGAGCAGGCGGGCGGTCAGGGTTTTGGCCACGCCCGGCACACCTTCCACGAGCACATGCCCGTCGGCCAGCAGGGCGGCCAGAAAGAGGTCGACCATGCGCCGCTGCCCCACGAGAATGCGCCCCACCTCGTCGCGAATGCGGTCGGCCGCTGCGCGCAGGGGCGCCAGGTCGAGACGGGCGTTCTCATCGGGCGCGTGAAACGAAGAAGAGGCCATAAGCCGGTAGAACCTAATGACGGGAGAACCGAGAACATGCGTTAAGCGTGCAGACGAGGGCGGGAGTGCGATTCACGCTTACCGAGCGCGCGCCTCCTGAAATGCCTGAATGCGGCGGTCGAGTCGTTCGAGCTGCGACGCGGACACCTCCTCGGGGGTCTGCACGGCCACGAGGGCCGTACGGAGCGCCGCCACCGTGTCGCGATCCACGCCCGCCCGTTCCGCTACGCGCTGCGTCCATTCCGTTGTGTGAGGGTCGGCCGTCACATCCAGCCGGTTTCGAATGGACGCCAACAGGTACGTAACGCGCCGGCGGGCCACGGTGTCGGCGTCGCCGCGGCGGTGCGCGAGGCGGCCGAGGGTCGTCACAAAGTCAACCGTCGCGTTTGTCGGCGGCTCGATGACCGGAATGGCTCGTTGCCGTCGCCGGGCCTTGACGAGGAGAAACAGTACGATTCCCACGAGGAGGACGATATACGCGTGTCGCAGGGCCGGGGTGGACAGCACGAAGCGAAGCGGGGTGTCGGCCGAAGAGCGTTCCGGCTTGTGGTACGTATCCCACCAGACCGGATCGGCCGTGGCGGGAATGTGGGAGAGGGCCGCCCAGAGGTAGGGGGCTGTGCGCTCATCAACCGCGTGTACGTTCGTGAACGCACGCGGCGTTGTGCTCAGAAGCACCTGCCCGTCCCCATGTGCTCGTCGGAGCAGAACGGGGACCGTAGCGCCGGCCGTCTGGGCCGTTCCAAGCACTGCAGGGGCGGAGGCATCGACCGAATCGAAGACCGTCGCCACCGTTTCACTGCGCACCGGCACACGACGCTCCATCCCGACGGCGCGCAGGCGCACCGTGTCGGGAGAGCCGGTCATGTCGGGGGACGATGGGCGGCGCGGGCGCGTCGCGACGCTCAGCGTGTCGGCCCAGTGACGCCCAAATTCGTGCGCCGCCACGAAGACCGTATTGCCGCGGGCGGTGTAGTCGAGCAGATGCGTCGCCTCCTCCGCCGCCGGCGCAAATCGGCTCGCCACGAACAGGTAGGCCCCGCCCGTGGGAGTAGCGGTACGGAGATGGACAAACGGCGGCGCCGACACCGATTCCACCGATGCCTTCGGAAACAGATCGGGCAGCACGGCCCGCACCACCTCGCTGGCATAGGGGCGCGGGTCCGCCTCCGCAAAGCTGTCGGACCAGTCGGGGGGCGTCGGCACGGCCCACGCAATGCCCACGACCGCGGCCATGACCCCGCCCAGCATCCACGCGAACATGTGCTCAAAGCGAGAACCGATCATCGCGACGGGGCGGAGGCCTGCATAGAGTCGCGGACGCGGCACATGAGGCCCCGAATGTCGTCGTACGTCTCGGCGTCGACCGACATTCCGCCGTATCGGACGTTCTCGAACACGTCCGTCGCCCGGGCAAACGACGCGTGCACGGGATGGTCATGGGTTTCCCGCACCAGCGCCCGATTGGCCGTGGTCGGGGTCCAGTGGATGAGGTCGGCCTCCATGAGGTGTTGGAGCACGGCGAGATAGTGATGCCGCACGGCCTTCCGATAGTTGCCCGCGGCCGCCGCGTCCTCGGCACGGGCCGTAAAGTCTACGGTCTCCATGTCCTCACGGGTCACCGCCGGGGCATTCGCCACCGCTGATTGGGCCTCCACGGGTGGCGTCACCCGCATCCGAAGCAGCCACCGGACGGCCGCCACCAGGATGGCCGTGACGATCAACGCCGTCAGGCCGTAGAGAATCTCGTCCATCCACGGCATCGACGAAACCGGTTCACCGTGTTCGAGGAGCCAGCGCCGGATCCGATCCCACCAGCCCAGTCCCGATGACTCCGTGGGATCGGTGTACGCCGGATCGGCCCGATACGGTGCCAGCGTCTCCGCACGCGGCGTCCGGACCGTGATTCCGCTCGTATCGGGTCCCACAATCCTCTCGTGGAGGGAAGCGGGGGAGTCCGGGAGGTCTCGTTCCCAGTACGTCATGGGTTGCGACGATCCTGATCCGTAGAGGCGTCGTCTGTGTCCGCGTCCGTCTGATCGACCGCCTGTTCCAACTGCGCCACGTCCTCTTCGACGCTGGTGCCTTCGCGTTGATCGATGAGGGCATAGGCCTGTACGGTCGCCGCCCCGTACATGATGCCGTACCCGAGGACCGACACCGCGACCATAAGCAGAACAATGCCGATCGCGACGGCGCCGATCCACGCCGGGAGGGCCTCGATGTCCAGAGTATGGAGAGCCCCACCTGCCAGGAAGAGCTGTATGGGCAACGTAATGCTGGTGCTGAGAATGAGCTGGGCCACGTAGACGAGCAAAAACACCCCGGCGGTTTGCCAGAACGCATCCTCGACCAAGGTCCCAGCCCGCGAGATGGCTCCTCCGACCGACGTGTCTTCCAGAACGCGCACCGGCACCGCCAGATAGAAGTAGCGGATTGTCAGAAAGACGGCGCCGCCGATCCAGAGGAGGGCGCCCAGGCAGGGAATCACCGCGATGGGGGCCAGCACGAGAAGGGCCAGGACGTGCAGGAATTGCACGCCCAGCACACCCCAGACGTGGGCCTTCGTCCGCTGCCACACCGCCTGCAGGGCGATTTCGTCCGTGTCGGTGTCCACATGGAGCTGGACCACTGCCACAATGCCGGTAATCGCAAGGGCCCCTCCTACAAGCAGGAGCCCAATTCCAGCGAGTATACCAAGACCCGCTCCGGCCACCGCGCCGGGACCGGGCGAGATCGCCGTTTCCGCAAGCACCGCGCCGGCCACGATCCCGATGAAGAGCAGCCCCATGCCGAGAACGAAGAAGGGCGCTCCGAAGTAGAGAATGGCCTTTCCGAACAAGGCCCACCGCGCGCGGAGCAGCCGGAACGTCACGTTGAGCACGTCGGTGACGCCGCGGGCGGTTCGAGGATCAAGGGAGGCGGTTGACATGAGGAGCGCTGTGCAGAACGGGCGCTATGACAATCATCGTTGGAGGAATATTTCCTTCGGGGAGACCGACGGACGACATAATCCAATTCCGAGCCGGAAATTGCTTGCTCGTTACGTTCTGGGGGCGGCTTCTTCTCGAAGTTTTTCGCGGGAGCCCGGCTTGTATCCGGACCGAGGCGGACGGCATTCAGGGGGCGAGCGGTTGTGATCGTTGCTTCCGGCGGCGACGGATTAGGCCGCCTCGGAGACATCGAGCCGGTGCACCTGGCACAGGGCATACAGGCGCGAGACGGTGCGATCGAACTTTTCGGCCACCGCCTTGGCAACCCCGGCGTGCTCGTCGGGGTCGAACCAGACGTCGGGCGGCCGCTCGGCGGTGAAGTACAGAGCCGGGGCGTCCTCGTGGAGGTGCAGGGCATCGACGATGCGGAGAAGCCGCAGGGCATCGTCGGTGTTGCGGAGGACGATGTCTTCGATAAAGAAGTGGTCGACGGCCGTTAGCTCGTCGATGAGCGTCGGGTGGGCCGTCTCTGTGGTGGCCCGGCGCAGTTCGGGGAACGTCCACCACAGATCGGGCCCCTCAGTCGCGGCCCGGGCCTCCTGCATGGCCGACCGCGTGGAGGGGGGCGGGCCGATCCATCCCGCTCCGGTTCGTTGTACGGCGTCCGTCCGGCGATGGTCGGCGCCCCGCACCACCACGACCCGATACCGGTCTCGGAATTCCTGCTGGAGAAACCGTTGAAAGCGGCTGCCGTGCATCTGGCGCGACAGGTGGGCCTCGGGCTCCACGTTGCTTGTGGCCAGCAGCTGCACGTCGCGGGCCGCCAGCGTTTTCATCACCTGCACGAGCCGCATCTCGTTGGCGGGATCGTCAATCTCAACCTCGTCGAGGCAGCAGACCGCGTGGGCATCCGCCAGTTGATGAGCGAAGGCCGCCGGCGGTTCCGTCGATCGGAAAAGCGTGCTCGAATGCAGAAAGGCACAGGAGACCTCGGGGGCGAGGGCGTGGTACGCGGCGGCGAGCAGGTGCGTCTTGCCGGTTCCGGACGGGCCCACCAGATACAAGCCGTCTTTGCGGGAGGAGTCGCCTCCGCCTACGACCTGCTTAATCCGGTCCATCCACGAGGGCGACGTCTGTGCCGTCTCAACGAACCGATGGACCGCGTGGTACGCCGCCGTCTGGCTGGAGGTCTTCGGGTCGTAGCGCTCAAATGTGGCATCGGAAAACCGATCGGGAAGCGCCATGCGGTCGGAACCGATTGTGGAACGTGCACGAAGAGAATCCTTCCCAGGGGACAGATGAATGCAATCCGCGCCCGGCTGTTTTGCCGGGTTAGAGGACGGGGCGATCGCGGGGAGCATCTCATCCCAACTCCGCAAGCTCCGTTGGCGTACGTGCGTATGGGAGCAACGTCCGACTATTGTCGGGGTATGTGCGTATTGGTCGGGGTATGTGCGTATTGCAGTGTCAATGCTCATGCTGCATACCCCGAATCCGGGTGCACGGTCCCGGCCGATGGGATTGTGTAATCGCGTGTCGCCTCCCGACAGTAGTCGAGGTCCCTTCCTCTGCCGACGGCTGGTGGCATCAGGGCGCGTGACGCATGAGTGCGCCTGGGCCCAAGTGCTTGCACCTGTGCTGTTGCATCTGTACCCCCGAACTGTTCAGCCGGATTTGGTATCAGACCGGATGCATGACGGGTTCGCCTGTCTGGGCTCTTCCGGTGACGCGGAACTGGGCGTGGTATGAGCGGATGGGTCCCCCGGTGCTGTCGGTGCGGGCGAGGCCTAGTCCAAAGTTCCGCTGCGAGTGCCGGGGGGAAGGTGGGAGGCGAGGCTCTGCTCGTTCTGGTCTTCGGCCACGCGGGCACTCGTCCGCCGTCTCGGGGATCCACGGGAGGGGCTCACAGGCAAAGAGGCAGTCCACCGTTCGGGACGCGTGTCCCGCAGCGTCCCCGCAGTCAACCTGACGACGACGCAGACAGCCTCAGGAAACGTGGGGCCGACGAGAGGAGACCGGGCATCCGGAGAACGAACGCCGGTCGGAAGGGCCGAAAGCGGACTAGTTGGCGGCGGCGTGGAGGTGAAAAGACGGCAGCGGCACGCGGAACTGTTCGCCGTCGTCGCGCTGCACGAGGTAGTTGCCCTCGACGGTACCGTCGAAGGACGTAATGGTGCAGGAGCCGTCGTGGACGTACGTCTCGCCGGGAGCCACCATGGGATGGCCCGTCAGCTCGGCGTCGCCTTCCAGGTCCTGTCTCGTGCCGTCGTGCTCCTGAATAATCCACCGCCGACGCAGCAGTTGCACCGCCGAGGCTCCCGTATTCTCGATGGATACGGCGTAGCCGAAGGTAAAGGTGCGCTTGAGGAGGTCCGACTGTTCGTCCAGGTAAACCGGACGTACAGTAACGGCGATATCACGCGTGGTCGTCGCGTACGTAATCATAGCGGGCGAGAGAAGCTCAGAAGATCGCGAGCACATCGCCACAATTAAGGGCAAAGACCGTGTGATTACACACCGCAAAACGTGACGAATGTGTAACGAAATGGCTATGCTCTCTAGAAAGGAGGGGAATGGTGATCCTCCGCATTTTCTTCGCCAATTGGGTCCGGTCACACAACTTTTTCTTTATATTGCCCCCTATCGGTTTCCTAATTTCGGTCTTATTTGTTTCACGGAAAAATATGGAGAATCGTCAAATTGCCAGCTGTGCGTGATCGTGATCGTAGGGGCGCCTTGTGCTAACGTGGGGGAGTGGAAATTACCACGGCGCGAGTCGAACGGGGAAAAATCGGGCGGGGCCGAGGGACGGCGGGACTGAGCAAGAAGACGGTAGACTGATACCAACTACCTAGGATGACAGTGCACTTCCAGCCTCCAGCAGGTAATCGTATCCGGTCAAGGAAGCGACCGCCTCGTCGGTATACTGAGAAAGGACCCACCGGGTCTTTTGGCGCAGGACTGCTACTAAGTGCTTGTGGAAATCAGACCCCAGAGCGTCTTTCTCTCCGCGAACAAGACGCTCGAGCTTATCGACTGATTCGGTGGTCTCGGGAAGATTGTACATGGAAGCAGGCGGCAGTGAGCGGAGGCGAGGGGAAAACTGCATGTGCTCCTTCGTACTTGGTATAAGCGCCCTTCTCCGGTCCACTCCGGACACGGGGAACTGGAGGCTCCCCATTCGGGCCGGCCCCAACATGGCGAGTCCAGGCGGGGCGACGGGTCTCTCCCTCGTTTTCCGATGGGCCAGGACAGATCCCCCAAACTGGAACCGCCCTCTCTCTCTGGCTGCC
>CAYOWD010000120.1:0-12366 GCA_964407535.1 uncultured Salinivenus sp. | reverse complement strand
AAGAAGGCCGTAGGGGCCGAACACTTTCGTGGCATCCACAATGCCGTTTCCGAGCATCTGTGCTGCCCCACTGGCCTCCATCGCCTCCCCGAGGCCGAGCGCCGCTCCGATCACAAGGAGAACGTTCCAGTCCACCGCCTCTCGGGCCTGACCGGGCGACAGAATGCCGGCAGCAACCAGCACCATGGCCCCCAACGATCCGGCAACGGCAATGTGCAGGAGGCCCGCTGCCACAACCCCGACAATGCCCACAATCACGGCGGCGGCGAGCCGGAGCCGCCAGCCGCCCCCGTGCGGGCGCATCTGCTCCTGCTGCTCCTGCGCTTCCGCCGTCGTTTTGTCGGCTTCCCCCCCTGCTTCACTGGTCACGAGAAAGGCTTCGGATTCCTCGTGGGCCTTCCGAAAGCCGGGCTGCGTATCGAGAAGCAGTACGTCGCCCGGCCGAATCTGGACATCCGAAAAGGGGGATCGAGACGCTCTCCCCCGCGACGCAGGCCGGTCACGGCGGCCCCGAAGCGCTGTCGGAACGGAATTTCCTCAATGGGGTCTCCGATCAATGAGGAGCCTTCCCGCACAACCACCTGATGGAGTTCCCGATCTTCCTCCTGCTGAACGTCGGTGTAGGCCAGCCGAAGCCCGGGGAAGGCCTGTAAGTCTAGATCGCGCCGCGGGCTTTGCTGAACGCGCTCGTACGCCTCCATGTCGCGGGTCCCGTCCGAATCAGTCGCTTCGAGGTCGGATGCGATCAGGGATGCGGTTTCGTCCTCCTCTTCTCCGAGCTCCGTCGTCGTAAAGAGCAGTCGATCACCGGCGTGCAGCTGCTCGTCGGCCTGAATCGGGGCGATGTGGTCGGCGCCGCGTTCCAGGCGAACCAGCGTGAGGCCGGGCATTAGGTTCAGGTTGGCGTCGCCGATCGTTTGGCCCACGAGCGGCGACTCGGCCGACAGCTCGACCTCAATGAGGTCGGCCCGTTCGCTCTCTTCCTCCGCCCGAATGTCAGCGCGTTCCGGAATGAGGGCCGGTGCCACAAAGACAATGTAGAGCAATCCGATGCCCGCACAGGGCACGCCCACCCAGGCCAATTCGAAGAAGCCGAACCCGTCCAGGCCGTGCGACTGGAGGAGGCCGTGCATCACCAGATTGGTCGAGGTGCCGATGAGGGTGCAAATGCCGCCCAAGATGGCGGCAAAGGACAGCGGCATCAGCAGCTTCGAGGGCGAGACGTTGTGACGGCGGCACCAGCCCCGAATGGCGGGAATGCCCATGGCCACCACGGGGGTATTGTTGAGGAAGGCCGAATAGACGGTCACGGCCGGGCACATGCGGAGCAATAGACGACGAATGCGGGTTTCGCCGCCGAGTACGTACCGGCCGGCGAGATCAAGAGCGCCGGTCTCGCGCAAACCGGCCGCCACCACGTAAAGCGCCCCGAGGGCAAGGAGCGTCGAGTTACTGAAGCCCCTCAGGGCGCGTTCCAAATCGATCACCCCACCCAGGACCACAACCACGAGGCCGCCGAGCAGGACGGCGTCGGCACTCAGAAGGTCCATCGTCAACGCCACAAACACGGCAATGAGTACGCCCACTGTGAGCATAAAATCGAAGCTCATAGAGCGGAACGGCTTCCTCATCCAACAGAATAGCGAATACAACTATATCGGAGACGGGGGGAACGGATCCCCCATTGCAGCTTTCCCCCAATCGGCTGCGAACACGGTCTCGTTCCACTTTCGGATGACATTCGGACATATTCGTCCCCCGTTTTCGATCCTCCCGATTCGATCTCCCTGATCGCGGAGCTCTGCCCTTTAAACGACCGCTTCGGATCGACAGAAGTCGTTGACGGACTCCCGGACCGGTAATCGCCCGTCCATCCGGAATAAGACATGCTTTGCAGACTTCTTCACGAATTGGGGGGATCAACGATTCCCCCCTCGACTTTCGGTTTCTCAACGATCAGCGAAGACCACAGTATAGGGATTCGTTACGCTGCAGGGAGGCTCCGCCTCTCCCCCGCTCGCTCCAGATTCGTTCCCCACCGCTTCGGTCCTTTCTACTCACCGGTACGATGAACGCCATGTGGCAACGAGTGTGGGCAACGCTGGTGAACGCGCTGTACGTCACGGAGTGGCTGCCGGAGTACACGACGGATACCATGCAAGCGGACATGACGGCGGGCCTCACCGTCGGCGTCATGTTGATTCCGCAGGGCATGGCGTATGCCGTCATTGCGGGAATGCCGCCCATCTACGGACTGTACGCCGGGCTCGTCCCCCTGCTCGTATATCCCCTCTTCGGCAGCTCGCGCCACCTCGCCCTCGGCCCCACGGCAATCGACATGCTGATCGTAGGGGCGGGCGTAGGAGCCATCGCGCAAACGGGCACGCCCCGCTACGTGGCCCTGGCGATCCTGCTGACCGCCATGGTGGGGCTCATTCAGATGGCCATGGGCGTCATGCAGCTCGGCTTCGTGGCCAACCTCTTGTCGCGGCCGGTCATTGCGGGACTGACAACGGCGGCGTCGCTCATCATTGCCGTGAGCCAGATCGGCAACCTCATCGGCGTGGAGGTCGGGCGCTCGCAGTACATCTACGTGTTGCTGTGGGAGGCCGTTCAGAAGGCGGGCGACGCGCATCTGCTGACCCTCGCCATCGGCGTCGGCTGTATTGTATTGCTGGTGGGGCTGCCACGATGGGCCCCGGTGGTGCCGGAAGCACTCGTGGTAGTCGTCGGCGCAACGCTCGCCGGCTGGTTTTTCGACCTCAACCAGTACGGCGTCGCGGTGGTCGGTTCCATTCCGGAGGGCCTCCCGTCGCCCGGCCTGTGGAGCGTCCAGCTGTCGGACCTCAACGCCCTCTTCCCGGCGGCCATCACGCTGGCGCTCGTCCAGTTCATGAACAGCGTGTCTCTGGGCCGCGTCTTTGCCACCCGCCACGGCTACACCGTGGACGCCAACCGGGAGCTCGTTGGGGTCGGGGCCGGCAACTTCTTCGGGAGTCTGTTCCAGAGCATCCCCACCTCGGGAAGCTTCTCCCGCTCGGCGGTCAACGATCAAGCCGGGGCCAAGAGCCCCATGGCCAACGTATTTGCGGCCATCGTCATCGGACTCGCCCTGCTGTTCCTCACCCCGCTCTTTTACTACCTGCCGGTTCCCGCTCTGGCCGCCATCATCGTCGTTGCCGGGTTCGGCCTCATCGACGTTCGGGAACTTCGGGTTCTCTTCAAGACCCGCCGTCGAGACGGCTCGATTGCGCTCTTTACCGCCTCTTCCATCCTCCTCATCGGCCTACAGGAAGGCATTTTGCTCGGCATCGGGGCCTCGGTCATCACGGTGCTCTTTCGCATCAGTCGGCCCAACGTGGCCGAGCTGGGGCACGTGCCCGGCACCCGCCTCTTTCGCGACCTCGATCGGTTTGAACAATCCGTGCGCCTGAAAGACATCATGGTGCTGCGGGTGGATGCGTCGTTTTCGTTTGCCAACGCCGAGTACTTCAAGGACTTCATTCTGGAAAAAAGCGAGCGGGAGGGGCGCAACGTCGAAGTCGTGATTGTGGACGGGAGCAGCATCAACGACCTCGACACCACCGCCATCGGGGCCCTGTCGTCCGTCATTGAGTCGCTGGACGAGATGGACATTGAATTGCACCTGACCGGCCTCATCGGCCCCGTCCGCGAGGTGGTCCGTCGATCGGGCCTGTACAGCTTGCTGGGCCCGAACCATTTTCACCTCGACCCGCACGAGGCCGTGGTCTCAATCTTTGACCAATGGGACGTGCAGGACGATGGGGATCGCGTGGAGCGCTACTTTGCAACGACCGAGCCCAAGAAGCGGGAATCAACCCCGGCAGCATCGTAGCGCGGGGGCGTGAACGGCCTCCGCTGGACGCCCCCGGAACCGTTCGCTTTGTTTGCTCCGTGTAAACGCACGGAGCCGTTGTGGGACCGACCGGCGACAAGCAGACATCCCATTCCCCCGCCGTCTCCTCACCCTCGCCCCCGGTGGTCACGACCGGCTCTGGTATTGAGGAAGGATCGGACTCGTCTATCGGATTAGGGAGGCCTCCACTTTTTGCGGTTGTATATGTCCACCGGCCTCGAACCCGGTGGCTGAAATTCCCCCAACGATGTCATCCCGCCATTCAACGACCTGTTGAGCGTGCTATGCCGCAACGAGTGTGGGCCGCATTTCGGAAGGCCTTCTACATCGCCGAATGGCTTCCCGACTATACCTCGGGAACGCTCCGGGCCGACGCCCTGGCGGGCCTCACCGTCGGGGTCATGCTCATTCCGCAGAGCATGGCCTACGCCGTGATTGCGGGCCTGCCCCCCACCTACGGGCTCTACGCAGGACTCGTCCCGCTGCTCATATACCCCCTGTTCGGAAGCTCGCGACAGCTTGCCCTAGGGCCGGTAGCCATCGATATGCTCATCGTGGGGGCGGGCATTGGGGCCGTGGCTCAGGCCGGAACGGAGCGATACGTTATGCTCACGATTCTGCTGACCGCCATGGTGGGGATCATGCAGATCGCGATGGGGGTTATGCAGCTCGGGTTCGTGGCCAATCTGTTGTCTCGCCCCGTCATTGCTGGGCTCACCTCCGCAGCGGCCCTCATTATTAGCATGAGCCAGCTCGGCAACCTGCTCGGCATGGAGCTGGGGCGATCGCAATACGTGCACGTGCTCCTCCTTGAGGCGGCGCAGAATGTGACCGACATGCATCTACTGACGGCCGCGATTGGGGGGCTGTGTATTCTCACGCTCGTCGGCCTGCAGAAGTGGGCGCCGCTGGTGCCGGGCGCCCTGGTCGTCGTGATTGGGGCCACCCTCACCAGTTGGGTGTTTGGCCTGGACCGGTACGGAGTGGAGGTCGTTGGATCGATCCCGCAGGGACTGCCGGTTCCCGAGGTATGGGCTGTCAACCAGTCGGATCTCGACGCGCTCCTGCCGGCGGCGATTACGCTGGCCCTCGTCCAGTTTATGAAAAACATTTCTCTGGGACGCGTATTTGCCGCCCGGCACGGCTACACCATCGATGCCAACCGGGAGCTTATCGGAATGGGCGCCAGCAATTTCTTCGGCAGCTTGTTTCAAAGCATCCCGACGTCGGGAAGCTTCTCACGATCGGCCGTCAACGATCAGGCCGGCGCAAAAAGTCCGATGGCCAACGTGTTTGCAGCCACGGTCATCGGACTCACACTTCTGTTCTTGACGCCGCTGTTTTATTACCTTCCCGTCCCCGCCCTGGCGGCGATCATCATCGTAGCGGGCCTCGGTCTGCTCGACTTCGATGAGCTACGGCGCCTGTACGAAACGCGTCGCCGCGATGGGTCCATCGCCCTGCTTACCGCCGGGGCCATTCTCTTCATTGGACTCCAGGAGGGCATCCTGCTGGGCATTGTCGCCTCGGTGATTGCCGTGCTGTTTCGTATCAGTCGCCCGAACGTCGCCGAGCTGGGACACGTCCCCGGCACCCGGCGCTTCCGGGATCTCGACCGGTTCGAGCAGGCCGTGCGCCTGACCGATATCATGGTGCTACGCGTGGATGCGTCCTTCTCATTTGCGAACGCGGAGTACTTCAAAGACTTTATTCTGGAAAAAAGCGAGCGGGAGGGACGCGACGTGGAGGTTGTTATTGTCGACGGCAGCAGCATCAACGACCTCGACACGACGGCCGTTGAGGCCGTGATCTCGGTGTTCGAGTCGCTGGAAGAGATGGGCATTGAGCTACATATTGCCGGGCTCATCGGACCCGTACGGGAGACGGTGCGCCGGTCGGGGCTCTACGGGCTCCTCGGGGAGAGAAAATTCCACCTGGACACGCACGAGGCGGTGGTGGACGTGCTGGAGGCATGGGACGAACAGGACGGGGGGAATCGGGTAGAGGCGTACTTTGCCAGCACGGAACCGGAGAAACGAGAATCCACACCGGCGGCCTCATGACCGGTGCCCCGCCTCCAGGAGGAGAACATGACCGGTCGGGTACGTGCCGTCCTACTTCCCCACTGCCATCCACATTCGGAACTGGAGCCGCGAGTCGCCTTGCATTCGCCCCCCTGTAGGAGCATTCACCGTCTTTTCGTTGCCCACCGCGCTCTATGGATTTCACGTTCCTCGATCGTCTTTTCGTTGCCAACGGACTCTGGAGCTTCAGCATAATCGGCAGCGCTTTCCTCTTAGGAACTCTCGCATACGTGCTTCTGCGCTGGGGGGCGGAGCGCATGCTTCGACACGCCGGGGAGGGACGTTCCCTTGAAAAGGCGCTCGTTCGTCACCTTCGGGGACCGATGCGTCTGCTTCTACCGCTCCTGGTCGTGTACGTGGCGTTGCCGGTTGCGCGCCCCCACATGGCAGCGCCTGCCGCGCTCTTCGTGGACACGGGAATGCAAATTGTGCTGGTAATCGCCGTCGCGTGGCTGCTCATCGCCGGCTTCCAGGCCGGTGAGGACGCCGTCGCACTTCACTACGAAATGAACGTCTCGGACAACCTGCAGGCCCGAAAGATTGTGACGCAAGTGCGCATTCTGCGTCGCATTGCGACCGTCATCGTGGTCGTACTGGCCGTAGGCCTTGTGCTCATGCAATACGAGCCGTTTCGTCGGATCGGCACCGGCATTTTGGCATCGGCCGGCATCGTGGGGATCGTTATTGGCGTGGCCGCTCAGCAAACCCTCAGCGATCTCATTGCCGGTATTCAAATCGCCCTCACACAACCGATTCGGGTCGACGACGTGGTCATCGTAGAGGGCGACTTCGGATGGGTGGAAGAAATCACGCTCACCTACGTCGTGGTCCGCATATGGGACCGCCGCCGCATCGTCCTCCCAATCACGCACTTCGTCGAGAAGCCGTTTCAGAACTGGACCCGCACGTCGTCGGACCTTATTGGCTCGGTCTTCCTGCACGTCGACTACCGCACGCCCGTGGAGGCGGTGCGCGAGGAACTGCGTCGCATTGTAGAGGCCTCCGAGTACTGGGACGGCGACGTATGCGCCCTCCACGTCACCGACACCAGCGACCGGACGATTCAGTTGCGCGCCCTTGCCAGTGCCCCAGATGCCCCGGACCTGTGGGAACTGCGATGTGAAATTCGGGAGGCCCTGATTGCCTACCTTCGCGACCAGCACCCCGAGGCCCTGCCCGTCGTGCGGGCGCAGATGCAGACCGACGAGATGCCTCCGTTCGAATCGGACCCAGCCCCCGCAGAACAATAAATGCCCCACCCGGACCGGTAAAGGATCCGAGCGGGGCACATGATGAAAGGCACTGGTGTTAAGCACCTCGCGGTGCCTGCGAGTGCAGAAGGAATTGGAGCATCACTGTGTTGGTTTATGCGCGGACGCGACCATCGGTGTATTCTTCATTCCAGTCAGCACGCCAGTCCTCTCGCCAGTCGTACTCGTCCTCCGAGTCCGAAAAGAGAGCGTTCTGGGATGCCGACTTCTCGTCGACGAACGACTTCGAAGAGGCCGAAGCCGAATTGCCCGACGGCGATGTGAGCAAGAATACGAGCGTCGGGGCCACGACCATGCAGGACAAGAGTGACCACATCAAACTGTCCGACCAGAAGGCTGCATTGGGGCTGTCGAGCATCGCCCCCCCGAAACTGATCAGAAGCCAGGTTCCAATGATAGCAACGAGGTACAGGATGAACCGACGAGCGTTTTCCATAGCAGTCTGAGAAGTGTGGGAGTCTCCTCCCTTAACTTATGACTAGACATCGGATGATGAGATGATGCGCTTCCTTATAGTAGCCTGACCTGAAGACTGATCCATTTATTATGTAAATATACGTTGTTTTACTTTTTGTTAAGCTAAATTATGGGTTATTCATTTTCTGTTTACATGGGTAGCGCTTCCGGGCTGATGCCAAGATGCCGTTAGGAGCCAACTTCTGACGCTGTGGGTCCGGGGTTGGCCTTCTCAACTGTAAGTGGACGCCTCCTTATCGTCGACGCCACTCTCTAAGTGGCTCCCCGAGAACCCCCCGCTCAAATCGCATCTGAGGTCGTAGAGAGATGGATCGCACAAACAGGTCCCCATTCTTCAACGGGGAGGGTATGGGCGTCCTCCTCCGATATTTCATTCCTCGAATGATTCCGAATTCGAGGACAGAGACGCGCAGTGTTCTCGTTGGTGAATGCCGTCTGGCGTTCTGACACGGAGGCGTCCGGTCTAGGTGTGCACAAGAACACGAGGACCGGCGAAACAATCGTGAAGGACAGAAGCGCCCACATCAGACTGTCTGCCCAGAAGGCTGCGTTGGCACTATTGAACATCGCTCCCCCAAAGCTTACCAGAAGCCAGGTTCCAATGGCGTAGGCGAGATACAGGAGATACTGACGGAGCTTACGCATAGCAGTTGGCAGGTTGAGGAGCGTATATTAAGAAAAATCGCACGGTAGAAGCGATAAGTGTCCTACATTCTCATCGTAAGATATCTGAAGTAAGAATTAAAGAAAATATATATAGAATGATAGGACCGATTTCCTAGAGGAACCAAAACTTTGAGGCTTCAAATTTCCAATTTATACCAAATCCGTCTGCAAAGTTCAGGCAGACAGAAAAAACCGGTATAGGTGCAAGCGATTGGGGCTCACGTACATATCTTCATCCCGACAGTAGTCGGGACAGGCTACCTACACACTTTCAAACCCGAATCCCTCAACCGGATTTGGTATTAGATGGGGCCGAAAGTGGTTACAAAAGTTAAAGTTATAGTTGATAAATCACGTCCGTGCTGTTGAAGACTGCCCCCCCGCTGGAGTCAGGCTCCCATATTGCAGCGTCAACCGTCAATCCATACACGAAACGAGTTGTCGGCCTGTAGCGACGACGACACGTGATGTGTGACGCATGCGCCGACCGATCCATGCGTACGGATCGGTAATTCGGCTTCCCGTACGCATTAGCCTGTTTGGCGAGACATCTACGGCCACTCCAAGATCACTCGGTCACGGCAGTCTAGATGGCCTCATTCTCAGTGCTGCGACTTCGTGGATCGCGAGCAAAATGACATCTGCATCGGAGATCTGAGATCCCCTCCCTGGTCGCTCCGCTAGAGGCAAGCCCGCTTGCCAGTATCATTTGAGTGCCATTTGGCAGCTTCCCCCACTGTGTGTCGGCTTCACATCTGCTCGCAGAACAGGCTCTCGTACCAACGCCGCAAGCTCCGTTGGGGGATGGGAGTGTGGAGACATGTGAGTGAGGTCCATATACTTGTGCCCATACTGACACATCTGCAACCCCGAACTTTATAGGTGGATTTGGTATCACACCGGCACGCGTACCCGGATTCGGTATCGTATGGAAGCCCTATCCTGACTTCTCCCCCGGATAAATCCGGGAGTTTTACAGTCCTCTCGCGCTCTTCCGATAGTATAAAAAAATGCCCTACCTGATTCTTGCAGGAATCAGGTAGGGCAGAAGAAGGCGGAAAACGGAACGGGTCAGCCCGGCGCTTGAAGTCGAAACGGAGGAACGGCGGTCCCGACTGCACTACGCCCTAGCACGAGTGGATCGCCCGGACGTATCTCCCGTCAGCGTGGAGTTCCAATCCTCATGGTCTTTTTGGTCCCTCCCCAACGTCTCCTGACGCTTCTCCGGGCTTTCGACAAATGACTTACGGGATGCTCGCGCCGAGGAGGAGTCTCCTGCAAAAGACGTGCTGATGAACACAAGGGCCGGAGCAATAATCATGAATGAAAGAAGTGACCACATCAGACTATCCGACCAGAAGGCCGCATTTGCTCCGTTAAACATCGCCCCGCCAAAGCTGACCAGAAGCCAAGTTCCGATAAGTGCGGTGAGGTACAAGATAATCTTGCGCGCAGCTTTCATAACGGTCTGGGGACGAGGGTTTCCCCTCCTGGTTGTGATGGGATTACATCTTTTGTGCGGCCCCTTTAAGGAATAATATTCTCGTCTGTTTCACTTTATACCCCTTGACCGTGCATTTTTACCCATTTTTAAGTAATCAAAAATCGATCCAGGAGACTATGTTTAATATTTATTCATTTTTTCGGGTCGTTAGAACCTGCTGTACGAAACGTCTGCGCCCACTCCAAGAGCACTCGGGCACGGCAATCTAGATGGCCTCATTTCCAGCGCGGCGACTTCGTGGTGCTCGCGCATTGCGTCTCGGCTTCCCCTCCGCTCGCAAAACCGGTCCGGAGGGGTATGGGGAATGTGACCTGAGGGGGACTGCTGATTTCGATTGGCGATACCCAGACATCATGATTTGGAAACGGTATTATCCCTTAATTACCCCGAGTGGGCGCAACTGGGCGACCTTTCGGGACAGCCCGGCGCCCTCAACAGCATCTACGACATCGGCCACGTCCTTGTAGGCCTCCGAGATTTCCTCGCGGACGGTGCGGCTGCTCTCGCCACGGACCACAATGCCGTCATTGGCGAGTTCGGCGGTAATGTTGCGGTTTCCGGCCGTTTTTCGGGCCTGGCGGCGGCTCATCCGGCGACCGGCCCCGTGGCACGTGCTCCCAAATGTGTCCTCCATGGCGTTGTCGGTGCCGACGAGCACGTAGGAGTAGCGGCCCATGTCCCCGGGAATAAGCACCGGCTGGCCGACCTTCTGGTAGCGCCCCGAGACCAGCGGGTGACCGGCTGGGAGCGCGCGTGTAGCCCCTTTTCTGTGGACGCAGACGTCCTGTTCGCGTCCGTCGACCTGGTGCGTCTCAAACTTTGCGATGTTGTGCGCCACCTCATAGACGGTGTGGAGGCCGTGCTCGCGGGGCGTGAGGTCGAGTGCGCTTTCAAACGCCAGGCGCGTGTTGTGGGCCATCACCTGCCGGTTGGCAAATGCGTAGTTGATCGCGCACTTCATGCCGCGGATGTACTGGCGACCCTCCGGCGAGTCGATGGGGGTGCAGGCAAGCTGACGGTCTGGCAGGTCGATATTGTACTTATTCATGGCCCGGTCGGCGTCCTGCAGGGCGTCGTCGCAGACCTGGTAGCCAAAGCCGCGCGAGCCGGAGTGAATGATGGCCGTCACCGAGCCGGGCTCCAGTCCCATCTTTCGGGCTGCGGTCTCGTCGTAGACCTCCGAGACGTAGCCCACCTCTAGGAAGTGATTGCCGGACCCGAGCGTGCCGATCTGGTCGAGGCCGCGTTCGAGGGCTCGGCTGGACACCGCGTCGGGGTCGGCGCCCTCGACCTGTCCTCCCTCCTCAATTACGTCAAGGTCGGCACTGGAGCCGTAGCCCTCATTCACGGCCCAGGGCGCGCCCGTCTGCAGCACACGCCGGAGCGTGGATTCGTCCACGTGCAACGCCCCCGCGGAGCCCACTCCGGTCGGAACTCGATGGAAGAGCGCATCCACGAGGCGTTCCTTCTGGTCCTGCGTGATGTCGTCTTTCGTGAGTTTCGAGGACATCAACCGCACGCCGCAGTTGATATCGTAGCCAACCCCCCCCGGCGAGATGACGCCGTCGTCGGCATCGAAGGCCGCCACACCGCCAATGGGAAAGCCGTAGCCCCAGTGGATGTCGGGCATGGCCAGGGAGGCCCCCACAATGCCGGGCATGTGCGCTACGTTGACGGCCTGCTGGGGCGCCTCGTCCGACAGAATGTCCTCCAGCATCCGTTCGGTTGCGTACAATCGGACCGGGACGTTCATGCCTCCCTGTTTCGGAATTTCCCAGCGGTAGTCGTCAAGCTTGTTGAGGTCGTAGTCGGACATGAGCAGACGGAACAGTACATCGGAATGACCGGACGGAACAGAAGATACTGCCCAGCCGACGCGCTGTTTTCTGCGGCCCTACCCCGAGAGGAGACGATCGAGCGCCGTGTCGATCTGTTCAAGACAGTAGCGGTAGTCGGCCATAGAGCCCCCGTACGGATCGGGAATGGTCCAGGTAATCAGTCGGTCGGGATCCACATCGTATTCAGTGCGAAGCCGGCGGGCAACCGACGGGGCCAGGGCCACAATGTCGTCGTAGGCCGACAGATCGAGGGCGTCTACAGGCTGGGGCGTGTGATCGTCCAGAGACTGCCCGCGGGCCGCACGGAGCGCACGGGTCGCAAACGGGGCGGCGTGGTCGCTGCGCTGAGCGGCGACGCCGGCACTGTCCGCCTGGACGTTGTGCGTTTGGGCCAGGGCTTCTGCCATGGGACTGCGGCAGGTATTCCCAGTGCAGACGAAGAGAATCCGACGCGGCATACAGGACGGCCAAACTGAAACGAGACAACATGCGCGGAGCACCCCGGCCGAGGGCCGGGCCGCTGTCCCCACACAGAATACACTCCTGCGCCCAAAGGGTTTGTGATACCAAATCCGGTAGATTCATTCCGGTCTTCGAACCGGATTTGTAGCGCCGTTGGAGTCCAACGGCGCTACGAGAACCTTCTTCT
>CAYOWD010000119.1:0-12432 GCA_964407535.1 uncultured Salinivenus sp. | reverse complement strand
TGACGGCGCGCACCCGCAACGACGCCGCCGTCCACGAGACCACGGGCCGCTACATCGACGTCACCTTCACCGACACCCACGACATGGGGCTGGTGCTGGCCGACGTCATCGATCTGCGTCTCTTCATGGGCGAGTGGGCGCACGGCTTTGCCGTGAAGCCGCCCGGCGACGATCCGCCCAGCCTCCAGTTTTTTGCGCCGGACGGGACCGCCGTCCACAAGGTGCTCCTGACCGACGACAGCGACCGCGGCGTGTACCGCGAGCTCGTCGGCGCGTACCGCCACGACGACCAGTCGCCCGGGCAGTCGGTCGCGCCGTCGGACGACGAGGCGGCCGCCCCGACCCCGGACGTCGACGCGGAGGCGTTCCTGGAGGCGTGGGCCGACCTGGAGGACACGCACGACTTCTTTCCGCTCCTACAGGAGCACGACGTGTCGCGCCCGCAGGCGCTTCGCCTCGGCGAGGGCCGCTTCACGCGCCGCGTGCCCGATGGCAGCCTGCGCACCGTGCTC
Source organism: uncultured Salinivenus sp. (assembly GCA_964407535.1). Lineage (GTDB taxonomy): Bacteria > Bacteroidota > Rhodothermia > Rhodothermales > Salinibacteraceae > Salinibacter. The sequence goes on along the minus strand of CAYOWD010000119.1, from coordinate 11,920 downwards.
CAGCGTGCCGCCGAGCAGGAGACGCCCATCATGGTGTTCGTGGGCAGTCCGGGCTGCATTCAGATTCATACCGGTCCGGTTCACACGCTGGCGGCGACCCCGCCGCACTACAGGGTGCTCGATCCCCACTTTCAGTTGCGCGTCGATGAAGGCGGCATTGCGCAGTCCTGGGTGGTCGAGAAGCCCACGAGCGACGGCACGGTGACCTCCCTGGAGCTGATGGATGCCGACGGCGGGGTCATCGCCCGCCTCTTCGGCAAGCGCAAACCGGGGCAGCCGGAGCGGACCGACTGGCGGTCCCTCCTGGAGAAGCTTCCCTCCCAGGAGTAGTGCGCATCGTTCGTCTCTTTTTCCGAATTGTTTTCCGTTCGTCATGCACAACCTTCACGACCCGAACCTCTACTCGACCCGATACGGCACGGTTCTGCGCTGCAACTGCTGCGATCGCATCCAGGTCACGTTTCACGGCTACGTCCTGCTGATGGACGAGGCGGAGTTTGAGCGATTCCAGACTGCGGTGGAGCGGGCCCACGAACGAGAGCAGGCGGCCGCCGATGTCGACCAGGACGCGTGGGGCATTCAGGCCGACACCGACGGGGGCACCGTCAAGGTGCGGCTCACGGAATCGTCCCTGGCGGCCCTCCACGCGCTGCTGCAGGGGGCGTGGCAGCTCTACGTGCTCGACGAGCGGCTGGCGGCTGCGGCGTCCGGGCTGGCCGAGCGGGCGACCGACGTGGTGCGGGACCATGTGCCGGGAGAAGGGTGAGTGTGTGCGTCTGTGCGTTTGTGCGTGGGGGACGGTGATAGCTCAACTCGGCAGCAGAATCCGTTCTCGTCACGCCGAGCGACGTTTGTGTTACAAGCAACCAGCGCCGCCCAACCGAACGAACGGAGCCGAGTACACGTCTGTGACGCAAAAACAACGCAGGCATATTCGTTCAGTCTGCCCCAATTTTCTCACCGACAAGGTTCTCATGATGGGTCGCGTTCGTCTCCGCAACAGCCTTTCGTTGTTCCTCGCACTGCTCATGATCGGAGCGGGGAGCGGCGGCGTCGCTGCGGCGCAGCCGGCGTCGACCGCGGAGGCTCCGTCGGTGCACGACCTGCGCGTGGATGTGGGGTACCTCTCCGCCGATGTGCTGGAGGGGCGGGAAACGGGAACGCGGGGGGAACGTCTTGCCGCCCGGTACCTCGTGGAGCGATTTCAAGAGCTGGGGCTGTCGCCGGGCCTCGACACGGCGTGGGTGCAGCCGTTCGACTTTACCCACAGTCCCAATCCCCACGCCCGATCCGGAACGGGCGAATCGCGCACCGGCCGCAACGTCGTGGCCCGGCTCGACCGGGGAGCCGATCGCACCGTCGTCATCGGGGCGCACTACGACCACCTTGGCTACGGGGGCACCGGGTCGCGCGCGCCGAACGACTCGCTCATCCACAACGGGGCCGACGACAACGCCAGCGGCGTCGCGGCCCTGCTGGAGATCGCACGTCGGCTCACGGCCGGCGATGCCCCTCCGAATCACAACTACCTCTTCGTCGCCTTCTCGGGCGAGGAACTGGGCCTCCACGGCTCGAAGCACTTCGTGAACACGTTGCCGGTGTCGGCGAAGCGCGTCAATTACATGATCAACCTCGACATGGTGGGGCGGCTCGGGGACGACCGCGCCCTGGCCGTGAATGGGACCGGTACGTCGCCTGCCTGGGGGGCAGCGCTCGACGCCGCCGCGGCGTCTACGAACCTGACGCTCGCCGAGACCGAATCCGGCATCGGGGCGTCCGATCACACGTCGTTCTACCTGGAGGACATTCCCGCCGTTCACCTCTTTACCGGGGCGCACGAGGACTATCACACGCCCGCCGACGACAGCCACAAGATTGACTACGCCGGACTGACGGACGTGGCCGCCTTTGCCGTCCGGATCATCGAGGAGCTTGCGGACGACGGCGCCCTCTCGTTTACGGAAACGGACGAGGAGAAGCAGAATCGACGGATGTCGTTCGAGGTCGGGCTCGGCATCATGCCCGATTATGCCTTCGGCGGCACCGGCCTTCGGATCGACGCGGTGCTCGACGGCCCGGCGGCCACGGCCAATCTCAAAGAAGGCGACGTCATCGTTCGCGTCGGCGACACTGCGGTGGACGACATCTACGCCTACATGGACGCCCTCAAGCAACTGGAATCGGGCGACACGGCAACGGTCGTCGTGAAGCGGGACGAGCAGACGCTGGAAAAAGAGGTCCAGTTTTGAGCCAGGACGGATCTGTCATACCAAATCCGCCTGCAAAGTTCAGGGCTCCAGAAATGTCGGTGTAGGCCCAAACGAATGAGCCTCACGTACATACCTTCACACTTACGTACTTCCAAACCCGAATCCTTCAACCGGATTCGGTATCAGACCTTCAGGGGAGGTGCGGTCACGTATCAATAGGGAGGGACCCTGTTCAGAAGCAGTTAAATTGTGTCGGGAAACGCTGGAGCAATGTTCGACGCCTCGATCTCCGTCTCCGTGAAGAATCGCACGCGGCCGTCCCCCGTCACAACCCACACCTCGTCGGCGCCGGCCTCCAAGTATAACGCCCGCTTTTCGTCCATCTCCTCCCACGTATTCGAATCCGACATCACTTCGACACAGATCTCCGGGGCAAGCGGGGTTGGGTCGCCGCTCGCCTCGATTTTTTCCCGCCGATCCGGGCTCATCCACACCACGTCCGGCGTCTTGACGCCGCTCGGGGTGGCAAGAGCAAACTCGGGGGGAACGATTCCCCTCGGGGCATGCTTCTCCAACTGTTTCTGGACATCGTATTGCCGGAAGGAGTGGCGGTTCTGGTGTGGGGTCAAGAGGATCTGGCCGTGTTTATTCGTTTCGACATTGTACGGAAGATCCCGGAGGACGGGGTCACGAACGATCTCGTTCCACCGAGCCTGATGATCTTCCGTCTCCGTTGGGGGCGGCATGGTTCAGTCTCCTCGTTTGCAAAATGGATGTTGTACCGTTCATGCCCTCTCCCCCGACGAGCAGATTCGGGCGTTTGCCACTCGTGGCCGATGTCCCGCGGCCGGAGTCGCTCGTCTTGAAGAGGTTGCCGGACGGGGGGCGGATGTATCAACGGTGTCGGTAGAAATACGTTGCAGTATGTCCTTACGGATCGGAAGAGAGTGTCACAGGTTGTACCTGTCCCCACCGTCCTTCCTTTTCTGGTTCCGATCGACCTATGGCATCCGACTCGTCCGACTCCCCGCGCCCCCTTCCCACTCGCATTGCGCGTTGGGGCGGGGGGCTGCTCGGAGGGCTTCTGGTCCTTCTCCTTGCGGTCGCGCTGATCCTTCCCCAGCTGTTCACGTCCGAGGAACTGAAGGGCTACGTCATTCCGCCAATGGAAGAGGCCACGGGGCGTACGGTGGAGATCGACGAGATCGGGCTGCGCGTATTGTGGACACCCGCCGTGTCCGTCTCCGGCTTCACGCTGGCCAACCGGGAGGGCTACGGCCCCGAGCCGGGGGTGGAGGCCAAGCATCTGAATGTCGAAATTGCAATCTGGCCGCTGCTGACCGGCGGCGTCGAGCCGACTGCTGTGGAGCTCGTCGATCCAGTCGTGCGCTACGAAATTGGGAAAGACGGATCCACGAACTTCGACGACCTGCTGGCAAGTGAGGAGAAGGCTCCGCAGGAGGAGAGCGGCGGCATCAATCTTCCCATTTCCAACTTCCGTACCACCGGTGCGCAGGTGCGTTACGAAGACCGCAGCACCGGGCAGTCCCTCCACCTCAACTTCGGGGCGCGCCTCAGCGCGTTGCTCGACGGCGATGCCATTTCGAGCGAGGGGACCGTTGACCTGGAGACGCTCCGGGCCGTGCTGCCGGAGGTGCAGGACGACACCCTTGCGGTCACCGACGCACAGATTGACTACGACCTCCGCACCAACCTCGCCGAGGGGCGCCTCGACCTATCGGCCCTCACCCTGAAAACGGCCCCTCTCACCCTCAGCACGACCGGCAGTGTGACGGAGCTCAACACGCGCCCCACGCTCGACCTGACGGTGGAGGCCGAAGAAGCCGACCTCGCGCAGCTCGCGGCGTTTGCGCCTGCGGCGGCGGTTGAGGGACTCAACCCCACCGGCACGCTCCAGCTCACGACAACCGTCACGGGCCCGCTGTCCGAAGACGGCGGACTCGACGCCCTCACGGTCGACGGCACGGGGACGCTGTCGGGCATCGGCGTCGACTACCAGGGCGAGAAGCTGCTCCGCGACCTCAATGCCGAGATGGCCCTCTCATTGAACGAGTTTGCGCTTCGCTCCCTTCAGGGCCAACTGCTCGGCACCTCGCTGAGCGGGAGCGTGGCGGTGTCCGATCTGATGAACGCCCCGCGCGTGGCGCTCGACGTGACGACCGGGGCCATGAATCTGGCTAGTCTCGCGGCCTTCGCCCCGCCCGAGCAGGTGAAGGGGCTCAATCCGCAAGGGACGCTCGCCCTCGACCTCACGGCGAAAGGGCCGGTGGACGCGCCGGAGAAGATCGTCCTGAACGGAGGCGGGACGCTGGCGGGCGTCGGGGTGGACTACGACGGCACCCCCATGCTCCGCGACCTGGGCGCGACCCTCGCCGTCTCCAACACGGCCGCGTCGGTGAAGAAGCTCGAAGGACAGTTGCTGGGCAAGCCGCTGACGGGCGAGGTCACGGTGCGCGAGCCGATGGGGGAGAAGGCCACCGTTGAGGGACGGCTGGCCGGGGCGGCCGACCTCGCCAAACTCACGGCCCTGGCCGAACAGGACATGTCCGCAAGCGGCACCGCCGACTACGATGTCCGCTTTTCCGGTCCCCTCAACAATCCCGACGCCATCCGGCCCACCGGGCAGATTCGCCTCTCGAAGGTGCGGTATCCCTACGAGTCGTTTCGCCATCCCGTCGAAATTCCAAGTGCGACGGTCAAGCTCACGGGCACGGGCCTGTCCATGGATCGATTCCCCATCAACACCGGCGAGCAGTCCATGGCGCTCCAGACGACGATCAAGAATCTCTTCCCGATCTCGAAGGGGCTGGCCGAGACGAATCCGGCTGTGGCCGTCAACTTTGCGTTTACCTCCGATCGCCTCGATCTCATAAAACTTTACCCCGAGGCCGACGAGTCGGAGGTGGCCTATTCGGACCTCTTTGCGGCGACACTGTCGGGCTCGAAGGTGAACGGCCAATCGCCCGAGGCGCTCGCGAAAGAACTGTACGGCGGGACGGAATTGCCGGCCTTTGCGGTAGACGGCACCGTCAACATTGCCACGTTCCTCAACGATCCGCAGCGGATCGATGATCTTGCCTTCGACCTGCAAATTCGGGACCGGCGCCTGACAATGCGCAACCTTTCGGGCACCACCTACGAGGGCAAACTGGCCGGATCCGTCACGCTCGATCAGCGCACATCCGCCACGAGTGCGACGTCGTCCGCCTCGGACGCGTCCATGCTTCTTGCTTCTCGTGGGGCCGGCATGCCGGGGCGTTCCCCCAACCGTGCACCGGGAGATACGAAGCTGGACTACGACATCGCGCTGAGCGGGGCGCGGGCCGGGGCGTTCCTTGAGGACTGGACGACGCTCGGGCAGGTCGTCAACGGCACCCTCGATCTCAAGATGAACGGCGATACGCCGCTCAGCGATGGATTCCTGCCCGTTGCCGATGCCCTTACTGCGAAGGGCAATTCCGTGGTGGCAAACGGGGGCCTCTCGACCGATTTCCCCCTTACGAAGGCGCTTCTTGGCAAGCTCGGTCTCTCTTCCACCTTCACCAACTTCAAACGTTTGGGCGGTCCCTTCACGATTGAGGACGGTGCCCTGAAAACCGGCACCTGGGAGCTCGGCAGCCAACCCGCCAATGCACGCATGAATGGGGCGTTCGGGCTGGGCGGAAGCCTCGATCTCGCCATGAACATGGAGCTTCCCCTGTCGACACTGCAGAACTCTAAAATTCCGGGTCTTGCCGGCGGGGGCGTAGGGGAGATCGTGCAGAAGCTGGCCGGCGGAAAGCAGGGCAGTGAGACGATCCCCGTGAAGATTGGGATCGGCGGCACAATGACAAACCCGAAGGTGGAGATCGTGGACAAAGACGCCTTCAAGTCGTCCCTGCAGAAGCTGGTCAAGGAAGAAGGGCTCAACCGCGTCCGGAATCTGTTCGAGGGGCGCAACCGGTGAGGGACGAGGAGAAATGCGTTCACCGCGGAAGCGCCTTTGTATCCGGCGGACGTTGCCTCGTCTCCTCGATACTGCAAGCCCCTCGGCCGTGAAGGCTGTTTTGCGCAGGTGCGTTGTTGACCAGTGCAGGCTCGCGTAGCACGCCGTAAGCGGTCACCGGGGAACTGCCGGTCCTCTATTCCCTATCCACAGGTCCTTCACAAATCGACGGAAAAACCGTTGGGCGTCCCCGCGTACGTACACTCGTCTCCGTTTCAGGTCCGTTTCGGGGCGGGATCGCTTTGACCGATGATCCCGACGGCGGGGGCGGGCAACCAGTGCTCAAAATCCCGAATTGCATCTGACGATGTCGACATTCCCGATCAATGTCCGATCGCCTCAGGCGGGAACCGCCACAGAGGAAATTGGGAAAGCGTTGATTGCATCTTACGTTGAACACGATCCGTTGGCCCCCCAGTACTCGGAACCAGAAAGAGATAGTCAGCCCCTGGGATTGATGAAGGCCTACGAAGGACCGCCTCCTTCTCATACGTTGGCGGACAGTTACCGGCATGATTCGGGGCGTCCGGTGTGGAATGGGGCTTCCCTGTCACAACGTGAGGGGGAAGACCCAAACGGGACTCTCCATTCATTCCGGTCCGTTTTTCCTTCTCTCACAGACTTTTCTCCGCCATGCCTCACCGCGCTCGGTTCGTTGTGCTTGCTTCCGTTCTCCTCGTTCTGGGAGCGGCTCCCCTCCACGCTCAGGAAACCGACTCCCTGGCGGCCGACACCGCGGCCACCGATACCATGGCCACCGATACGCTGACGACCGAGACCGACACAGCAGTCGCCGACACGTCGGTCACCGACACCATGGCCGCCGAGGCCGTGTTGCCGGATACGATAGAGGGCGATACGACGGCAATGGACTCTGCGGCAGTTGCGGCCCGGCGCGCCCGACGAGACTCGATGATCAAGGTCCGCACCCAGGAAGCACGGGCCGCAGTCGAGTCGTGGTTGAGGCTGACCGATGCCGGTCAGTTCGACAAAAGCTGGGACGTGGCCGACTCCACCCTGCAGAAGAGCATCTCGCGCGAGAACTGGATCGACCAGGGACGACGGTCCCGTCGCCGGCTCGATACGATGCGGAGCCGTCAACTGACGCGCTCGGTATATCGGGATTCGACAGACCGACTTCCGGGCCAACAGCCGGTCATTCTCTTTCAGTATACGACCGAGTTTGATCGCGGCGAGACGGTGGAGGCGATCATTACGGCGAAGCGGGACACGGCCTGGAAGGTGGCCGGATATCGCGTCGTGCCGTCTCCTCCCTCCGACACGGCACAGACGGACACGACCGGTTCGCCCGGAGAGGCCGCGCCGTAGTCCCAAGTCGAGCATACTGGGACTGGCGTGTTGGACGTCGGCAACGAGAAGCAAACGACCACTGGGCCGCATGGGGCTTGCCGGCCACAAGCGGCGCCGGGAACGCCCCGAAGTTCCCTCCGCGACTGGGGGGCGCCTACGCACGGTCGCCGATCAGTGAATAGCCGGCCCGACGCCATCCGGCATGCCCCTCCTCAAAATCGGCGACGTTTGTATACCCTCGTTCTTCGAGCAGTTGGGCCGCCGTCGGCGACGCCTCACAATCCGCATTGGCGCAGTACACCACAATCGGATCGTCCGTGTTGGGCACCAATGCCTCCACCTGTTCGATGTCGTCGGTCGGCACGTTGATGGAGCCGGGAATATGGCGGGCCTCGTGAGCCTCGCGCGGCAACACGTTGATGAGAACGGGCGGGCGTTCGCTTTCGAGGGCCGCCTTGAGCTCGTCGGCCGTTATGGTCGTGAGCGTATCAGTCATGGAGAATCGGAACCGTTGGTCGGAAATGGAATGCACGATCAGAAACCGAAGATTTCCGTCGACAGGGTGTGCGTTCGTGCAGTCCAACGTTACAGCGCCCGGGCGCTCGTCGCCGCCGTCCACCGTGAACTGTTGGGGCCCGGAGGCGCCGCTCCCGTCTGGACAGGCGCTCAGCCCGTCCAGGTCCATGCCGCGTTTGTCACGACGCCGTGAAACTGAGCGCCCGACCTTGAAATCTCCCCGGGCGACGGCAATTCTACGTCGCGGAATGTGCCCCTGAAAATAAACATTTCGTCCCCCACCATGCGTTTGCGCTTATTTCTTGTCGCCTGTGTTGCGTGCCTGGCGCTAACGGTCCAGCCGGCTGCTGCCCAGCCGATCCAAGACACGACCGGCGTTGCCTTTTCAGTCCAGATGCCCGACAGTGTCGTCGTGACGGCCGCCCGCACGGAGTCGGATCTGCAAGAGACGGGACGGCGTGTGACGGTGTACAACCAGCGGGATATTCGTGACCTCGCCGTCAACAGCATCGACCAGCTGCTCGATGTGGTGGGGGGCGTGGACGTGCAAAGCCGCGGGGGGTTCGGGGTACAGGGAGATCTGACAATGCGCGGGTCGACGTTCAACGGGGTTCTGCTGTTGCTCGATGGGGCCCGGATCAACGATCCGATGACGGGCCACTTCCTAATGGACTTGCCGATTCCCCTCTCCGAGATTGCACGGGTGGAGGTGCTGCGCGGCCCCGCCACGGCGCTCTACGGTCCCGATGCACTGGGCGGGGTCGTCCACCTCATTACCAAAACGGGCCTTCAAGAAAAACAGCGAGACAACGCCGGATTTTCGGCGGAGGCAAACGGCACATACGGAAAGCACAACCTCTACGACGCAGGAGGAGCTGCGCGTCACCGAAGCGAGGAGCGAGCAATCAGCGGAGCGGTGTCGTTCCAAGGCAGCGACGGACAAACGGCCCGCGACGGAGACGGGAATCCGGTCTCGGATCCGCGAGGCGGTTCCATTCAAACCGACTTTGCTCGACGCACGGCGACGGCGGCGATCTCTCAGGATCTCGGGGGACCCACGTTCTATGCGCGCGCCGGGGTGGATGATCGCGAATTTAGTGCCTGGCATTATTACACATCATCCTCTTTCGACAAAGCCCGAGAGGCGACCTCAACGTTTTGGTTGCAAAGTCGCCTCACAAGTGACCAAGCCGCGGAATACCCGTGGCAGGTTCAGGTGTCCGGCAAGCAACACCGCGACCGATACACCTTCAACCCCGCTCCTCCCTTCTCCACCAACCGGCACACCAGCCGGATGCTCAATGTACAGGGCCAGGTTTCCAGAACGATTGGCGACGTTCGCCTCACCACAGGCGGCTCCGGCCAACTTCGGGGCATTGACAGCAATGCATTGGGCCTCCGGAGCGACGTGATGGGCGGCGGCTTCCTGAGCCTTCAGTGGCAGGCGACTTCGCGACTCACGATCAACCAAAGTACTCGTGTCGATTACGATCCGCTCTACGGGGTAGAGCCGACTCCTCAACTCTTTCTCGCATATGATCTCGGCCCGGCCACGCTTCGTGCAGGAGGCGGACGCGCCGTGCGGGCCCCGGATTATCTGGAGCGATTCATCGAAAACGGGGGAAATCAGGGGGACCCGAATCTGGACAGTGAACAGTCGTGGTCCGGAGAGATCGGAGCAGACGTGCAACTTCCTCAAAATGTGGGATTCCACGTGACGGGATTTGCCCGAGACACGGAAGATCTAATCGACTATCTGTTCGATTCGGGCGAGGAGAAGTTCTTCGCACAGAATCTGGACAGCCGGACACGAGGAATTGAAACGGAGGCCACGTTCGACCGCACCTTCCAAAGCAGTCGGATTCACCTGGAGTCGAGCTACACGTATCTCGATTCCGAATTCGATGTCGAGCCGGTGTCAGCCTACAAATACGCCGTGACAACGCCGCGACATCTTCTTCAGGGGAGCGCGTCTTTTGCCCTTGGATCGACGACGGTCGGATTGCAAGGACTTTGGAAGGAGCGCGTCAGTGATGCCGGCCCGGCCCCGCAGTCCTTTGCCGTCTTTCACGGTCGCCTTCAACATGCCGTTCAGTTGGGAGGCTCGACGGCGACCCTCTCCCTGGAGGTACGCAATCTCCTTGATGAGGAATACTCCGAAATCTTCGACGCTCCGCTGCCGGGCCGCATGCTCCTCGTGGGTGCCTCGGTGCAGCTATAGATCGGTGGCGGACGACGACCGATTCGGCACGGCGGGCGGCTCCGGCGGCGGGGGCGTCCGCGTCGCAGGGATCGACTCGGCGTCCTCGCGCGAGGAAGGAGACGGGGGCTCGCGGGTGGTTCGTCCCGACGAAAGGAGACCCCGCAGCGATTCCAGCCGGGCCATGTCCGGAATCCGATCGATGGGCAACCAGCCGGAGACGAGTCGCCCGGCGGTGGCCGTGTCCGTCAGGCCGAGGGCCTTGAGGTCGGTATGCAGTTTGGCGGCGGTGTCGGTGGCCACGGCCTCCACGGCCACGCGCCCGTCTCGGACCGGAACGTCGACGAGGCGGGGCGAGAACGTCGAGTCTGCATCCTGCTCTTGAAAGGCACGATACTCGTGGTAGAGCAGCAACAGGTCCCGGCCCGCTTTGGCGAGGGCGCCGTCTTTGCCGCTGCCGTCGGGGCCGTGGTAGTCACGCAGGGCCGCCGCGCGCAGGCTGTCGGCCGATGGCTGTGCTACAGTAGGACCGGCGCAGAGCAGGACGCTCCCTCCGATCAGGAGAAATGCGACGAGAACAAATGAGCGCATATCGACACGGGCGGACGAAGGAGACAGTTATACCAACTCCGCAGCCGAACCAGTTCGGCAGCTTCGTTGGGGGATGGAAATGTGTATGTTTGTAAGTAAATCTCAGTCGCGGGTTGAATCGACCGGTGGAGAGACAATGCCAGCTCGCTCCAGGTTGAAGTGGAGCACCTTCAGCAGCAGACTCGACCAGAGCCCATGCCAGGACCGAGCATATACCCGATCACAGAACCGGCGCCATAAGCCGGAAAACTGCTTTCGGCCTGCTGTCGAGCCCGACTAACGGCCGAATGGCCGTCTTCCGGATCATACGACGGCATGACCCGAAGCACTTGGGCCTAGTCGTAGAGCCAATCGAAGAGATCCTCGCCTCGGTACCCTTCGTCTGCCAAAAGAACTCCCCCACTCGTTGAATGCGCTAGAGCGGGGGCGGCAACCTGGTCCCTTCGATTGCCCGGAAGAAGCATTGCGGTAATTACAATCTGGATCGGCTGGTGAATTAGCGCGTGTATTTTGAACCCGTAAAACCAGTCTCCCGAATCATTTACACCAAACTTAGCGCCGTCCTCGGCGAGCAGCCGAGCCCGACCGTGACGAGCGGGATCGCAAAGGGGGATCGGCAGCGAGTCCGCCGCGTAGAGCTTCCGTCCCTCGTCGGCGAGCCCGCGCGGGGCAGCCGCTCGGACCAACCGCCCGATCCGGTCGGGCAGTCGCTGCAGGCGCCGGATCCACTGCTTATATCCAGCGCGGTCGGGAAAGGCGTCCTCGGCATTGGCCACGACCAATTCATAGGTGCGTTTCAGCGTATCGGTGAGAAACAGCCCTGCACACAGGGCAACCTTGCATCAAGGCGATCACGATTACCTCAGCGTCGGTAAACTCCGGATCGTTGTTATTTGATCGACGCCAACCAGCCACCTTCGGATTAGACTGCAGATAGTCGTCGACAAACAGGTAGCATTCGAGAAGGTGGGTTTCGAGATCGCTGGTTTTTACGTTGGACACAGGCCGTTGGAGCAGGTCGGTTCAAGGACCGAGTGGTCACTCCATCCTATGAATCGGTTGCTCCAACGGTTATTTTTGCTTCTC
>CAYOWD010000118.1:0-12484 GCA_964407535.1 uncultured Salinivenus sp. | reverse complement strand
GCGGAACGGCCCCACGAGATCTGCTTATCCCAGCAATTTGTCTCATTCTGTCTAGAGCGGTATGACGCCGCTTGTGAAAAGCGATTGCTCCGCCCCCTTCCCCCCATCTCCCCAAGCGTGCGTCGAATTCGGGATTCGAGGTCGCTGAAGGTTTAATTATAAACAATACATAATATGGATAACTCAGTGAGGGTCGTAACCGGGGGTAGTTATGGAATGAGAACCGATTTTGATGTAAAAGTTAGAAAAGTCATATTCGAAGAGGTATACGATAAAATATATAGGGAGGCTGAAGATGTGTATCCTGAGATGTATAGAGAAGGGGAGGGCAATAGGTTGGAGGAGGGAATTTGGGGGATAACAGATGAGAAAATGGATAATGTGTGGAGAAGAAACGACGGTATGTCCGTTGTTGGGTATGGGGTGGGAGAGACGATATCCCTCACCGTGATTTTGAGGGTGGGAATGATCGGGGGCGGTTCCCTCAGGGGACGACTGGCTGGGAGGCCCGTAGGTACGTCCGATACGGCCCTCCGATTTACGTCCAATGACTGCACGCTTCGTTCGGGGGAAGGGGAACGAATCATCAAGGTGACCGCAGAGGGGGCGTTGCCGGACTGGCCTACGCAGCTGGTGGAAACGGTTCAGTGGCGGTTCGACACGGTAAGGGGAGGTGAAAAGAGGTCCAAAGGGATTGGACGGTCGGGGCCGCATGGGGTGTTGGTGACCTTCGGTCCCCCCATAGAAGAAGAGGTGTACAAGACAGACGATCTACGAAAGTACGAGGACGGTGCGACGCCTATGCGAATGGTGGAGGCGACGAGACGGGCGAGTGCTATCGGCTGTACCCATCCCGTCGACTTCATCGACCAGCTATTTGCGGCGTTCCCCTCTCACGTCCTGAAGGCGTGGCACCTGCCCGAAGAGAAGAAAGATAAAATTAAGAGGAATCCCCGACTCAAGGAATACATGAGGAGGGTGGATTGGGGGAAGTTTTTGCACTTCACGGACAAGACAGACGGAAGGTTGACGACGGAGGTCGAACGAGAACGGCGTCTTGTGAAGCAGGGAGGGGTATGGCCGCTTGCGGATCTGGAGGAGTTTGGCGGCGAATGTCAGGCCGTCGTGCGATTTATTCGGGCCCTTCTGAGACAGCTTGGGTTTCGGGGAGAAACAGAGGAGGACTCGGTCGAGATGCGGTACGTGGCGGCACATGCAGCGGATCCGTACCGGGCCGTCCTCGACGCTGAGCCTATTCATTGCAGTGGACCCAACCCGAATCGAGAGTATGGGCTCGTCGATTATTCCGCTGAGGAGCGGTATTATAGCTGGACGGAGGCAAGACAGAACCTCCGAATCAACAACTTTGAGGCATTTCTGCGGTACCGGTACAAGGAAGGGAGAACGTTCTATCAGGCCTGGTACTCGGGGGGCGCCCATCATTTAATGGATCAGGGAATGATTGAGAGGGCCCCGCAGAGAGAGAAGGACAGTCGGATTCAGCCTGAGGGAAAGCGGCTTCCGAGAGAGTTCCGGCGGACGCTTCTCAACGCTTTTTCGGGGCTTATTGAGTACAAGGTAGTGGAAGACCTTGGGAATGAATCGTTCCGTCGTCGGAAGGGGAGCGGAACGTACAATGAGTACGAGGATGCGGACGAGTACAGAATTCGAGAAAAGAGACCCAAAAGCAGGGAATTCAACGAGGCTGAGGATATGGGAAAATGCGGCATTGAGGTCACAAATTACTGGGCGTATTGATGAGGAGGCCTCTTTGTCCGAATGGTAGGGATATTTCCGCTGCTGCGGACAGAGGACGCGGAGAACGGAACGGTCGTATGTCTTCCGACCAATCGTCTCGTTCTACGTGGAGGGGGGGGCGTCTAGCGTATCCCGTTTTGCAATGACACGGGTCATGCCAGCGCCGTACGCGTAGCTACGCGAGGCAGCTTCGTCAGGGACGCACTCCTGGAAGACGAACGCATGCGTGACCCACCGACGGCGCCGCGTTTGTCAGTCTGGAGAGGATGCGTCAAGCAGCGGGACGATGTCGAGGAGGTCCGACGAGTTGTTGTCGTTTGCCCTCGCCAGAACGAGTCGGTTGGAGGTTGGGGCGTGACCGACATCGCTGAGGTCCATTCGGCATGCTCGTCCAGGGGAATCCAGTTTGCAGGGAGCGGCGGAGGGGCCCTCGGATGTCGAACGGAAATGCGGGGACGGAGGGAATAATACAAACATGAATAAGAAACGTATTTTTTTGTTATGTTATGGGGTGCTTTCAGTCGAAAGAAAAAGATAAAAGAGCATCATTAAAAAGTGGAGATTCGTATTGCTTGAGGGTTCCTCGATTTGATGTGAGGGTGTGTGGGGTTACGTTTTCAAACTCTCACGGCGTCATGAGGAGCAATGACATGATTGAGGAACAGGAAGGACACGTCCCGGAGCGGTTCCGCATAGATTGGGGGTATTCGAAGGACCTGTATCCGCAACCGGAATGGGAGGTTGGAGAGGAGAACGCTCCTGTTAGCTACAGTCGAAATGAGGAGATGAGGCTCCTGTTGGATCTGGCGGTTGAGAAACGGGGGGCTGTGCCGTCGGCCGTGGAGGGACGAATCGTTGGTCATCCTGTGGGCTCGTCTGATCCGGGATTCGATTTTGCCTCCGAGCCCTTCACGCTGACGGACGGCTCGGACCCGGTTCCGGTATTTGGAACGTCGTCGCTTCCGGACTGGCCGGCGCATTTGGAGAACGAAATTCAGTGGACGTTTCACGGAACGCGAGGCCATCTGGACCTCGGAATATCGGGGCCGCATACCGTTTTCGTCACCTTCGACCATCCCATCAAGGGAGACGAATATGAGTCGTATACGACCCATTTATCGAATTCCACCCATGAGGACGGAGCGACGTGTGCGCGCATGCGGGAAGCGACGAGACGGGTACACCGGGCCGGTCCCTGTACCTCCGTTGAGCTCATCAAACGGCTGTTCGCTGCATTCCCCAGGTATGTACTGGGACCGGAAAACTTGTCGGACGAGCAGTGGAGGGAGGTGCTGGGGGACGAGGACCTGGGTATCTATATGGAGCAGGTAGATTGGCCCCAATTCCATCATGCCGATCGGGACGATTGGGAGCGGGAGCAACTGCTTCGGGAGCAGGGAGGCGCCTGGCCGCTTGCCGTGTTGGAGCGGTACGGAGGCGAATGCCAGGCCATCGTGCGGTTTATCCGGGGTGTGCTCATGCAGGTTGGCCACAACGAGGGGGAGCTCCACACCATGTATGTGTCTGCGAAGGCGCCCAAAGTGCCCGTTATTCAATTGGATAGAGGAAGGGGCTGTAGCGGACCGAAATCGAGAGATCCGAACTATGACTATGCGCTCGTCGATCAGCCCCTTGAGGTGGGCGGCCGGTACGCCCAATCGGAGGTGATGCGGAGTAACTATGAGGCATTTTTGATGTACCGGTATCGGGAGCACGGACAGTGGTATCGGGCCTGGTACGGAGGGGGAGAGGGGCTCATTGACGGCCCGCAGGCGGAGCCGCTGTCCGAGGAGTTTAAAACGCGACTCCTTGATGTCTTTGCGGGGCTTGCCGAGTGTCGATGGATTGGGAACGGTGCATTTGAGGTCACAAACTACTGGTCGTATCGGTGAGGGCGGGAATGCGGTTGATCCCATCGTTCACACGCCCACCGGGGGTGGTCGGGACTGGTGGATTGGAGGAGGCGGACGAGAGATGCGGAGAGAAGACGGGTCGGCTGGTCATCCCGAATCCAGTTGACGGATTTGGGATCATGCATTCGGAAGTGCGTCTTGCGACGGGCGGGCATGTACAGATGGAGACATTGGACATCTGTGGGGCGGAAAGGGGCCACGAATTTTTACAGCGCAACGTCCAAACGTACAATGGGAATATTTACATCGAAGGAGAGCACCGTATCGGGCGGGAGTGGACGGGTCAATGAGTTTTATTCTTCTTCCGTTCGTGTGCGTATAGATAGCATTACATTTGAGAATTCGCATGGGGGTATGGTATGCAATGACACCGTGGAGGGGGCTGATATGCGGGACCGGTTCCGGGTGGACTGGACATGCACGGGGGAACGATATTCCCAGCCGGAGTGGCAACGGGGTGACCCCCCGGACGGGCAAAATGCGCCCGTGAGTTGCAGTCGGAATTGTGTACTGCGGCTCCGGCTGGATCTATCGATCGAGCGCAAAGGCGATGTCCCTTCTGCGTTGAGCGGAAGGATCGTTGGGCGTCCGAAGGGGATTTCCCGTCGGCGGTTCCGGTTTGAGTCTGGTGTGCTTGCGCTCACGGGGGAGCGCGAATCGGTGGAAGTGGTCGGGAAGGCCCCGTTGCCGAATTGGCCGACGAAACTGGAGAAAACAATTCAGTGGACGTTCCGGCGGGAGAGCAAAAATCTCGATCTCGGACAGTCGGGGCCGCATACCGTTTTTGTTACCTTTGGGAAGCCCCCCGAACGAGAGGAGTCCAATAAGAGGACGTACGAAGAGGGAGCGACGCTTGCGCGGATGCGGGAGGCCACGAGACGGGTGGATCGGATTGGGGGCTGCTCGTCCGTCACGCTCATCAAGAAGCTGTTCGACCCGTTCGACGACTACGTCTTGGGGATCCACGATCTACCGAAACGGAAGCGACGGGAGGTGGAGACGAATCAGGCGTTGCGCCGGTACCTGCGAAAGGTCTATTGGCCGAGCTTCTCGCCCCCTCATTCTTTGGAGGATCGGAGCGAGTTTCTTGCAGAGCGAGCCGAAATGTTTCGCGCGCTGGAGCCGAGGATGGAGGGGGAGAAGATCCGGGCTCGGGATCGGGAGCGAGAGATCAAGGAAGGAAAGGCCCGTGTTCGTGCGGTGGAGCGGGACATGAAGGGAAGAAAGAACCGCGCCTGGGACCTGAGGCGGCGTTTCAGGGAGAAAAAGAAGAGGGCCCGCGAGGTGGAGCGGGAGGTCGAAGAGACGCAGAAACGTGCCTGGGACCTGGCGCGGACAAAGAAACAGGTGCGTGATCGGGAGCAGAAGCAGGAGCTGGTGAGAACATTGGATGCGCAGCTGACCGAGTTGAAAGGTGTGCTCGTAGCGGAGGCCGAGCAAATCGACCGGGAATACAAAGAGCAGAGCGGCCCCTGGCCGCTTGCGGTGCTGGAGCGGTACGGGGGAGAATGTCAGGCCATTGTCCGATTTGTTGTCGCCGTTCTCCGGCAGCTTGGGTTCCGGGGCGAATCGGACGCGGACTCCGTAGAAATCTGGTACGGGGCAGCAATGGCAGCGGAAAACACCTGGGAGCCCATTATTATCGACGAACCCGTTGCGTGCAGGACCCCGGAAAACGGCCTGTATACGCTTATGGACTGTCCTCCCCAGAAGCGGTTTTACAGCTGGCCGGAGGCCGAAGAGAAGGTCCGTCCGAATAGCTTCGAGGCCTTTTTGCGATACCGGTACAAGAAAGACGGGCAGTTCTATCAGGCTTGGTACGGAGGCGGCGTCGGGCTCGTCGGGACGCCCCAAAAAGAGCAGCCCGGGGAAAAACCGCTTACGCAGGCCTTTGAACGAGAGCTTCTCCGCACGTCGTTTGCGGGCGTTGCGCTTTGCGAACCCTCAAAGCAGGGGATACGCGTCATGGAGTACTGGCCGTTCGAATGAAAGGGGGTCGGTTTCCGGATGCACGGAGGCGTCTCCAGTTTGGATTCGGGCGGGGGATTCCCTTCCACTTGGACGCGGCGTTTCGATGTTGCTGTGATAGATTGAATGCGACGAAATGGAGTCAACCGTAGCTGTTTCTTCGGGGGATCGGTATGGCGTGAAGGCCATAGTGCCAATCGAGCTCAATCGGATTGAGTTCGAAAATGCATACAGGCGCATATATAAACAGTGCGGGACCAATTGGGGAGCGAAGTGGGGACGTCGCGATGTCCCCCTCGATACGTCACGGGTATGGAGAAAGGGGAGACCCGCGTCGGTCATTGGGTACAAGCGCGGGGAAGCGGTGGCGCTGACCGTGGTGTTGGAGGTGGGACAGCTCCCCGGCGGGGCCCTGCGCGGACGACTGATGGGGACGCCGGTGGGGGTTGGCGATCCGGCCTTCGAATTTGTGTCCGACGACCATACGCTCACATCGAATGACGAACTACGTATCTCGGTGACGGGACAGGCGCCGTTGCCAAACTGGCCGACGAAGCTGGAACGGTCTGTTGAGTGGACGTTTTGGGCGGAGCGAGACGGGGAGCGCAGGCCCAAAACGCTTTGCACGTCAGGGCCGCATACGATACTGGTTACGTTCAATGCGCCTCTCCAAAAAGAGCGGTATGAAGAAGGAGATCCAAGAAAGTATGAGGATGGAGGGACGATTCCCCGAATGGAAGAAGCCACAAAGAGAGCGGAGGCGATCGGTCCCACCGATGCCGTGGACTTCATCCGTCAGCTCTTCAAAAAATTTCCGAGACATGTTCTGAAATTCGATCATTTGCCGTCGGACAAAAAGCGTAGAGGAATGGAGCCCAAGAACGTACAATATCGGGCGAAGGTGGACTGGCCGAGTTTCTTACACGTGAGAGAGCGAACGGAGGGCACACGAGACCGGCGCCTTCAGGAACAGGGAGGGGTGTGGCCGCTCGCGGATCTGGAGGAATTCAGCGGAGAGTGCCAGGCCGTCGTGCGATTTATCTGTGCCGTGTTGCGGCAGCTTGGATTTCAGGACGAATCGGTGGAGGATTCCGTGGCAATCCGGTTTGTGACGGCCCATGCGGAGACGCCCTATCAGCCCGTCATCGGTTCGAGCCCCGTGCACTGCAAGGGGCCGCCACGGTCGCGCTATCAGTACGCGCTTGCGGACCATCCCGTTGAGAACAGGCTGTATAGATGGGCGGAGATCCGTCAGGACATCCATTTCAATAAGTTCGAGGCCTTTCTGCGATACCGGTATCGGAAAGACGGAGAGATCTATCAGGCCTGGTATTCGGGAGGGGCCGCTGAGTTACAGTCGGCGGAGAAGGGGATCATCGGCAATACGCCCCAGCGAGAGGAGGGCGATCACGAGTGTCCCGAGGATCGGCTTTCGGCCGCCTTTCGGCGAACGCTGCTCAATGCCTTCTCGGCACTCGTTGAGTACGAGGAGGTGAAGCACGACGGGGAGAACAAAGTCCAGATCATTCGACACTGGTCGTACGGCGAAGAAAAGGCCTGCCCCGACCCGCCGCAGGAGGATACCTCGTTTGAGGTTTTGGATTGAGACGAGGCCTCCTTACCTTGTCTTTATACAGGCACGGTCGTCTGGCGGCGATCGCTTCACATCCTCCGTTACAGTGCAGGTCCGTTATGGCTGATTCCAATTCGATGGGCACAGAGGCCCCTACCGACGATTCCGATTTTCAAGAACGAGCGGCGCACTACGAGGCCCTGGTCGACACGATGGAGGAACGGGCCGACGAGGTGCGAAAGGGCGGGGGGCAGGAGCGGATCGATCGGGAGCACGAGCGCGGCAAGTGGACGGCGCGGGAGCGCATCGAGTATCTGGTGGACGACCCGGCGCAGTTCGACGAGCTGGGGCTGTTTGCCGGGTATGAGATGTACGAGGAGGAGGGCGGGTGCCCGGCGGGGGGGACCGTCATGGGCCTTGGCCCGGTGAGCGGACGCACCTGCATGGTGGTGGCCAACGACGCCACCGTGAAGGCAGGGGCCTGGTTTCCGATCACGGCCAAGAAGAACCTGCGGGCCCAGGAGATTGCCCTGGAGAACCACGTTCCCATTATCTATCTCGTGGACTCGGCCGGGGTCTATCTGCCGTTGCAGGACGAAATCTTTCCGGACAAGGATGATTTCGGGCGCATCTTCCGCAACAACGCGCGGCTCTCCAGCAAGGGCATTCCGCAGATTGCCGCCATCATGGGGAGTTGTGTGGCGGGCGGGGCCTATCTGCCGATTATGAGTGACGAGGCGGTGATTGTGGAGGGCACCGGATCGGTGTTTTTGGCGGGGCCGTATCTGGTGAAGGCGGCGATCGGGGAAGACGTGGAGGCGGAAGAGCTGGGCGGGGCCACCACCCACGCCGAGATTTCCGGCGTCATCGACTACAAGGCCGAGGACGACGAGGAGGCGCTCGACACCGTGCGGTCGCTCGTTGATCATCAGGGACCCGTCGAGCGGTTCGGGTACGTGCGCAAAGAGCCGGAGCCACCTGCATATCCGGCGGATGATCTCTACGGATTGTATCCAAGTAAGGGTAGTGAGCAGTACGAGATGCGGGAGATTTTGGCACGCATCGTTGATGCCGAGTCGTGGACCGAATACAAGCAGGGCTACGGGCGGACGATCTTCACCGGCTATGCTCGCATCGACGGGTGGAATGTGGGAATTGTGGCGAACCAGCGGTCCGTGGTGCGGAACCGGACGAGTCTAACATCGAAAGGCGAAATCCAGGTGGGCGGCGTCATTTACTCCGACGCGGCGGACAAGGCGGCCCGGTTTGTGATGAATTGTAACCAAAAGCAGGTTCCGATCGTCTTCTTCCAGGACGTAACGGGCTTCATGGTGGGTAAGCGGGCTGAGCACGGCGGCATCATCAAGGACGGCGCCAAGATGGTGAATGCCGTGGCCAACTCGACCGTCCCGAAATTGACGGTGGTGGTGGGCAACTCGTACGGGGCCGGCAACTACGCCATGTGCGGCCGGGCGTACGATCCGCGGCTGGTGCTGGCGTGGCCCACGGCCAAGATTGCGGTCATGGGCGGGCAGCAGGCCTCGAAGGTGCTCAAACAAATTCGGGTGCGGCAGCTGGAGAAACAGGGGGAGGAGCTGTCGGACGAGGAGGAGCAGGAGCTCTTGGATCGCATTCAGAATCGATATGAGGAGCAGACGACGCCCTACTATGCAGCGGCCCGCTTGTGGGTGGACGCTATTATCGATCCGGTGGACACGCGCTCCTGGCTGTCGACGGGACTGGACGTGGTGGATCACAATCCCAACTTGGAGGCCTTCAACCCGGGCGTGCTTCAAACGTGACGGGTCCGGTTCCGGGGAACGATCCGGCAAATACGTATTGCCGGGGGGAGGGGCGACTGCAGCTTGCAACCGTCCTCCGATATGGGGAGTGCAGTGTCAACGCTAATTCTTTGTGCGGACGAGAGCAAGAAGAACCGTTCTCCATTGCCGTCAACAAACGGTTCGTATTGCGTAGTGCGTATTGCGTGAGCTCGCCTTCCATCTCGCAATCTTCACTACCCCTCGGTTACTTAAATATTGACGGTTGACGCCGCAGTAGGGCAATCGTGTGTTGGAATGCATTTGGAAAAGTAGGAGGCACTGTTGCCGTCAGGGATCGATCTGTCCGAAACGAACGGACGTGTGGACACCTTGTGCTGAAGACGGCCCGAGTCGGCGTCACGGATCACGACTTCACGGATCACGCTGGAGAATGTGCGGGCCACCTTGTGTGCTGACGATTGAGGCTCCACTACGTTGTTGGGGAACGTCTCGTACGGTGCCGGGAGCCTGTCGGCACGGCGTGCGTTGCTGTTGTCCCTTTGTCACTGCTTTTCATTCGGTCCTCGGTTCCCATGTCCGACGCCCACGAGCCTGAATCGTCTTCTCGGCTCCACAACTTTTTGCCCGACCCCGACTCGCTACGCCGGCAGCTTAGCGATTGTGGGCCGTCCCTGGACGAGCGAATGCGTCTTCTCCAGCAGCGCATTCAGTCGACGGAGGAGGGGGTGTCTCTAGAAGAGCTGGACGGTTCCTATATAGAGGAGGGAGCAGAAGAAGTGACCGGGGATGACCTCGACACGGTGATCGAGAAGGCCGATGCCATTGAAGACCGGTTTCGGGAGAACGGGCCGCTGCGTCGGCTCTTCGACGACGGGCGATTGCTTCTCCGGCTCATACGAGATGCCCGTCGCGGCCAGTATCGCAACGTGCCGGTCTGGACCCTCAGTGCAGCCGCCTTTACGCTCCTGTACGTGCTCAATCCCATGGACGCGATTCCGGATGCCATTCCCGTCCTCGGGGTGCTGGACGACGCAGCGGTCGTGTCGGCATGCCTGGCCCTTCTGGAGCAAGACCTCTACGAGTATAAGCACTGGCGTCGGCGTCAAGGCGGGATGAACTCCGCGTCGAGCGTAAATAAATCCCGAGAAGAAGGTGCAGACGAAACGTCTCGGTAACAGAAGTGAGAGGACTAATGACTACAATATGAACACCGCGGTGACTGCCGGTCACGATCCGTTCATTAATTGGGGGGTGCACTTATGGACATCACGAAGGAGCCGCACAAACGACAGTCGTACGCCGAGGAGATGGCGAATGCGATGACGCACGGGGTGGGACTCGCTATGAGTGTAGTGGGGTGGATTGCGCTCGTGGTCCTGGCGGCGATGGCCGGCAGTGGGTGGGACGTGACAGCTTCGGCCGTGTACGGGGGCACGCTCGTGTTTCTGTACAGCGTCTCTACGCTCTACCACAGCGTACGCAGCCCGCGTACGAAGTACGTTCTTCGGGTGCTCGATCACGTCGCCATTTTCCTGCTCATCGCGGGTACCTACACGCCGTTCACGGTGGTGCTCATGCGAGACGGGTGGGGGTGGACCGTGCTAACGCTTGTGTGGGGCTTTGCCATTGCGGGGCTGCTGTTCAAGCTGTTTTCGGAGCACCGTTTCCATCCGGCCGCCACGTCGCTGTATCTCATCATGGGCTGGATCGGGATTCTCTTTGCCGACCCCATGAGCCGGGCGCTTCCCGGCGGGGCGCTGATGCTCATTGCGGCGGGCGGGCTAGCGTACACCGCCGGGGTGGTCTTCTACGGGTGGCACTCCCTCCGCTACAGTCACGCCATCTGGCACGTGTTTGTCCTCGTGGGCAGCATCTGTCACTACATTGCCGTGGCGATGTACGTGCTCCCGTAGCCATTGGGCATTTGTCTAACCATTGGGCATTTGGGGCATTGTCCCATTGATTCATTGGGGAGCAGTGAGGGCAGAAGAGCGGCTAAAAGGCGTACGTGCCGAGTTCGTCGCCGAGGTCGGTGTTGGGAAAGATGGAGCGGGCGTCGCTGAGCTCCTCGCTCTTGTCGCCGGGGGGGAGGTGAACGAGCAGGAGGTCCTCCACGTCGGCCTTTTCGGCGGTGAGTGCGGCCTCGACTGCGGTTGAATGATTATCACCGGGCCCGCCGTTGGCCTCGTGGATCAGGACATCCGCGTCGCGCGCCAGGTCGATCACATTGTCGCTCGGGGCGGTGTCGCAGGAGTAGGCGAGCACGTGGCCCGTCGGGTTGTGTTCAATCCGGAGGCCCACGTTGGGCGTGTCGCCGTGGTTGACCGGAGTGGCGGTGATGGTCCACGGATCCCCGCTCCAGACCGACGCGTCGGTTTGGTGAGGCACCTCATGCCAGTCGATGGGCGGAATCCCGTCCCAGCCGCTGTGGACCGGCTCGTAGGCGTCCCAGAGCCGGTCGGCCTGCGCCAGGGCCGGTTCAATGCCCACGACGGGCAGGGCGCGATCGCGTCCGTCCAGCCATACCTTTTCCATGAGCAGCGGAAAGCCGCTGGTGTGGTCCATGTGGGCGTGGGTGACGATGAGGCCGTCGACGCTGTCGATGGGACGGTCGCAGGCCTGAAGGCGCTGGAGCACGTCGCCGCCGCAGTCAATGACGATCGTTCGATGCGGGGGCTCGTCTTCGGAGACCGCGAGCATCGTGGTGGTGCGGTGGGCGTCGCTAATCGCCGCGCCGGTGCCGAGAAGGTGGACGGAAGGCATTGTTCAGTTGCGAATTGCGAGTGACGATTTACGAATGTGGAAACCCAAAGTAAACACTCGCCACTCGAAAATCGAAATTCGCACCTCGCCACTGGTTAGCGGTTGCGCTGGATCGCGAATTCGGTGAGGCCGACGAGGGCAGCGCGGGCGTCGGACGGGGGGAGGCCCGCGAGATGCGACTTGGCTTCGGCCGCCAGCGTTTCCATCCGATCTCGGGCGTACGCGATGCCGCCGTGGTCCGTGACAAAGTTGCCGACGGTTTCGAGGTCGGCCCGCGTCTTTTCGTCCTGGTCCACAATCTTCAGGATCCGTTTCCGCTCGCTCTTCTGGGCCGACCGCAGGGCCACGATGAGCGGGAGCGTCATTTTCTTTTCCTGAAGGTCGATGCCGATGGGCTTCCCGGAGTCCTCCGTGCTGAAGTCGAAGAGGTCGTCCCGGATCTGAAACGCGAGGCCGAGTGTCTCGCCGAACTGAGCCATTTGTTCGATTTGCTCCTCGTCGTCGGAGACGCTGACGGCGCCGCTTTTGGTGCAGGCGGAGAGGAGGGAGGCGGTTTTGTCGGAGATGATGCGGAAGTAGGTGTCCTCATCGATGTCCAACAGGCGCGCCTTTTCGATCTGGAGCAGTTCGCCCTCGCTCATGCGGCGCACGGCGTCCGAGAGGGTGTGGAGGATCGAGTAGTCGTCGTGGTCAAGCGACAGCAACAGGCCGCGGCTGAGCAGGAA
>CAYOWD010000117.1:0-12549 GCA_964407535.1 uncultured Salinivenus sp. | reverse complement strand
GTGCAGGTGGTGGCCGAGCACCTGTCGCTCAAGTGCGAGTGGCTGGGCGAGCGCAATGGCGTGCTGGAAATGCGGAAAAACTACAGCAGCTACTTCAAGGGCTTTCGCAATGCCTCCACGCTGCGGCATCAACTCATGCAGCAGGAGACGGAGGAGGACGTGCTGGAAACCATTCTCAACTTCAAACCCGATGCCCCCGACATCCAGGTACCGTCGGCGAAGCTGCCGGAGCAGACCGCCGATCCGGACGCCGTCGAGACCAAAAAGCCCGATGTGCCGGACGATCTGCCCACGCCCGGGGCGAGCACAGAGGAGGCATCTTCCCAGCCCTCTCCCTCCATGGCGTAAGCGGGGCGCTTATACGTTCCAAAAGGGGCCCGACGGGCGTTGCTCCTCTGCCCCTTTCCGGGGATGCGACTGAGACTGGAAGGCGGGACGTATGTGGGAGGGCCTTTTCCCGAAAATCGCACTGGGGCAATGCAACAGGTCGTCGTTTAGAGGGGGGAGTAGCCTGTCGGCTCGCTTCTACGGCGAATGACCGGACGGGAACGCACTCGATTCTTCCACGATGCGATTACCGTGGGGATATCCTGGCGGTCCAGTTCGATCAAGCACATCTCTCTTTTCTTCCAACTGCATCGAAAGTCTAACGCGTCGGGGGGCTGGAGGCGTAAATTCGTACCACATTCTACAGACTTACTTAGTGTTGTAGGAATGTGAAAGAAAAGTGGGAAGCCGTAATACCGAATCCGGTTAAAGGATTCGGGTTTGAAGGTGTGGAGGTGTGAAAGTATCTACGTGTGTCCCACGTACTTACTTACAAACATACACACTTTCATACCCCAACGAAGCTTGCGGAGTTAGTATAATGTGGAGAAAAGAAAAAGATTTAGTTTTTGTGCGTGAGAACAGCGGGCGATGTGAGGCAGGCCATATGCCTGACGCAGATTGAGGTCGGCGTCAAATCGTCCCCAATGCCGGCGTACTTGTCCTCACTCGCTGTCTCTGTGCGGGATATGGCCGATTTTGCGATCGAATGTGCTCTCTGGGCGAAAAAAGCAGAGAAGTATGGCGGGAGGTGCTGCATCGAGCTGTGTCCATTCGGAAGAGGTCCCACGTCGATAAAGAGAGAAGCCCTTGTTCGAAAGGATCCCGTTCCAATTTCGGCAGCATTTCTGCACTCTCAGAATTACAACGCATTAGAGGTCTCCTCCCTACACAAATTCATAAGCACGCCATGGCTACTGAAACTAAGGATATCCAGGGCTCTCTCGACGAACTCATGGACATTGCCGGGGCCGTCGGGGCCGCTATTGTCGATTACGAAAACGGAATGACGCTCGGTACGATCGGGGGCGGGAAGCTTGATATGGAACTGGCCGGGGCCGGAAACACGGAAGTGGTGCGGTCCAAGAAAAACATCATTCACGACCTTGGCATCGATGAGGAGATTGAAGACATCCTGATCTCCCTCAACAGCCAGTATCACCTGATCCGGATGTGTGAGAACCACGAAAACGTCTTTATGTACGTGGCGATCGATCGTAGTTCCGGCAACCTCGGACTGGCTCGGCGCTCAATCGACAAGGTCGACGAGAAGCTGGAGCTGGCATAGGTTTCCATCTTCTTACGCCGGAATATCTGCCTGGCGGCTCTGGAGACAGAGCCGCCAGGCAGTTTTTTGTCTGCTGGGGACGCGGCAGCGGAAATTATGCGGACGGGGTTTACCCTCTCTGCGCCGCGTCGTTGTCGCTACACTCGACATAGGAACGGCAGGCTGGAGTGTCTTCAGTCTGCCCACCGTTTCGTGACGCGTGCCCCTTTTAGCTTGAATCCACTTCCCAAGATCGGAATTGGGCTTCTTCGCACGCTATACTTCCGCCGTCGGTAGGGAAGGAGACGCTCTGAACAGGTCACATCGGACCGGGCAAAGCGATAGACCGACGACGCTCTTATTGACACAAGCTCAGCTCCTTGCCCGGCGGGCGTGCCGCTCAGTCGACATTCTCCCACGCGCTGCGGTTACAGATGCTTGCTCCCCCCGTCTAGTAAACCGTGGCGAACGTTAGAGCAATCCATCTACAAGGTCTCCAGGAAGCACAACGTACGGCGAATACGAACCGCTTTATACCAAATCCGGCCGATCAATTCGGGCATACAGATGCAACAGCACAGGTGCAAGCACTTGGGACTCACCCACATACGCACACACGGCAGCGGAGCTTGCGGAGTTGGGATGACGGGAGTACAGACGGCTTTGTGACCCAGCCTGAGATCCGCCCATAGTGGACGTGCAGAGCCCCGAAAGTGTGTTTCTCTGTCCAGAGAAGCCCCCTCGTCACACCGACCGCCGTCGAGTATCTATCCAGCCAATCGATTGGATCGTTTTGAATGGTTGGGTAGGTTCCAAAGCAAGCGCGGAGCGACGATGAGAACCACTTCTAGCGGTGAGAGGCAGGTGCATATGTCATTCACATACAGCACAACGTGTTCTGCGAAGAAAGCCGGTTCCCACGAAGCCGTACTGAAGTTGACATTCGTTGCAGAATGCCCGAGCCCATATCTCCCAAACAGAGCCTAACAAAATATTAATACCCAAGTAACAGGGGGCGTGAGATTTAATTTGAAAAAAACACCGACATCTACGTATAATTACGATGTGGTCAGCGGTAAAATCTGGCTGAATAACAAGTCAGTGTAATATCAGCCGTCATTCTGCAGGCACTGGCGGGGACTGAGTGCAAATCAGGAGAGTGAAAGTGGGACTCCCGATTCCCTAGCGCGATCCGTCGGTTGGTAATGCAGGGTGGTTCTCCTTCGTCTCTTCTGTACACAGAGTCTGCGTTGACACTGAATGAACGGCACTTCTATGGGCTGAGACCTTCTTCTGGGGTCATTCTGCTCAAGGTGACCGGCTCTTTTCTGTCACTCTTTCACATCTATCTGCATCGTATATCATGGCTTCACAAACACAGGACATTCAAGCCTCTCTCGAAGACCTCATGGACATCTCCGGGGCCGTTGGAGCTGCCATTGTGGACTACGAGAACGGCATGACCCTTGGTACCATCGGTGGCGGCACGCTTGACATGGAGCTGGCCGGCGCCGGGAATACCGAGGTGGTCCGGTCTAAGAAAAACATTATTCACGATCTCGGACTTAATGAGGAGCTTCAGGACATCCTGATCACCCTTGAGAGCCAGTATCACTTGATCCGAATGTGTGAGAACCACGAGGACGTCTTTATCTATCTGGCGATTGATCAGAGCAAGGGCAATCTCGGGCTGGCTCGACGCTCGATTGATCAGATCGACGAAAAGCTGGATTTGGCATAAGGGACATCGATCTCCTTCGGGAGCGTTTGCATTTCGAGCGTGGCTTCCTACTGATCCGTGCACAGGTAGGTAAACTTTCTCTTTCGTTCGTGGAGATCCAAGATCTCCTAGACCGTGGTATGCCAATGGTCGGAGCTGTCTTTAGAAACCCATTCACGTATCAGTAAATCCAGAGCGGGTGTCTCCTGAAGCCGGGGAGTCCCGTCGTATTCAGCTCGTCGTTGCACATGGGGCCTGGAGCACAGATGCTGAGTGCTTCGGGCATCCCCATGAATGTTTTCTCTTCATTGTGCAGACTGGACATGATTCAGACGATTCCAATTATCAACAACAAAGGGGGAGTGGGGAAGACGACCACGACCGTCAACCTCGCCGCCGGACTCGGACAGGCCGGCCATCGCGTGCTCGTGGTTGACCTTGATAGCCAGGGATCCGCCTCTTTTGCTCTCGGCATCGACCGAGAAGACCTCACCCCGTCCACGGCATCGGTTCTCTTTGGCGAACAGCCGCCCTCGCAGATCGCACGGTCCACGCAGGTGGAAAATGTGGACGTGCTTACGGGCTCATTGCGGTTGGCCGACATTGAACCTCAATTGTCCTCCGCGAAGGGCCGAGAGAAGCGGCTTGCGCAGGGCCTGTCGGAGGTGGAGGACCAGTACGACACCATTCTGATTGACTGTGCGCCTTCCACCTCGCTTCTAACCATCAACGCGCTCGTGGCGGCCGATGCCTTCATCATTCCCGTCTCCCCGTCCTATCTCTCCCTGGAGGGCGTGGTCAGCCTAGGGGAGGTGGTCAGAAACGTGCGCCGGAGTATTGGGGAGGCCGCCCCTGTGCTGGGGGTGCTCCTCACCATGGTGCAACGCGAAGACCGGGAAACGAAGGCCATCATCAACGAGGTTCGCGAACACTATGGGGGAAAGGTCTTCGACACAGAAATCCGAGAGGATGCGGCATTGGAGAAGGCGCCGACCCTTGGACAATCCATTTTTGACTATGCTCCTGACTCGCAGGGGGCCCGCGAGTATCAATCATTCGTCGACGAGGTCATCGAACGACTCGACCGATATGGGTCGGTGTACGAAACCATCCACGAAAAACAACCTGAACGCGCGTAGCGCCTCTTCACCGTCGACGCTCCTTCCTTCTCTTTCCGTACGCTCTTTTGGACCGGTGCCGCTGAATCGCCATGACCAGCAGTAATTTCTTTGATAGTATCTTCGACGACCCCGACGAAGACCCGCTTCTCGACGATGAGACGACCACCTCGGACGAGGTGGCGTCGTCCGCCGACCACGAGTCCCCTTCGTGGACAGACGAGACAATCGATCAAACTAACGACACGGACCCCAGCCGGAAAACGCTCATTTTGGATCCCCGCTCCGGATTTGGAGAGTCGCTCAACACGCTGAATCAATCCATCAAGCAGGGGTGGGACCTCGCTCATCTTTCGCTATGCTCCTCCGATGAGGAAGCGGAGCACACGCGCGGTCAGGCGTCCCATCAATTCGTAGCCGTGCTAGAGCAGGAGAAGCCGCGCTCCTTGTTCGATTTCGAGGACTAGACGTAATGGATCGCGTCGTCGGGGCGTGAGTGAACGATATGTCGAATGTCGCATATATTCTCCGACCAGAATTGAGACTTACGCCCTGCAGGTGCGCCAACTCGGGAAGAGTCTCCCCAGGGGACCTTCTTTCCGTCTGCAGTTATTGATTTCCACCCGAGCACCGCGAAACGGCCAAGGCACAATCGCAACGTGCGCTCCCTGTCGTTTCCGAGGCCAATGTTTCAGGAAGCCCCCGTTCACGGGCCCCTGAAGGGCCTGTGGGGAGAACTGTGGCGCGCCTTTCTTCTGCACACGATCTCTCTCTTGCCGTGAGTGACAATGCCCCTCGCTACTGGACGCCCGAATTCGTCGAGCGCTTTGTTGAGTCTGTGAACAACGACGAGGAATTTCAGAACACTGCCGGCGCATTTTCCGAAACCGTCGAGTTGCGCTGTTTCGACACCCCGGATGACGAAGACATTTCGGCCACCTACACGTTCGACGACGGCCAGATCGTGGACGTGGACCTGTGGATCGATGATGCGCCTTCCGACCAGATGCGGGACGAGCCGGTCAACAAGGACGAGGTCATGGTGCGCGCAACGGCCCCGTACGACGTGTGGGTGAAGATGGACAAGGGCGAGATGGGCTCTACCGAGGCGCTTGCCTCGCCGGATTATGAGATTGAGGGTGCGATGATGAAGATCATGTCCAACATGGGCGTATTCCGGAGCCTCAACAAGGTCTCTGCGCACGTGGAGAAAACGTACTGATCCGGTTTGCAGTACGGGAGAACGCGCCCCGCTTTTCAGCACGCATCAGCACGCACGGGCTCGGACGGCTTGTGCGGCCGAACCGGCTTCGAAGGCCTTGGCCATTTGTTGCCCCCCCACCCGCAATTCAACACTCGCAATTCGATACTGCCATGAGCGACAACGACGAGCCCAAGATTAGCGTCACGCGTGGACAACGGACGGACAAAGAGAAAAACACGAACCGATCACGGTCGGCCGGATCGAATGTGCCCGACGCGATGCAAGTGGCCTCCGGCTTGGCGCAACGAGCCCGTGAGATGTGGCTGGCGGGACTCGGGGCCCTGTCGGTGGCCGAAGAGGCCGGCAGTCAGGTGTTCAACGCGCTCGTTGAGGAAGGCAAGTCCTGGGAAGAGAAGCGGCGGGAAGAGACGGAAAAGACGGCCGAGCAGGTCCGGAACCTGACCGAGGAAGGGGGACGGGCGGTCGAGGCCGTCGAAAAGCGCGTGCGGAATGAGGTCAACGAGGCGCTGCGCCAAATCGGTGTGCCGCATCGCAACGATGTCGACGAACTCCGCGACCAGGTGGACGCGCTTTCCGAGAAGCTAGACCAGCTCGCGGAGACCATTGCCGACCAGCAGGAGGGAGAATAGGAAAACCGATCGGGTTCTCCGATGCCGGTTGACGAGAGCTGCGTTTCCTGGTGAGGAGGGGACGACTTGTTGTGCCGACGATCCGTTCGGGTCGATGAGCGTTTGTGCCTTCACGGCAGTGTCGATTGCACGTTCGCTTTTGGACGAAGGAGGCATTTTCACCTCGTAATTGCCAGTCGTACCGTGCACTGTCAGGCGTGCATCTGTGGGGTCTGGCTGGTGGATTGTTGGGGGCTGCTTTCTTGAGCGATTGTCCTCAAGTGCCATGCTCAACAAGCAACATCGGGGTGCGCTGACCGAAGAGCAGCGGGCCGATCTGCTCGAACGCTTCGGACGGGGGGGCCGGAAGGTCCAGCTTGGGCCGACGATCGCACGGTCGAAGCGCTGGAAGTGGCCTCCGGTACAGTCGCAGAGATTCACCAATGCTTCTGTGAGCGCGGTCTTGCCGGCTACGTGAAGCGCAAGTCCCCGACTCCCGAATACGACCGCAAGCTCGGTGGGGAGCAGAAAGCGGGGCGGATCCGATTGGTTTGCTCATACCAACTCCGCAGCCGTACTCGTACGGCAGATCCGTTGGGGTATGTGAGTTTGGGAGTGTGTGGGTATGTGATTGATGCCCATATACTTGCCCCCATACCGGCACGCCCGCAATCCCAAATTTTATAAGCGGATTTGGTATTACGCCGAATCGTCCCGCGGCACGACGGCCACGCCAAGGCGGTCCTGCAGCTCGTCGATCCGGCCGCGGCTGACGCTGACGGTGGTGCCGTTCTGGAGGCGCACGGCGTAGTCGCCCCCGCCGCCGCGCAGGACGAGTTCAATCTCGTCGAGCCGGACGATGGCCGAGCGATGCACGCGGGCGAAGGCGGAGGGATCGAGGCGGGCCGCAAGGGTCTTCATGCGCTCGCGGATGACGTACGTGTCGTCGGTGGTGTGGAGCTCCGCGTACGAGCCGTCGGCGGTGATGTGTGTGATGTCGTCGACCGACACGATGCGGGTCTTGCCGCGGCCCTGCACGGCGACGCGCTCCAGGTACGGGTCGTCCGACGTCTCGGCGTCGAGCAGCGACGGGTCCTTCTCGCGGAGGAGATGCAGGAGCTGGTCCGAGATGGCATCGGCCGCCCGGTCGGCGATGCGCGTGCGGGCCTGCGACAATGCCCGCTCGAATCGCTCGTCGTCGAACGGCTTCAGCAGGTAGTCGACGGCGGCGAGGTCGAAGGCATTGATGGCGTACTGGTCGTACGCCGTCACGAACACCGTGACCGGCATGGCGTCGCGCCCGACCTCCTCAATCACGTCGATGCCGTTGAGGCCGGGCATCTGTACGTCGAGGAAGACGAGGTCGGGCGATTGCGTCTGGATCATCTCCACCGCCTCCGGCCCGTCGTCCGCCGTGCCGACGGTCGTCACGTCCGGACGGTCGGCCAGCAGGTCATGCAGCC
Source organism: uncultured Salinivenus sp. (assembly GCA_964407535.1). GTDB lineage: Bacteria > Bacteroidota > Rhodothermia > Rhodothermales > Salinibacteraceae > Salinibacter. The sequence goes on along the minus strand of CAYOWD010000117.1, from coordinate 4,821 downwards.
GCTCGCGGGCCAGCGGCTCGTCATCAACGATGAGGGCGCGAATCGGAGCATCGACAGGAGACATGGCAGGGCCGAGGATACTACGAGCGTTACTTGGGCGCGGGAGCGTCGGGGACAGACCGGGGGGCGTCGTCACCGGAGGTATAGAGGGACGTGGCCGTGTGGTAGGGGAGCGCAAGCGTCACACGCGTCCCGTCCCCGGACGCAGAATCGAGACGAAGCGCGTGGGCGTCGCCGTACAGCTCCTGCAGGCGGGCCCGCACGTTGCGGAGGCCGATACCTTCGTCCTGATCCGGGGACAGCCCCGGGCCGTTGTCGTGGATCGAAAGCACGAGCCGGTTGTCGGTACGATGGGCATGCACTTCAATGCGCCCGACGCCGCGTACCTGGCTGGCGCCGTGCTTGATGGCGTTTTCCACAATGGGTTGGAGAATCAAGTTGGGGACCTGCGCGTCGTGGAGGGCGGACGGCACGTCGAGGACCGTGTCGAGAGCGCCCTGGAATCGAATGCACTGAATGTCGAGATAATCATCGAGCACGTCCAGTTCCCGGGCCAGCGAGACCTCCTGGGGCGCCTCGTCGTCGAGCACATGGCGCAGCAGTTCGCTCAGCCGGGCAATCATGCGCCGCATGCCCTCCGGGTCGCGGTCGACGAGCGTACTCACGGCATGCAGGGTATTAAACAAAAAATGCGGATTGAGTTGCCTGCGCAGCGCCTCCAGGCGCGCCTCCGTGAGCTGGGCTTCCAGCGCCTCGGCGCGCGCTTCCAGGCGTTCGGCCTCCGCCTGCTGCCGCTGCTTCTGAAGGTAGTAGAGGCGGGCGAAGCCGGCCATGAGCACGACCACGTAGAAAATGAGCTCGTCCACGAACCAGAGTCGCCGAATTTGTTGGGCGACCGAGGCCGTAGAGGCAGACGGCGCGTTCGTCGCGAGTTCCACCGTTTCCTCACTAAGGTCAATGAGGATGGCCGTCCCGAGGCCGGTAAGGACGTGGAGAACGACGTTGCGGAGGGCCGTTGCCCGGCTGTGGGAGGCCACTTCAACAACGGGTAGGGCCGCGGCGAGCCGAAAGATGAGAGGAGTGAAGACCACCCAGGTGCCGTACTCAACAAGCTCCCCGGCCGCTGCACTCCAGCGAAATCGGGCGGCCTGGTCGCCGAACGCATCCTGACCGATCGAGAGCAGCGCAAAGACGCTCCAAAACGCGAGAATGCTGCCCCACTCCAGCCGGCTCGGCCATGAGGGCGACCAACGAGAAGCCATGGTGCTGCGTCGTCGACGGAAAACAGAACGTCCAGAGCCCGGCGGCAGCTTCTCCGGGAATGCGGTACGAGTGGGGGGACGGGAACGGTCCCGTTACGCCCGGTACCCGTACGCCTGCATCGGCGCATGCGATTCAGGGGGACAATTGGGTGCACAACAGTGTTGTGGGTTACACAAGGCGGCTGTGTGGCAAATTTCGACGGGGGCGGCGGTTCGGGGAGGGGCAGTTGGAGGGATGTGTGATTGTGATGAGCCGAACAAGGCCGGGGGAACGATCACGGGTGCACTCGTTGAAGTCCGAGATTTTCCTCGTATTGAAGTCCCTACTTCCGTGATGCGTGCTACTCGGGTTCACGTCGCGTTTTGGGTTCTTTTCTGTGTGGGCATAGGGGGACTTGTCCCCGCTTCGGTGCATGCACAGGCGGAGCCGTCGAAGATTGCAGAGTCGCGGCGGACCGTGATTACGGAAGCCGTGGAGGCGGTGTCGCCGGCTGTCGTAACCGTCAGTGCAGAAGCGACGGTGCAGGCGCGCGATCCCCGATTTGAGGGATACAGCGACGACTACATTCATCACTATCTGGGCCAGTCGCCGTACCGCGAGGAGCAGGTGAAAAGTACGGGCTCCGGCTTTGTGGTGTCGTCGGACGGGTATATCGTCACCAACGAACACGTGATTGGGGATGTGGAGAACATTACCGTCTCGTTTCCGGACGGTCGGTCGATGGAGGCGAAGCGCGTAGGCGCCGATCCGTACACCGACCTCGCTGTTCTCAAGGTGGAGGCCGAGGACCCGCTTTCGCATCTGACGTTTGACACGAACTCCGATCCCCTCGTCGGAGAGTGGGTCATTGCGCTCGGCAATCCATTCGGCCTGTTTGAGGACAGCGCTCCCTCCGTTTCCGTCGGCGTAGTGAGCGCCACCGGGCGGGACCTGCAGGCCGAGTCGGAGGGACGCATTTACCGCAACATGATTCAGACGGATGCGGCCATCAGCCAGGGGAACTCCGGCGGGCCGCTGGTCAACGCCGAGGGACGCGTGATCGGCGTCAACACGGCCATTTTCAGCGAAACCGGCGGCTCCATCGGGCTCGGATTTGCGGTGCCCGCTGAGCGTGCCGCCGTTATCGTGTCGGAACTGAAAGAACGGGGCGAGATTGATCGTGCCTTCTATACGGGCCTGTCGACCGTGTCCGTCAACCCCGGGATCGTCAGGACCCTCAATCTGCCCCGCAACGAGGGCGTCATGGTGCATGACTTCGATCTTGGATCCCCGGCCGACGAGGCGGACATCCAGCTCTACGATGTGATCGTGGAGGTAGAAGGCCGACCCGTCAAGACGCGGCTCGACTACGTGACGCGGTTCTATGATTTTCGGCCCGGCGACACGGTGCGCCTAACGGTCCTGCGTGAAGGGGAGCGGGTTGAGCTGAGCCTGACGATTGGGCGGGAGGAATAGTACGGATTCCCATCGGTGATGTCGGAATTTCGCAGGCGTCTACTTTTGTCAAACTGGAGGATCGTCTACTGGGGGAACGTTAAAAGATTGAAGGTTGGAAGGTTATACGGATTCCAATTGGAGACGTCGGAATGTCTCAGAAGTCTGCTTCTGACAAATGGGACGACTTCTCCCGAAACGGACCAACGTTAAAACGTAACGTTGAGTGGAAGCTGCTGATTTCGGTTGGGAATAAAATACGAATCGCCCGTACTTCGATTTCGAATTTCACGCTTTGTGGTTGAGGTCAGTATGCGCACACGTGCCAATGCGAACTGGGGACGGGCGACCCGACGAGTTGTTGTGCTCCTGGGAGTCGGATTGATGTTCTTTACGGGATGCCTTCCGTACAGCTGTCAGCGGGAGCCCAGCAAGACGGTGTTTCCGTCCGATTCCCTCTCCCGCCGGGTAGCCGTCGACGTGCCGACCGATACGCTTCGGGCCGCGGGCACTGGAACGGGGACGGCGGAGCATCCGCTCGCGTATCCGCGGACGGTGCGGTTTGTGGGGGGCGGGGAGTTGGTTGTGAGCGATGCGAAGCGCAACAGCCTGTTTCGGTTTGGTCCCGACGGCACGTTTCGCAAAGAGATTGCCGACGCGGCGTTCGACGTGCCGTACCTCATTGGGCGGCGGGGCGACACGCTGGTCGTCTTCAACGCCGGGGCCGATCGCATCGAGTTCGTGACGGATGGGCGTCGCCTCGCCGACCGCGCCGTGTCCTACGATCGCCCGTCGCGCGAGGCCCTCGTCTACATGCTGGCCACCGACACCGCCCTCTACGCCAAGACGGTGGAGGAGGCCGCCGGGGCCCACGTTGAGCGGCTCACGGACACCGGCCGGGTGGCCGCACGGGCCGACCTGGGCGGGCCACACTGGCGACGGGCGGGCTTTCTCCGGTCCTGGGGCGACTCGCTGGTCAGCCTGTCCGGCTACCGCCCGGTCGTGCACCGGCTGCCGTTCCGCTTTGCCGATGGCGCGTCCGGGGATAGCCTGTCGCTCGTCGGCTTCGACTCGCCGATGCTGGCCCGCAGTTACTCGTACGTGACGGGCGATGTGGACAAGCCGCCGCTGCTTACCCCCGCCGCGGCGGCGGTGGGCGACACGCTCTTCGTGCTCAACCTGCGCCCCGGCTGGGTGCAGATCGACGCCTATGATCGCAACGGCCGACTGCAGCGCCGCCTCGTGGAGCGCCACGAGGGCGGCAACAGTGAATTTTACCCGGTCGATCTCGACGTTCGGCGCACCGACGACGGCTACCGATTCGCCGTAGCCGTTCGCTCCCCGAACCCTCGTCTGGCCCTATTTTCCTGGCAGCCCGATCGGTAACACGTCCCCCCGATCGTGCCGAAATGCCGTACGGACCTGGCTCCGCTCTCTCCTCTCCCCCGCGACCCGGTGAGCGTGAGAAGGGAGAACGAGATCGCCTCTTCGGGAAGCCCAACGCCCTCCCCGATTCGGGACCGGTATTAGAAGTAGTACCGCAGGCCCAGGCCGCCGCCGAGGTCGCCTTCGGTTTCCGGAATCACGGCGAAGCGGGGCGTGGCCTGGATGTAGAGTTCGAAGTGGTTGGCAAGCAGGATCTGGAGCCCGGCGGTGCCGCTGATGCCGAAGATCGCGCCGTCGTCATCGTTTCCGTTTCCGCTGAAGGCACCAACGAAGGCGCCCGGTCCGATAAACCACTCCAGGGGCTGGTCGACGTTGGAGGCGGAGATGCGGTTCTCGAAGAGCACGTGCCCGTTCACGAAGAAGAAATCGTTCACGCCGCTCCAGGCCGCCAGGAGGTCGTAGGAGGGAGCACCGGCATTGTAGACTTTGAACGTAATGCCGGACGGCTCCCCCACCTGGCACCCGATGCCAAAGGCACCGGAGGTGCGCTGGGCATGGGCGGACGAAACGGAAAGCCCGAATAGAAGAAGGACGGCAAAGAGAGCCGACAGACGCGGTAGCGAGGTCATATAACGAAGCGGACTGTGAATGAATGCAAACACCATACGTCCGAATGAAAGCGGGGCTCAACAGATCCGGACGCACAGAATATTGTTGGGGGACGACCGGGGAGCAGGA
>CAYOWD010000116.1:0-12807 GCA_964407535.1 uncultured Salinivenus sp. | reverse complement strand
CGTACATACCTTCACACTTACGTACTTCCAAACCCGAATCCTTCAACCGGATTCGATATGATCCCGAAGCCGGCTAAAGAACTCGGGGATGGTGTGGAGGTGGGGAATCAAGACGCCTCGTCGGCCTCCTCCGTTGATGCCTTCGCCTCCTTGAGCTGTCCGCGAAGCTCCACGAGAAAAGAGCGCAGCTTTCGCAGATCTTCCTCCATCTTCCGTCGGTCGTCGTCCCGCTCAATGGCCTGTCGGGCGCCCTCGATCGTGTACTTTTCATCCTTCAGCAGATACCGAATGCGCTCTACAACCTCCACGTCGTAGTCGGTGTAGATCCGACGCCCGGCCCGATTTTTTCGGGGGCTCAGCACGTCGAACTCCTGTTCCCAGTATCGGAGGACGTGAGGCTCCTGGTCCACCATCTCGCTGACCTCCCCAATCGAATAGTAGAGCTTTTCCATCTCGGACATGAGACTGTCGGCGTCGGTGCAGAACAGAAATCGGGGGATGCAGAGAAGAAATGTACGGGCTATACGCCCACGAGATCGAAGGTCGACCCAATCACCGGATCTTTCTCCACCTCAATGCGCACGGGAAACGCATCCTTGAGACGTGGAAGATGCGTAATAACGAGGATCTTTGCAAAATCCTCGCGGATGACCTGAATGGCTTCCACGAGGCGCTCAATGCCGTCCTCGTCCTGCGTGCCGAAGCCCTCGTCGATGACGAGGGTGCGCACCCGCACGCCGCTGCGCTCTGCCAGCAATTGAGCGAGGGCCACGCGAAGCGCAAAGTTGACCCGAAAGCTCTCGCCCCCGGAAAAGGTTTCGTAGGGACGCGGCACGCCCTGCTCGTCGGTAATAATAATGTCGAGGGTCTCTTTCGTCCCGCCACTCTTTTTCTCCTTCAGGGTTTCCAGTCGGACGTGCATGCGGCCGTCGGTGAGGCGCCCGAGAATGGTATTGGCACGCTCTTCGATTTCGGGAAGCGTCTCCTCGATGATGAGGGACGGAATGCCGTGCTTGCCGAAGGCGCCGCGAAGGTGCTTGTAGAGACGTCGGTCCTTCTTGCAGTCCGCGAGTTGCTCGCGCGCCTCGTCCAGGGCGTTTTGATCGCGCTCCGCCTGTTCGAGGCGCTCGTCCAGCATGCCGAGGCGCTGCCGGGCCTCGTTGGCATCAGACTCGGCCGCCTCGATCTCCGTTTCCACCTCCGCAATCCGATCGTCGAGGGCGTCCGTCGTCGACAACTTCTCTCGAAGTTCTGCCAAATGCTCGGTCTTCTCCTCCTGCTCTTCGCGAAGGGCCGCCACCCGCTCATCGATCCGCTCCACCCGGCGCGCCCAGTCGTCGCGCTTGTTCTGGGCCTCCCGCAGCTCGCTCATCTGCTCCGGCACCTCGGACAGCTCCGCAAGGGCCTCTCGAACCTCCCGGAAGCGTTCCGGGTCGAAGTCGAGGACCTCGATTTTCTCCTCAAGCGCCTCGATCCGGTCGCGGAGCGCCGCAAACGCCTCGTCGTCGTTGAGCGTCTCCCGGATCGACGCCATTTCCTCGTCGTGCTCCTCCAGGGTTCGCTCCAGCTCCTCGCGGCGCTCTGCCTGTTCGTCCAATCGAGCGAGCCGGTCCGCGTATCGATCAAACTGTGCCGCGTCGGTTTTCAGGGCCTCGAATCGATCCGCGTCGAAGGCCAGCGCCGCCCGCCGCTGCGCACACCACTGCCGGCGGCGCCGGTGCTCCGCGCCGTACGCGTCCTGCTCCAGTCGCCGACGGAGGGTGGCGGCGGTGTCCGTATGCTCTTCGAGGGCCTCTGCCCGTTCGGCCAGGGTGCGCTTCTGCTCGCGGGCTGTCGCAAGGGCCTCTTCGACCCCCTCCCGGGCCTCCACCTCGTCCCGAAGCTCCGTATATCGCTCCCGCAATTCCGCCCGTCGCGCCGTGAGCGTCTCCAAACGCTCGTCCATCGCGGCGATTTCCTCATCAAGGTCTTCAATACTGGACTGAAGCGTCGCCTCCACCTCCTCGCGGTGCGCCGCGGTGAGCTCCGTTCCGCAGGTGGGACAGGTCGCCCCGTCCGCCTCCCGGAATCGCCGCAACTCGCTCTGGGCGCGCTCCCGCTCCTCCCGACGCGCCTCCAGCTGCCCGCTGCACTCCTGGATTTGCTCCGCAATCGTTTTCCCCTGTTTCTCCACCGCCTCCAACTGCTCGGCAAGGCGATCACGCTCGGCCTTCGTCTCTTCTAGAGACTCGATGCGCGCCTCCAGCTCCTGCAGCGCCTCCAGCGACTCGCGTTCCTCCTCGATTCGCGATTCCAGCGTGTCCAACTCGCCCTGCAGTTGCTGTCGGACCCCGAGCAGCGCCCGCTGCGCCTCGGCCTCGCGCTCCGTCAATCGCTCTCGACGAATCCGTACGGCCTCCCACTCCGCCCGTCGCTGCCGGGCCGCCTGCGCCGCCCGCAGCTTGGCCCGTACCGTCGGACGCTCCTCAAGGGCCGCTATACACTCGTCCCGCTTCTCCGTCAGGGTGTCCCGCTCCACGGAAAGCCGATCCAGGCGCCGCTCCAGTTCATTCCGCCGCTCTCGCAGCGTGTCCGCCGCCTCGTCCCGTTTCTCCGTCAGCTCTCGGTGGCGGTCGCGGGCCTCCTCAAGGACCGCCCGCTCCTCCCGGAGCGACTGGTACCGATCGTGAGCGGCCTGAATGTCCTCGCTATCCGCGATCACAGCGTCCGCCTCCTCGATCTGCTCGGCGAGGACCGCCCGCTCTTCTTTCTGCTCTTCAATCCGATCAGACAACTCGTCGAGGGTGGATTCGACGGCCTCCGCTTCTCGGGCCTTCGCCTCCAGATCGGCGCGCTCCTGCCTCAGCTCCTTCTCCTGCTCCCGAAGCGCCTGAAGCGCAGTCGTCGCCTCATCGAGCGTCTCCTGCACGGCTGCCCGCTCTTCTTTCCACTCGTCCACGTCCGACAATGCCTCCTGGAGGCGCTCCACCTCCCCCTCCACCTGCTGCTGCCGATGCTTCGCCTCTCGCCACCGGTCCCGTGCCTCGTCTTCCATCGCCTCATACCGGCTCAGGTTGAGAATGCTGACGAGGATTTCCTTGCGCTGGCTTGGGCTCTTATTCGTAAACTCGTCGGACCGGCCCTGCAGCAAAAATGCCGAGTTGATAAACGTGTCGTACCCGAGCCCCAGCGTGTCCTCGATCCGAGCCTGCGTCTCGCGCTGGGTCGAGCCGGTGAGCGGCCGATAGGCGTCGGTCTCCGGATCGTGGAGCTGAAACTCCAGGGCCGAGGACGTGGTCTTGCCCGTCTCGGAGCGCGAAAACGAACGGGTGACCCGGTAGCGGCTCGCCTCCAGGTCGAAGGTAAACGTCACCTCCATGTGCCGACTCCCAATCCGGATCAACTCGTCGTCGGGCTTGCGCTTGCCGCTGGACTTTCGGGCCTCTCCCCAGAGCGCCCAGGTCATTGCGTCCAGGAGCGCCGACTTGCCTTCGCCGTTGCCCCCGGAGAGGCACGCCACGTCGAAGTGTTCAAAGTTGAGCGGCGGCGCCTCCGTGCCGTAGCTGAGAAAGTTCTGGAGCTCAAGCCGAACGGGAACCATGCCGGACAGCGCGTAACGAACAGCCGAGACATACGCGGGACGCAATACCAACTCCGTACCCTTACTCGCAAGACACCTTGTTCGCAAGGCCGCCCAACTAGTTAGGCAGCTTCATTCGTGTACGGTAGGTGCGTACGTTTGTATGTAAGTACGTGGGTTGAATGTAGTGCAGTATCACAGTCCATTCTGCATACCACGATCCCGGTACACAGCCCCTACCGATGGGAGCCGTACTGCGCAATGCGTGCGGGCAGCCGAATTGGCAGTCCGTACTCATGGATCGGTGGGCGCAAGAGTCACGCATCACGTGTCGCCGTCGGTACACGTTGGCAACCCGTTCCGTGTATGGATTGACGGGGGATGCTACAGTACGTGGATGGAACGTAGATACTTTCATACCTACGCACTTACGTGCCCGAATCCGTTCACTGGATTCGGTGGGTACGCCCTCCGGGAGCGGGGACATCCAGGCCCGTCCGGCACTGGGAAGCCCCCCACCGGACGCGGTGGGATCAGTCTGCCCTGCCCCCCCTTCTACCGGAACTGGATCGGGGTCACGCTCACCGTGACCTCCACGACCTTCGCCAGCCCATTTTCTCGCAGATAGTCCAGGGCAGTCTCCTCCAGATCATCCGCAATCCGAGCGCGGTCGGGCGCCCCGACGGCGTCGTCGATCGCCGCCACCACGTCGTTCTCCCCCTCAAAGTCCAGAGAAATCTTGATCCGCTCCCGAGGCGCACCGGGCACGCGATCCGTGACGAGTTCCACGCCGGCATTGAGATCATAGTCTCCCAGATCGTGTCCGTCCAGCGCCTCCGACGCGTTCTGCTCTACGCTTTGACGCACCCGTCCCGCAAAATCGGGATCCACCCGATTATTCTTACGAACGGCTCCCCGAACGGTCTCAACGTCCCCGTCTTCGGTCAGGTGAAAATCGAGCATGATGGTACTACCAACGACAGCCATGAGAGCGGCAGTTTCGATGCGGTGTGGCAAAGAAAAAATCCGGCGGATCCTTTGATCCGCACTCCTTATGGTATGGGTTCACGCCATCTTTTGAAAACAAAAAAGTTCCCCCTTTTGAAAACAAACGTTCACGACCGACACCAGGCAATCGCATCTTGCTCTCTGCAGCAAACAGGGAGCTGTCGAACAGCGTTATGGCTTCCATGCCTCCATGCTTCCACTCATTCCGAGCAGACGGAGAATGCAGCGGCAACATCGCCTCTTCCGCCTCCGGACATCTTCCAACATGCAATCGCCCCGGAACGGACACGGGAGCTACTCAAGCGATTGCGGGGCCTCGTCGCCGGATTGCTGGGACGAGGGAACCAGTTTGTGGAGCTGAGCGGACTCGCCGAAGGTCTCGGAGGCTTTTTCGGCGGCCGGCAGATACGGCGACGCGGCATCCAGGGTCTTGGGGAGGGCGACGGCCACTGGGGCGTACAACACCGACTGCTCCCGTGCCTCCCGACTCGGCACCTCCATGCCGCCGAGCACGAGGAACAGCACACTTAGGAGAAGAGCGGCCTTGAATCCCCCGAGCGCGCCCCCCGCCGCCCGATTCACCAGCGAAAGCGACAGGGTGTCGATCACCTGCTCCAGGAGTCGGGAGACGGCCAGAAACAGAAGCTGCACCCCCACGAAGATCACAACGAATCCGGCAATGGGACCAACCGCCTCCGACAGGCCGAGACTCGACACAATCAATGCGCCGATCGGATGCATCAACTGCACCGAGAGGAAGAACGCAACGATCAGGCCTGCGATGCTGGCCACCTGCCGGACCGCGCCCACCACGAAGCCGCGAATCAGGCCGCCCGTGAGGATCACGAGGATGAACCAGTCGAGTGCCGCAAGATTCATAGCGAGACGGACAACGCGTCGGACGAATGGGAGACGGGACTTCCCTCGATATGATGTAACAATACGCTCACGGAAGGTTCGGCGTCCGCTTTCGGACCGCCTTGCGCTCCCCTCTTTGTATCGTTTGCCGGCGCACGTTTCGCCGCGCAGGGGAACCGTCTCCGCCCAGCCGCCCCCCTTCGACCCATGTACGCTGACGCCGGACCGAACGACACGATCGAATTTTCGCGTTCACCTCCTTGCAATCACAAGTCGAGGAGATCGGATTGAAGTCGGCCAAACCCCCACTTTGATTCATGATAACACACGTTATCATAAAACAGCCGTATCGAGCACGAAGTGCTTTCCGTGTCGAGGATGTCTACAACGAGGACGCAGGAAAATCCATTTTCCTCTCGCCCACAAACCCCCGCTCTTTTTCTCCCTCAAGCGGGGAGCGCGCCGGTCAGTTCCCGAGCAGCGTTTGCACCATGTCCTGCACGCGGCTGCCGTCGACGCGTCCCCGGAGCCGCTCCATGGCGGGCCCCATTACCGCGCCCATGTCCGCCATCGACTCGGCGCCGACCTCGTCGATAATCCCTTGGAGCGTCTCTTCCAGCTCCTGGTCGGAGAGCTTATCGGGCATGTACTCGTCGAGCACCTCTAGCTCGTCCTGCTCCTTTTGCACGAGATCGTCGCGTCCTGCGTCCTCGTACTGTTCGATGGCCTCCTTGCGCTGCTTGGCCTCCTTGCGCACGACGGCCAGTTGCTCTTGCTCGCTCAGTTCGGCCTCGGTGCCGCCGTCGCGGCCATCGATTTCTTTGTTCTGAAACGCCGACCGAAGCGACCGAAGCGTGCGCAGGCGCACCTTGTCTTTGTTGCGCATCGCGTCTTTGAGATCCTCCGAAAGGCGATCCATGATAGAATCGGACATAACGAAAAACAGGGTTGATGAATGGTAGCGATCCGAACGGAGCACCTACTGCTCCGAGCTCATACGGCGTCGTCCGGGGCACGTAGTTCCTCGGCGGAGACAAAAAGGTCAGCGTCGTAGTAGTCGTTGCACCAGGCCCGCGCCCGGCGACGCACCGTGCCCGCATCGGGAGCGGCGAGGGCGTCCTCGGCCAAGGACTGGGCCTCCTCCACGGCGGTATTCGTCACCACATGCCGGACCGTCGGCAAGTAGGGAGGCGAGACGCTGAACGCCTCCAGGCCCAGGCCCAACAGGATCGGCAGGGCATGTACGTCGCTCCCCATTTCCCCACAGAGCGTAACCGGCGTATCGGCCGCCCGGCCCGCATCGACCGTCCGCTTGATGAGGCCGAGGACAGCGGGGTGAAGCGCATCGTAGCGGTCCGCCACGCGGTCGTTGCCCCGATCCACGGCCAGCACGTACTGGGTGAGGTCGTTGGTGCCAATTGATAGAAAGTCGGCCTCCGCCGCAAACTGCTGGGCCTGTAGCGCGGCCGCGGGCACCTCGACCAGTACGCCGAGGTCCAGGTCGGGATCGTGCGGGACCGACTCGTCGGCCAACTGCTGGGCCTCTTTCTCCACCATGGAGCGAACGCGATGCAGCTCGTCGAGGTGGGTCACCATCGGCAACAGGACGCGGAGCGTGCCGTGTCGGTTGGCTCGGAGAAGGGCGCGAATCTGAGGACGAAGCAGTTCATCGGCCCGGTCCAGGAGGACGCGGATGCCCCGCCATCCCAGAAAGGGATTGTTTTCGGGATCGGCGAAGGGCATCATCTTGTCGCCCCCGAGGTCGAGCAGCCGAATCGTCGCCCCGTGCGTGCCGGAGGCCTCCGCGGCGGTCCGGTACACGGAGGCCTGCGTATCCTCGTGCAGCGACTCCTCCCGGCCGCTCAGAAAAAGCACTTCGGTGCGCATGAGGCCGATGCCCTCCGCCCCGTACCGATCGAGGGTGTCCAGGGTCTCGCCAAAGTCGACATTGGCCCGCAGGGCGACGCGGTGCCCGTCCGGCGTCGTCGCTTCGGTACTGCTTCGTTCCTCTTCGGCATCGATCCGTGCCTGCCGCCGGGCCCGTTGCTCCCGATACCGATCGAGCGTCTCGGCGTCGGGATGAATGATGAGACGACCGCGGCGCCCGTCCAGGATGGCGGGGGCATGATCGATCGCCGCCTCCAGCACCCCTTCCGCCCCCACGACGGCGGGGAGGTTCAATCCACGCGCAATGATGGACACGTGCGAGGTTTCGCCGCCGCGGGCCGTGATGCAGCCCAGCATTCCATTTCGGTGGAATCGAATCGCGTCGGCGGCGGTCAGCCGGTCGGACACCACGATGGAGTTGGGCTGGATGGTGGCCGCCGTCTTGCCGCGCTGCAGGGACCGGAGGAGACGGGTCTCCAGCTCCTTGATGTCGTTGGCGCGTTCCCGCAGGTAGTCGTTGTCGCTGGTTTCGAGGCGGCGGCGGTGCGTGCGCAGTACCTCCGACACCGCATAGTGTGCCGACTGTTGCTCGTCCCGGATGCGTTCCCGCACGGCACCGAGCACCTCTTCATCCTGAAGCATCATCTCCTGCGCCTCAAAGATGGCGTCCTCTTCCGTTCCCAGCCGCCGGCGCGCCATGGACCGGACCTGTTCGATTTCCTGCTCGGCCCGGTCGAGGGCCTCGCTGAACAAGGCGAGTTCGTCTTCAATGGCATCTTCATCGATGTGGGTGCGGGCCACCTCGGGCGTACCAGTCTCGTGGCGGTGCACGATCCCAATGGCAATGCCCGGCGCGACGCCCACCCCCTCCACAATCTGCTCGGTCCGGCGCGACGCGGACGACTCCGAATCAGACGTCATATCGCTCATGCTGGTCCGTCCAACCGTCAATGGAAGAATGGGGGGAACCTTCCCAACCACCCGATCTGTGGGCGTGCGCACAGGCGCATTGCACGCACGGACCGGCCTCAAGTGCCCGACGGCCCCTACAAACGCCGATTACTCCGCCAGTTCCTCCCCAAATCCATCTTCAAACAACTCAGCGAGGGCCTCGACGGCGGCTTCCTCATCTTCTCCGTCCACCACCAGCGTCAGGGTGGCGCCCTGCTCCGCGGCTAGCGTCATGACGCCGATCACGCTCTTGCCGTTGATTTCGTAGTTGTCGCGGCGCAAAAAGATGTCGGCCTCAAAGTTCGACGCCGTTTTCACGATCATAGACGCCGGGCGGGTGTGGATGCCCGCCCGGTTTCGCACCGTCACCTCACGTTCAATCATGCGAACTCGAAGGAAATGCAGGAACGCACGCGCAGAGGAAGGCCGTCCCGAGGTGGACACACGGATTTGCCCTCAGCCCCTCCGTTTTAACAGGCGGGCGATTCGGGCGGCCGTGCCGTTCAATCCGGTCAGTGGCTCCGGGCTTCCATGCGGTCGATGAGACCAAACAACGCCGTCGTGGCGGGCCCCTCGGGAAGCACCTGAAGGTGATCGCGGGCCCGGTCGCTGTAGCGAGCCACGGCTTCGCGGGCATCCTCAAACACCCCGAGTCGGTCCATTCGTTCCCGAGCTTCGGGCACGTCGTCGGCAGGGAGCCCGCCCTCCGTATGGAGACGGGCAAACCAGTCGTACTCATCGCCGTCCGCTCGTTCAAGGGCCCGCAGCGTTAGATACGTCTTTTTGCCCACCACGAGATCGCCGCCGACGGCCTTGCCCCACTCGTCGCCGTCGGCCGTCAGGTCGAGCAGGTCGTCCTGGACCTGAAAGGCACGCCCCACGAGGGTGCCGGCCGTGCGGAGCGCCTCCCGATCGGGGGCGGGCGCCCCGCCGATGACCGCCCCGAGCTCGAACGCCGCGCTAATCAAGGCGGCCGTCTTGCCGTCGATCATATCGAGATACGCCTCCACGGACACGTCGTCTCGGTCCTCGAACGAAGCGTCGAGCGCCTGGCCCGAGCACAGCTTCTCCACCATGGGGTGGTAAATGTCGTAGAGGCCGTCGGACGCCCCATCGTCCACCTCCCCGAGCAACTCGTACGAAAGGCCCATCATGAGGTCCCCGACGAGAATGGCCGTGCTCACGTCCCACTTCACGTGAACGGTGGGGCGGCCCCGTCGCTCAGCGGCCTCGTCCATGATGTCGTCGTGGACGAGCGTGAAGTTGTGGAAGACCTCGACGGCGAGGGCAGCCGGAAGCGCCGCGTCTGCCGTCCGGCCGTAGGCCTCCGCCACGAGCAGGAGCAGCGTCGGCCGCACCCGCTTTCCTCCCCCCTCCAAAACGTACTGCACCGGCTCATACAACACCGCTGGATCCCGATCGGTCACGAGCGTGGACAGGGCCTCGTCGACGCGAGCCCGATGGGTGGCAATGCGGTCGGCGTCGGTATCGGGGGAGGGCGAGGTACTCATGCGAACACAGCTCAAAAACAAAACTACGTGCCGACAACCACTTTCTCGTCGAGGGCGGTCTCGATCCGTCCGTAGACCTCCTCAATGCCTCCCTCCCCATCCACCGGGACGAGCTGTCCTCGTTCTTCGTAGTACGCCTCCAGCGGCTGGGTTTCCTCTTCGTACACCGACAACCGGTTTCGGATCGTGTCGGGCTGATCATCGTCCCGCTGCACGATGAGATCCGGATCGACGTCGTCGGGGGGCGGATCGTGGTCGAGGTGGTAGGTTTCCCCGGTGTCTTTGTGCACCCGACGGCGACTCAGGCGCTCCACGATCACATCGTTCGGCACCTGAAGGCTGAGAACGGCATCGATGGCGATGTCGTGGTCGTTCATAAACGACGTCAGCCACTCCGCCTGCTGAATCGTCCGCGGGTAGCCGTCGAGGATGAAGTCGTCATAGTCCTCATCGGCCACAGCGTTCTCCGCGAGCTTGCGGACGACCTCATCGGGCACGAGCTCGCCGTCCTCAACGTACGATTTCGCCTCCTTTCCAACGGGCGTCTCGTTTTCCATGGCCTCCCGGATGATATCCCCGGTCGAAATCTGCACGAGCCCGCGACGCTCTTCGAGCAGGCCGGCCTGGGTGCCTTTGCCGGCCCCCGGCGGACCGAAAATAATAAGTCGCATGGGATTAATCTGATGAACGAAAAAACGCAGTGATGTCGTCCTCTTTTCCTCACGGGACGATTGCTCTCTATGAGCCCCCCTTTATCCCAAATCCGCGTACAAAGTTCGTGGCTGCTGAGGTATTGGTATGGACGTAATGCAGTGTCAACGCTAATTCTGCGTACGAACGGGAGGAGGAAGAACCGTTCTCCGTTGCCGGCAACAAACGGTTCGTATTGCGTAACGCGTATTGCGTGAGGCTGCCTGTGCTTTGCAGAGGCTGCCTGTGCTTCGCAGAGGCTGCCCGCGCTTCGCGTAAATTGTCCGGATCGGCGGCCACGAGTCACGCATCACGTGTCGTCGCCGGTGCACATTGGCAGCTCGTTCCGTGTATGGATTGAGGGTTGACGCTGCAATACACACATACTTGCACACCCACGTCCCCAACAAAGCGTACAGAGTTGGGATTACTCCCCCAGTTCGTCTTCAATAATCTCCTCCACGTCGACGTTGTCGAGCAGCGACTCGATGACTTCCCGGGCCAGTAAACTCAGGCTAGTACTGAACACAACCTCTGCTCCTTCCCGCAACAGACTGCGTCCCCATCCGTCGTCGCCGTGACGATTCCGACCGCGGTACACAACCAGCGGCACGCGGTCTCGAAGGGCCTTTTCCAAAGCCGGGCCGGGCTCCTCACCGTGATCCACGGTCTCCTCCACCTCTGTTCGGAGGGCGTTCAGGTACCCGTCAATAAGCTGAGCATGTTTCTTTCGTCGAGCCCCGCGCGGCCCGAAGAGAAGCCCCACCGCCAGGCCCGCCGCCAGCATGCCGCCGACGCTCTTGACCGGATTTTGGACAATCCACTGGCGAACGGACGCGCCGGTTGAAGAGACCTCCTCCTGAATCGACGCCATTCGCTCAGACATGGCCTCGGCGGTCTGCTGAAGCCGCGACTCAACGTCGGCTTTGTTTGACTTTGAATCCATCGGACAAACCGGAAGACTGGAAAAAGAATGCGCATCACAGACGGCACAGGCCGCCGGTTCCCACAGGCCCTATTCCACGAGGACGGGCATCGGAGGCCCACCCGAAATGGTGCTTCCTCCCATCACGTCTCCTCCTCGTCGGCCACTGTCGCCGAGGCGTCCCGCACCGGACGCTCCGCGTCCTCCTCGGTCCGCCCGCGAATGCGTTTGAACAAATTGGAGGGCGGGACGAGGTCGGGCCGCGCCTTCGCAAGGGCCGTCACCACCAGAAGGAGCACAACCGACACGATCAGAAAGCCCCAGAACGGGTGCCCGAGCAGCCAGCCCAGACCCAGCGCCACGGTCGTAAAGCCGAAGAGGGCCGCAAAAAATCCAAAAAACGCGAGCGTCACGCCCAGCGCCACTTCATTTCGGAGTGCGTCCACCTTCTCCTCCATCTCCAGGATCGCCAGGTCCAGCCGCAGATCAATCCACTCCCGGAGATCCTCAACGAGCCCCTGCGTGTGCCCGGCAATACGCCCCAGCTTGCCCCCTTTGGGGACCTGCGCTGGGGACCCGTCTTCACGGGACTCAGACATCGTGCGACCTTGAGACGCCTCGCGCCCCTGGGACGACTCCATGACAACGATACAGACGGCCGATGGGAAAGGTAGATCGCTCGTAATAACACCACAGAAGATGGCAGTCGCAAGTGAATTCATTATCCAGCGACGGCCCGGCCCCCACTGAACCCACGAGTCCCCCTTCCGTACGTAGGATCCGATTTGCTCGCCAACCAACTCCGCACGTACCGTTGGTGTATGTAGGTATGTATGTGTTGGGGTGTGTACGGAGTACAGCGTGAATCGAACAAGTTTGCACATGCCGTTCCTGCACGATGCGTGACTGCCGATCCGCCCCCCCGTCCGTACATACCGACCTAGATCGATGGAATCAGCATTGACAGCACGGTACGCCGCACTACATGCATACCAGCATGCATTTCCTCTCCCTCGACCCCTCTAGACGAACCGGTTTCTACGCATGATTCAGGCGGAACGCACCCCGAACCCCAACAGCCTCAAATTCACGGCGACCGACGGTCAGTTCTCCGCCGGGGATGTCGTGGCCATCACGTCGATGGACGAAATCAGCCGGCACCCGCTGGGCCAGCCGCTCTTCGCCATCGACGGCGTCGTCGACGTGTTTATCACGCCCGAATTTGTGACTGTCTCGAAAGCGGACGACGTGGCGTGGCCGGACATCAAAGGTGCCGTGGAAGAGGCCCTTGTGGAGTACCTGGACGAGGAATAATACCGAATCCGGATGAAGGATTCGGGTTCGTACGTATGTAGGGATGAAAGTATCTACTTGATGCCCATCCGTTTGCGCTCATACTCAACATCTCTGCTCGCCTA
>CAYOWD010000115.1:0-12817 GCA_964407535.1 uncultured Salinivenus sp. | reverse complement strand
GGCCTCACTTCTTTGACATCAAGTGCGGTCTAGCTTTAGCCCATAGGTACAGTTTGAGCAGGGCACCGAAAAATCTTTTCCAACCGTCACTCCCGGACATCTGAGATGTCCAACCCTGATCGAGGCCATCTAGATGGCTAGGTCTATCTGACATACGATTGGATAGGCACTCGACAGCTGTCGGTGCGACGTTGGGGAATCGGGAAATCGTTGGAGCATTCATTAGAAGTACGATCTGTAAATCGCATCTTCGAAAGAAATACTAGCGTGATCGCCAGAGATTTTTCGGTGCTCGTGAGCCTACCGATCCATGTGTGCGGATCGGTTCGATCCATGTGTGCGGACCGGTATCTTCACTTCGGTAGGGACCGTGTCTCCGGGGTCGTGGCAGGGAGAATCAGCACTGCCCCCCCCACAGTCGTATCCCGACATGGTTGAGTGGAGTCCGTGTCACGCACGGCTGGCATCTTCCAGTGACAACGCACACCGCACCAGGCCTCCCCCTTCCGGCCCCTCTTCAAACGCGAGGGTCGCTCCGATGAGATTGGCTCGGTACTGCATGGTCCGGAGGCCCAGGCCCTTCGCCTGATCGAGGTCGTCCGGCAGTCCCTTCCCATCATCTCGCACCCCCATCACGAGTTGGTTATGTTCGCGGTGAAGCCACGCCCACACGTGCTCTGCCTCGGCGTGGGTGCGCGCATTCACCATTGCCTCGTGCGCAATGCGGTACATGTGCATCGCTGTCTCATTGTTGGAGGGAAGGGGTTCTTCCCGGTCTCCTTCAAACGTGTACGTGAGCGCTCCCACCTTTTCCTGCTCACAACACAACTTGTCGAGGGCCGCGGCCAGGTTCCCCTCCCCCAGCGCCACCGGAACAAGCGCGTGCGAGAGCGTCCGGGCCTGCTCGGCGGCCGAGCGGACCTGGTCGATGAATCCCTGCAGCGGCTCCAGATCGAACGCGACGGTTTCCTCTTCCTCCAGCCGGTGCTTGTAGTTGGAAATTTTCATGGTGAGCGCCGCCAGGTCCGAGCTCAGGATGTCGTGCAGGTCCTGCCCAATGCGCTGGCGCTCCTGCTCGGCCGCATCAACGAGCTGACGTTCCAACAGCCGCCGCTCCGTGATGTCCACGAAGGTAAGCACCACCCCGTCCATCTCCCCGTCGAGCGTATGGTAGGGCCGCAGACGCGCAACGTACCACTCGTCGTCCTCGGTACGCACTTCGCGCTCGACCGGCACCTGCTCCCGCAACACCCTCCGCGCCTCCGTCAACAGGTTCTGCTGCTGGAAACGCCCGGAAAAGTCCGATAGGGAGCGCCTGACATCCTCCGGCTGCAAGTTGAAGAGGTCGGTGACGGGAGGCGTAAAGCGTTGAATCTTCAAGTTCTCATCCAGAAACAGCGTCGGGATTTGGGTGGCTTCGATGAGGTTTTCGAGCGCGCAGCGCGCCCGCCGTTCCTCTTCGATCTTGAGCTCCAGTTCCTGATTGGTCGACTGCAGCTCCTCCTTGGCGGTGTCGAGTTCCTCATTTTTCGACTTCAGTTCCTCGTTCATCGACAGGAGCTCCTCGTTGGAGGTCTCCATCTCCTCGGTGGCGGCCTCGTACTCCTCCCGCGTGCGCTGCAGCCGTTTGTGGACCCCCTCCAGCTTCGCCTTCAGTTGTGCCGTCTCATCGCCCTCCTCACTCGGCGGGGCGTCGTCGGCCGCCCCGCCTCGATCCTCAAACCGGACGTGCACGTACGTCGCCCCGTTTTCTTGGACCGGCCGTGCGGCGACGTGGACGCGCCGCGGCGTCCCCGTGATCTCCATCACACACTCGGTGTGTACCTGCTCCTCTCGCCCGTCGAGGACCTGCTCGAACATCCCCCGCAACTCATGGCACAGCGATGTCGGCACGCACGAAAACAAGTCCCGGGTCGGCGTTCCCTTCTCAAACTCCAGGTACCGGTCGGCCTCCCCGCTGAGGTGCACGATGTTGTGATTCTCGTCCACGAGGAGGCTGGACACCTCCGCCATGAGCGCACGCCGATGCACCTCCTGCACCGTGCTCTCGTCGTCCGCCGCTCCGGCTCGGGGGCGCGACGCCGGGAAGGAGTTGCCCCCCCGCCTCTGCTCCCGTCCCGCTTGCAGCAACGACGACCTGATCGGCACCCGCGGCCGATTAGTGGAAAGCACGCGTGCCTGCAGAATATTGTGGGCCGAATCCACCATTGAGAAGAGGTCGTCGGACGCCCCGCTCCCCTCGGATGGCCCCAGAAACAGATACCCGTCGTCCCGCAGTCCGTAGTGCAGGAGCTCGTACACCTGCTCCTGGACTTCCTTGCTGAGGTAGATGAGAAGATTCCGGCAGCTGACCAGATCCAGGTCCGAAAAGGGCGGGTCCTCCAGCACGTTGTGCTCCGCAAAGAGCACGATGTCGCTGAGACCGGAGTGGACCTGGTAGGCGTTCTCTTTCAAGTGGAAGAACCGCTCCAACCGCTCGATCGGGAGGTCCGCCGCAATCGTTTTGGGATACCGCCCCTGCCGCGCAAACGATAGCGCCTCCGGGTCGACGTCGGTCGCAAACACCTGCAGGTCGGGCGGGTCCTCCATCTGCTCGGCGTGCTCCACCAGGAGCATGGCCAGCGAATAGGCCTCCTCGCCGGTGGCGGTCCCCGGCACCCAGACGCGCACCTGATCCGACGGCCCCTTGTCTGCAAACAGGGTCGGGATCACCGTATCGGCCAGCGCCTCGAACGCCTCCGGGCCCCGGAAAAAGTTCGTCACGCTGATTAGAAAGTCCTTGCGCAGCGCCGCGGCCTCCTCCGAATCGGTCCGCAGCAGCTCCAGGTACGCCTCCAGCGTGTCCACGCCGCGAAGCTGGAGCCGCCGTTCCAACCGGCGCAGCGCCGTGGACCGATTGTACTGCGAAAAGTCGACGCCGCTCGTCGCATGGAGCTCGTGGAAGATGTTCATGAGCGTGCTCCGCTCCTCTTCCTTGAGCTCCGTCTCGACCTCCGGCAACTGAATGACGCCCGCGTGGCTACGGTACTCAACGAGCTTCTTCGCGATGTCGCCCACCGGACGCACCAGATCGACCAGGCCGGTGGCGATGGCACTCTGGGGCATGCTGCCGTACCCGGCCTCATCGGGCGACTGCACCATGGTGACGCCCCCCTCCTCTTTGATGGCCCGGAGTCCCAGCGTCCCGTCGGCCCCAGTGCCGGACAGCACAATGCCCACGGCATTGCTGCCTTGATCGGCGGCCAGCGACCGGAAGAACCGATCTGTGGACGCGGGGTCGTGAGGGCCCTCTCCCCGTTCCACCCGCAGCCGTCCGCCTGCAATGGTGAGTTGTACCCCCGGCGTGATGACGTAGACGGTGCCGCCGACCACGCGCTTCCCCTCTTCTGCCCGAACCACGTCCAGCGTCGTCTTGTCCTGCAGAATCTCAACCAGGTTGCTCTCGTGGTCGGCAGACAGGTGGAGCACCACCACAAAGGCCATGCTTCCCTCCTCGTCGCTCGTCGGCAGATGACGAAAAAACTGGCAGAGTGCCTCGACGCCGCCGGCAGAGGCCCCAATCCCAACAATGGGCATCGGACCGACCTGCGACGACGCGTCGGGGCCGGATTCGGTACACACGTCGGAAACAGAGGACTCCTCGCCGTTCGATCGGGATACGGAATCGGCAGGCATGGGAGAAAGGGTCATTACAAAGGGGTGGGGAAAGAGAGACATTCCCTTTTAACAGACCCTTTCGACATATGTTTAGAGGTTCTTTTTACTTGGGTTTATTTCAAAATAACTAAACCACCCTCGACTGGAAGTCGAGGGGGTTCTCGTTCCGGTAGCAGAGCTACCGGCTGAAAGAGTAGGCCTCTAAAGATGGTGGTTTTGGACCGCCGCTTCCTCCCTACGGTCGGGCTAGAAGCCAGCTGTATGGAAATAAAAAAAAAGAGATTCCTTCGGCCCCCGAGACGTGTGGGACGTTCTCTCGTGACCGGCGGCGGCTCCGGTCCTCGCGTCGGGTCGCCGCGGCCTCTCGGCCCTGTGGGCCCATTACCAGTCGCTTCGCCGTACAAGCCGTTGGGGGGTCAGGAAAAAGAGGCCCTCCGGGGTCCGGGCGGCGTCCACGAGCGGCGCTGCCTGGTCCGCCGCATGCCGGGTCGTGGTGCCCGTCTCGACGTGCCACGTCGTCACCTGCCCGGCGGCCACCACCCAGAGGCGCCGCCGGTGGAGCGCAAGTGCCTGAATGTCCCCGAGCGCAGGGAGATCGATTCGCTGCAGAAACGTGCCGAAGAGATCGTACGCAAATACCGCCTCTCGCGCCCGGTCGGCCACGTAGAGGCGCCGCGAGCCGTCGAGCGCAAGGGCCACAGGCTCCCGCAGCCGTCCTTCTGTGTCGAGGATGCGTTCGGCCTGTCGCTGCTCGTCGTAGGCAACGACGGCGTCCTCTCGCGCATCGATGACGAACGTGGCGTTGCCGTTGCTGCTTGCGACCGCTACGGGACGCCCTGCCCCCTGCACGGCCGATCCGTCCCGTCCATCGTCGAAGCCTCGTCGGTCGGACGCGCCGAAGGCGTCGCCCACCGGCATGGCCTCCAGGTACTGCCGCTCCGCCGAGAAGCGCTGGATCCGCCCATTGCCGGCGTCGGCCACCAGGAGGGTCTGTCCGTTCGTCGGATCTACGTCGAGCGGCTCGTCGAACTCCCCCGCTCGGGTGCCGGGTCCGCCGAGGGTCGCCCGCACCGTCCCGTCGGGCCTCAGAATTCGGACATGCTCGCGTCCAGCGTCGGCCACGTAGAGACGGCCCGTCGGGTCCACGTCGAGCGCCGCGGCCTCCTGGAATCGGGCGAGGACCGTTAAGCGGTCCAGGACCGTATCGGGCGTCGCGGGCTGCGCCCCCACCGGTCCGCCCCCGCCCGCCAGGGCGGCCAGTCCCAACAACGTGAGGACGACGCTTCGCACCGTAATCATCGGGGGTCGGTTTCGGGCAATCGCATGTTGAAATTCATCCGGGCAAGCAGGATGTACCTTTGCTATTCCCCAATCAATCTGCCGAAATGAGCGGAGGCTTGGATGCCTGGACGCAAGAACCGCTGTGCCCCCAACGCACTCCTGTGCTCAACATAGAGCACGATGCAATCGCCCTGGGGTAAGACATTCTGCCAACTCCGCAAGCGTTGATGGGGGGTGTAGGTGTGTACGTTTGTAGGTGTGTGCGTTTGTAGGTACGTACGTTTGTAGGTGCGTACTGCAGCGTCAGCCCCCAATCCATACACGGAACGGGCTGCCAATGGGCACCGGCGGCGACACGTGATGCGTGACTCGTGACCGCCGATCCGGACAATGTACGCGAAGCGCGGGCCCCCTCACGCAATACGCATTACGAACCTTCCGTCGATCAGCAGTGCTGGAGGGTTTCGCCCCTCAGGTACGAAGAATCAGCGTTGACACCGCAGTACGTACTGCAGTATCAACCGTCAATCCATACGCGAGACGTATTGCCAACAGGTACCGGCGACGACCCGCGATCCGGGACTCGTGAGTTTACCGATCCATGTGCACCAGTGCAATCGCATCAATAGTCTTTTCTCGAAAGCATTGCTCAAATTCAACTTTCCCACCATGATGATTTTCCGTTCGTCGCTCCAAACTTGATGGGACATCTCTGTGGAGTTATGAGAATAACCGCCGTACGATGTTGCTTCTTCGTAAGTCTGTTCATCTTATCGAGATGGAGCGTGCATTTTTGGCTTGTATCTAAAAATGCACTAAAAAGATCAGGCTGTGAAGAAGTGGCCTGATGCTCTTTTCCGCTCCACTGACGGGGATCTAGATCCCCATTCTCAAACTCCCCCGAAAGCTTTCGGGATCAGACATGAGAAATTTCGGCCGTTTCGCTCCAATGGCAATCCTAGATTGCCTTCCTCCGGGCGGCCACTTCTTCAAGGCCGAAAGGAGGCTCTGTCGCCCCTCGGAGTCATACTTCGAGAAATATGAGTCCGGCGATTAATCTCAAAAGGTCACACAGATGTCCGGGAGTCCATCTATCCGATCAATACGACCTCTTTGTCCGGGTGGATAGCACCGACAGCTGTCGGTGCGACGACGTAGAATGTTTTCGTGGTTGATGCGATTGCCCTACCATGTGGACGGATCGGTTCGATCCAGGCGTACGGATTGGGAATTCGGAGTACATCACGTGTACCCGGACCGGGGTTACGCGTCCGGGAGGTGGGCCAGGCCTTTCTCGCCGATGTCGCTGCGGAACGTTTTGCCTTCGAAGTTCACCACTTCGACGCCCCGGTAGGCCCGGTCCAGCGCCTGCGGAAGATCCTCTCCGAGCGCGGTGACGGCGAGCACGCGGCCGCCGTCGGTCACGAGCGTGCCCTCGTCCGTCTCGCGAGTCCCCGCCTGAATGACCGACACGCGGGAAAACGTTTCGGCCTCCTCGATGCCCGTAATCTCGAAGCCGGTGTCGTACTCAACGGGGTAGCCGTCGGAGGCCAGCACCACGCAGGCGGCGGCGTCGGAAGAGGCCCGGAGCGATCCGGTCTCCAGCGTGCCCTCGGCGAGGCTTTCAAACACATCCACGAGGTCGCTCTCCACGAGCGGCAGCACCACCTGCGCCTCCGGATCCCCGAACCGGCAGTTGTACTCCACCACCTTCGGCCCCTCGTCCGTGATCATGAGCCCGCAGTACAGAACGCCCCGGTACGGCGTGCCTTCGTCCTGCATGCCCTGCAGCGTCGGCTCCACGATCTCCCGGCAAATGCGGGTAAGCAACGCGTTGTCGACGATGGGGGCCGGCGAGAAGGCACCCATGCCGCCCGTGTTCGGCCCCGTGCCGCCTTCGCCGATGGGCTTGTGGTCCTGCGACGGCGTGAGGAGCACGTAGTGGGAACCGTCGGTGAGGGCGAAGATGCTCACCTCCTCCCCTTCCATCATTTCCTCGATGACGACCTGATCCCCGGCGTCGCCGAAGGCCCGATCCTGCACAATCTCGTCGAGCGCGTCGTGCGCTTCCTCCAGCGTGGCGCACACGTACGCGCCTTTGCCGCCCGCGAGGCCGTCGGCCTTTACGACGATGGGGGCGCCGACCTCGTCGAGGTACGCCGACGCCTCCTCGTACTCGTCGGCCTCGAAGACGCGGAACGCCGCCGTCGGGATGCCGTGACGCTCCATGAACTGATCGGCAAAGGCCTTGCTGCCTTCCAGGCGGGCCGCGTCGGCGGACGGCCCCACAATCCGGAGGCCTTCGTCTTCAAACCGATCGACAATGCCTTCGACCAGGGGCTGCTCCGGTCCCACGATGGTCAGCTCCACCGCTTCCTGCTTGGCAAACGACACGAGGCCGTCGAAATCGTCCGACGCCACGTCGACATTTCTCGCATACTGAGCCGTGCCCGGATTGCCGGGGGCTGCGAAGAGAGTATGCGATCGGGGACTCTGGGCGAAGGCGCGAATCAGGGCATGCTCGCGGCCTCCGCTGCCGACGACGAGAATACGCATGGAGAGTTTGTGTGATTGTGACGCACGTGGCGATTATTATGGGGGGAACGTGGGGCGATTCTCCCGCTCACGTCTCTGTTGTTTTCGCAAGATAGGTGTCGCTTTCCACGGATGCACACGCTTCCTTCCTGGGTTTCCGTCTTCTGCTCCTTCTTCAAATCGCGCCTCGGCGGGGGGAGGGAGATCGTTTCCGTTGGTGGAGGAGGGCTGTTCCTCATTGGACTGCTGCTTCTACTCGTTCCTCCGGTCCAGGCCCAGGTCGACTTTCCCGGTACGCCGGACCATCGGCGCGTCAATGTTCGCGTCTATCCGACGGACGTGTGGGGGCCGCGGGTCGGGCCGGGCATCGGCGCGGGCATGGTCGTGCACAACCTCGCTCGGTCCAACGATCAGTGGCTCGTCACGGCCGCCCCGGCGCGCTACGAGCAGACGGGCACGGTCTCGTTTGCGAGTGCAAATCCCCACCGCGCCCGACGGTACGTGCTCGTGGACGCCCGCGCCCTACACACCGACCGCGAGTGGATTGGGGCCTCGACGTTCCGCCGGTCGGCCCTCCGGGGGCGGCTGCGAGTCGGACAGCATCTCCTGGGCCGACGCCTTCTCGTGCAGCCGCACCTGGAGCTTCTGTCGAGCACCGTGTCGACGGTTGAGACGCGGGAGGGTCGGTCGGCGTCCGTCCCCTCGCCTCTGCTCGAGACCGATCATACAGGGCTGCGTACGGGGATCGATCTTCGCCTGGACACCCGCGAGCGCCGGATCCGCACCCGGCGGGGGGTCCTCCTGCAGGGCACGTGGGACCGGTACGTCCCCGTCGATGGGTCGGCCCTCCAATTTGATCAGGTCGACCTGGATGCCCACGGCTTCGTGCCCCTCGGCGGCCTGCATCGCCTCGTGGTGCAGGTCCGAACGACGCTTACCCAGGCCCAGTCCGACACGCCGATTCCGCCCTACATGCTCCCCACCGTCGGCGGCAGCGTCGTGCCCGGGTGGCCGCGGGGACATTTTGTGGGAGCGGACCGGGTCCTCGGCAGCTTGCTCTACCGCATTCCGCTGTTTCAGATCGGCGACCAGGCAATCGTTGAAGGACACGTGGGCCCCCACCTCGCGGCGGTCTACGAGACCCTCGGTGATCAATTTTCGGCCTCCATTCGCACGGACGACGCCCCGCTTGCGAACGACGACCGGCCCCTCCGCCCCTCCGCCTCGGTCGGCCTCCACCTTTCGGTGCCGTTCCGGCCGCGGGCCTTCGTGGACCTCGCCGTCGGGATCAGTCCCGAAGGCGTATCCGCGGCGCAGGTCTCCTTTACGCGCAATCTGCAATCGCTCCGCCGCCCGCACCACACCGCCGATCCGGTTCGGTAGGCGCCTCCGAATTTCGCGTCCCCCGCCGGCTCTCTCCTCATCCTCGTCCGCCCTCCCATGCCGCGTTGGCTTCGCCTTCTCGCCCAATCCGTCCTCACGGTCAGCGTGCTTGCGGCCCTCCTGTTTGCGGTGGAGCCCGCCGCCCTGTGGGCCTCGC
This sequence comes from uncultured Salinivenus sp., assembly GCA_964407535.1. Lineage (GTDB taxonomy): Bacteria > Bacteroidota > Rhodothermia > Rhodothermales > Salinibacteraceae > Salinibacter. Next base: position 3,804 of record CAYOWD010000115.1, on the reverse strand, counting down.
TGCGGCAGGCGCGGTGGACGTGGGTGGGCGCAGCCCTTCTTCTCCTTCCGCTCAACCTGTTTCTGGAGGGCTGGGTCTGGGCCCGTCTGCTCGACGCGGTCGACGGGTCGTTTGCCCCGTCTCGCATCACGCAAGCGGTGCTCAGCGGCCTCGCCCTCGGCTTCTGGACGCCTGCTCGGGCCGGGGAGTACGCCGGGCGGGCGCTCTCTTTTCCGGAGGCGGACCGGTGGACGGTGTCGGTGACGGTCTTCATCCAGCGCATGGTCGACATGGCCGTAGGGGTGATCGTCGGACTCCTCCTGCTCCTCGGCGCGCTCGTCGCCGGGACGCTTCCCGCAACTGTCCCCTGGCTCCTGGCGACGGCCGTGGGGGGCGTGACGGGCGCCGGATTGACGGCCCTTCTCTTCGCCCCCACCCTGCTGCATCGATGTTCGGAATGGGCCGCCGCCTGGCTGCCGGGCCTGCCTGCCCGCACGGCCTTTCTCCAGCGCCTCGACACGCGTCACCTGCTCGACATCGCCGGCGGCAGCCTGGCCCGGTACCTCGTGTTTACCGGCCAGTTCGTGTGCCTTGGGCTGGCCCTCGCGCCCTCCGCCGCCGTGGGCCTCCTGGCCGCAGCGGTGGGACTCACCTTCTACGCCAAGTACCTGATCCCGTCGCTTACCCTGCTCGACCTCGGGCTTCGGGAGGGCGGGGCCGTCTTTTTCTTCCAGCTTCTGGGCCTGGGCGCGGCGACCGGCCTCAACGCGGCCCTGCTTCTGTTTTCTATCAATGTCCTCCTCCCCGCTGTGATCGGGGTGCCGTTTGTGGCCCGCCTGCCGGTTCGCGCGTCGGCCCCGGACGACGCTTCCTCCACCAAATTTTCCTCGATCCTCCCGGGACGCTAGTCGTATCGATTTGTGATTCCTTCGGTCGTTTTCTCCGTGTGACCGCCTCCCTTCCCTCTGTGCCCGTCTCCCTTCTCGCCGCCCTTCTCGCCCTGACCGTCCCCTACGCCGTCCAAATGGGGGCCGCCGCGATTGGATTTGCGCGCATCCGGCGCAACGACCCGCCCCCACGGCCGACCGACTGGCCCACGGTGTCCGTCATCGTCCCCGCCCGCAACGAGGGGGACCACATTGACGACTGCCTCGACAGCCTGCGCGCCTGCGACTACCCGGCGGACAAGCTCGAAGTGATCGTGGTGGACGACTTTTCCACCGACGATACCGCCGCCCGCGTGCGGGCCCGCCAGCCCGCCGGGCTGTCGTCGGCCGACGCCGGCGCGGTGCGCCTCGTGCAGCTCGCCGATACGCGTCATCAGAACGGCAGCCATAAGCCCGCGGCCATTGCCCGCGGCGTGACGGCCGCCGACGGCGACGTGATCCTCACCACCGACGCCGACTGTACCGTGGCGCCGGGCTGGATCCAGTCGATGGTGCGTCGCTGTACACCGGAGACGCCGTTTGTGGCCGGGCCGGTCGCCTACGAGCACGAGAACCGGTTTCTGCCGCGCCTACAGGCCCTGGAGCTTTCCGGCCTCGTGGCGTACGGCGCCGGCACCCTCGGCCTCGGCCTCCCCACCTTCTGCAACAGCGCCAACGTCGCCTACCGGCGCGACGTCATTGCCGCCCGCGACCAGGTGCCGGACGGGGCGGCGCAGGACGAAATGCTGCTGCAATACGTGGCCTACGAGACGGATCGAGCCGTCGCCTTCAATCCGGACCCCGAGGCGCTCGTTACCACCGCCCCGGCCGACACGGCAACCGACTATCTTCGCCAACAGTCCCGCTGGGCGCAAATGGGCCTCCGCTATCCCTTCCGTCTCCCACGTCTCCTCGTGGTCGGGCTCTGGGCGGGACACACGGCCCTGTTCCTCGCCTGCGCGGCGGCACTCGCCCTCCCGGCGTGGCGCGAGCCGGTCCTCCTCACTCTGCTTGGAAAAGTCGGGGCCGACGCGCTTCTTGCCGTCCCCTCCCTCCGCCACTTTGGGCAAAAGGGCCTCCTCCGCTCCGCCATCCCGACCGAGCTGCTGCTGCTGGTCGCCGTCCCCCTCGTCGGCGTCATGGGCACGTTTGGGAACCTGGAGTGGAAAGGCCGTGCGTTGGACTGACGGCTCGCGTTGCGCATCGTAGGTTCTAGGTTGTGGGTGTCCTCCCAAATCCGGCTAAAAAGTTCGGGGTTGCAGGTGTGCAATATGACCGTAAGCATATAGTGCAGTGTCAACGCTGATTTTGCATACCCCAGTCGTTCGGAGGTTGTGTCCGTCGGCGTAATGCGTGATGCACCCCGGGAGTACTTCTTCCTTGGAGATCTGGGATCTCCTTAGTCAGGGCGCGTATTGCGTAAGGCTGCCTGCATCTTGCGATCACGAATCACGTTTTCACGTCTTGCCGTCTCCACCGATGCGACCGGCTCATTCGTCTGTAGATTGACGGTTGACGCTGCAATAGGCTTCACTCCCATACCCACACACGCACAAACGCCCATACGCACAAACGCGGTCCTCCGCAGAAACGGATTTCCATGCGCGTTCTCGTTCCCTACCTCGCCACGCACGGCCTGCGCCCGTTCCAGCGGTTCTTTCCGGACCTGCTCTGGCAGATCGACGCGACGGCCCGCACGGCCTACCTGACGTTCGATGACGGCCCGACCCCCGAGCTGACACGTCCGATTCTGGACACGCTCGCGGAGTACGATGCGCAGGCCACCCACTTCCTCGTCGGCCACCACGCCGAGAAGCACCCCGACCTCGTCCGTCAAATCGTGTCGGCCGGCCACCGCGTCGGGAACCACACGTACAGCCACCCCGATCCCTGGTCGATTGAGCAAGACGAGCTCCACGATGAGCTATGCCGCACGACGACCATTCTCGAAGACCTGACGCGCGGCCCGCTCCGCGCCTTCCGCCCCCCGTACGGCCATCCCACCGGCTTCCTGCGCCAGTGGTGCGCCGCCCAGAATCAGCGCATGGTGATGTGGGACGTGATGCCGGGCGACTTCCTGCAAACGGCTACCGCCGCGCGCGTATCCTCGTTCGTCATCAATCACGTCCGTCCCGGCTCCATCATCGTCCTGCACGACAATCCCATCTGCGAAGACGTGACCCCGCAGGCACTGGACACCATTCTGGATACGCTGACGAAACAGGGATGGTCATTCGACGCGCTCTAAGCGTATTTCGTATTGCGTATGTTGGAAGGGGACATTCCCTCTGGATACGCAACATGGCATACGCCCCGCTCATTTCGAATCGAAAGTCCCCCCTTTTCGCTTCTTCCGTCGTCCACCGCCAACGCACAACCCCCAACGCTTAACTCCCTAACCCCTCTCTACCGCAACGTAGGGACACCCCCTACACGCGCGGTCGATCATCTCCTACGCCGTCGCCGGAGCCGGACGTCCCCGCCGGACGTATGCTCTCATGCAGCATCCGCCCGGCCTTTTGCACGACCGTCGTTCCCGCCATGACAGCTTCCCAAGCGACGCCCGATCCCTTCGGCGCCCTCGGCACCTTCGACACCGGCCACGGCCCCGCCCGGATGTACCGGCTCTCGGCCCTGGAGGACGCAGGCTACGACCTCGACCGCCTGCCAATCTCCATTCGCATCCTGCTGGAAGGGCTGCTCCGCCGCTGTGACGCCTCGCGTCACTCTGATGGAGAATCCGTGACCGAGGACGACATCCGTCGCTTGGCGTCGTACAACCCGAAGAACCCGGCGGACGAGGACATCCCGTTCCAACCCTCCCGCGTGCTGCTACAGGACTTTACCGGCGTGCCCGCCGTGGTGGACCTCGCGGCGCTCCGCTCGGCGATGGAACGGC
>CAYOWD010000114.1:0-12857 GCA_964407535.1 uncultured Salinivenus sp. | reverse complement strand
CCTGCTTTCACGGAGCCCGCAGGGCGGCGTCCCCGGTCCTGCGTTCCTCGCGTCCGACGCGCGACGACGACTGCGGCTGCCCGCCGCGTCAGTAGCGGAGGTCCTGGAAGGGGAGGCCCCAGTTGAGCAGAAGACGCGGGCTCAGGTAGTAGTCCGTGCCCCGTTCCGCATCGACGAGGCGCTCGGCGCGCAGGGCGGCGGTGACGCGCAGGTTCGGCAGCACCTCGTACTCGACGGCGGCGTCGAGCCTGCCGTGTCGCTGGCGCACGCCGTCCAGAAGAGCGTACCCGAAGCGGCGTTGCGGACGCGCATTGGACGGCACCCGGGCATCCCCCCCCACATTCTCGATCGATCCGTCGACCACCGGATTGCGACCGCTCACGGTCCAGGACCCCGACAGCAGCCCACGCCACGAGCCGGGCGGCTCGTAATCTAGAAAAATCGACAGGTCCATGCTGTTGGGCCCGGCCGGATGACCCACGAGGTCGTCCATGTGGAGAACGGCCGAGGCGCCGGTGCGCTGGCTGTAGAGGAAGGGACGCAGGCGAGACGCCTCCACCCGTACCGACAGGTGGGGGATCCCCGGCTCCACGACGTGCAGCCCCACCGTGCTGCCCCACTTGTTGGCCCACCATTGTTCGCCGATCCGAGACACGCGCAACTCATCGAGCACGAACTGACCGTACAGCTCGGTGTTGGGCACGAACGAGGGGCGCCAGGACGCACCGGCCCCGAGCATCGCGTTGCCGCCGCTGCCGATGTCGCGCTCGACGGGCCGGAAAACAACAGCCGGATTCAGGTAGGCCACGTCGAAATTGCTGCCGCCGGTTGTGTCGCGCGCCATGATGACCCCCTCATACAGGTCCAATTCCAGGTTGTCGGCAAGGTGAATGGCAACGTGATGAAAGGCGCCCCACCGAGAGGGACGTTCCGGCCCACTCAACGTCGCCTCCGTCTCCGCATCCAGAAAACGGGCGAGCAGATACGAGTACTGCACGGGACCGAGCGTAGCCCGGATTTGGGCCTGATCGTAGACGGTGCTGAAGTCGGAGAGGAAAAGGCTTCCCTGTCCCGGTCCCCAGTGGTTGCGGTCGCGCCCCATCCGGAGCTCAAAGTGGCGCGTGCGAAGGCCCACGATGCCGGTGGCCTCGAAGAAGTTGTAGGGATCCCCGTCGTCGTAGAACGAAATGTGGCCGGTCCGCGGGGCCGTATTGTTGGCTTTGATGCTGGCTTCGGAGGCCGGCCACGCGGGGCGCCACTGATTCTCCGAGACCCGGCTTTCAAAGAACAGGTAGTCCCCGACGTGTCCCGAAAACCGGAGCCCGCGCGTGTTGCGCCAGGAGGTAGTGTTCACGAACCGTCCGGATTCCTCCGCGTGCCGGGCCGTCCCAAAATGCCCATAGAACTGCGGATTCAGCTGAAGCCCGTAGTCCTCGCCCGCAATCGATAGAAAGTCCTGGCCGTTTTCGTACACCGACACGGTCCGTTGCGCCCATTCCGCGCCGGGTCGCGCCCGGGTCCCGCGCAACTGCTCCAGGCGCTGCCGATCGGCGGCGCTGAGCATCTGATGGGCACTGTCCCGCGCCGCAAGCGTGTCGAGGTACCGCCGGGCCTCGTATACCGAGAGCGGTTGATGTTTGAGAAACGCATCCGGCAAGTGTCCTTTCGTCTTCTGGATCTGTAGGAAGCGATGCGTCTCATCGTCAAGCTGCAGCACTCCATCGGTCTGGGCGTGTGCAACGATGCTTCCTCCCCATCCGATAAACAGAATTACGATCAGAATGAGTTGTCGGGTCATCAAGAGGGAAAGATGTGTGCGATACAGCCGAAGCGGACACTCCTACGTGTGGACCGGAGCACCGATCCACCACCGGCCGATACGGGATTCGAATCGCCGACGGCGTGTCGTCTTCGAACCCAACCTCTTCCCTTGGTGGCATTTTGGGTCGGGAGCCCCCCGACACACTTCACGCCTACGGCCATTGTCTCTTCGTAACAGCGGTCTTCACACCGTTCCACAGACGCATCGGTCCCTTGATCGCGCCCGCCTTCCCATCCAGCTCCGTTTTTCTCCCTCGGTGCGAAGCAATCCGCGCCCCGGCCCGTTTATCCGGCGCCGGTTGGGCGGGACGGTTCGACATGTTCTCTTTTTCCATTCGCGTCGTTCTCGACCTATGGACTCGCCCGATCCTGCTCGTGGCCTGTTCTGCAACCGCACGCTCAATCTCCGCGGGATTCAGGCCATCGGCTACGATATGGACTACACCCTCGTCCACTACCACATGCGGGAGTGGGAACAGCGCGCCTACAACTTCATCAAGGAAGGCCTCCTTGACAAGGGCTGGCCGGTCGAGGACCTCACCTTTGATCCGCGCCTCGTCATTCGCGGCCTCGTGCTCGACGACGAGCACGGCAACGTGGTAAAGGCCAACCGCTTCGGCTACGTCAAACGTGCCTTCCACGGCACCGAGCCGCTCGACTTTAACACGCAGCGGGACATGTACCGCCGCACCCTCGTCGACCTCGGCGAGGAGCGCTGGCACTTTCTGAATACCCTCTTTTCCATCTCGTCGGCCTGCATGTATATGCAACTCGTGGAGCTGCTCGACGCCGGCGAGTTGGGAGAGTCCATGGGCTATGGCGATCTCTTCAAGACGGTCCAGTACACCCTCGATGAGGCGCACATGGAGGGGCGGCTCAAGGAGAAAATTATTGCTCATCCCGAACGATTTGTCAACCTGGATCCGGAAATGCCGCTCACGCTGCTCGACCAGAAGCAGGCGGGCAAAAAGGTGCTGCTCATTACCAACTCGGAGTGGAGCTACGCCCGCCCCATGCTGGAGTACGCCTTCAACGACTTCCTGCCGGACAACATGACGTGGCGCGACCTCTTCGACCTCTCCATCGTGGGGGCGCGCAAACCCGACTTCTTCTCCGTGCAAATGCCCGCCTTCCGCATCGAGACCGAGGACGGCCTGTTGCGCGAGCACAAAAACGGCCCCCTGAAAGAGGGCGAGGTGTACGTCGGCGGCAACGCGCAGCTCGTGGAGGACACGCTCGGGCTCCGCGGCGAGGAGATTTTGTACGTTGGCGACCACCTCTTCGTCGACGTCAACATCTCGAAGAAGGTGCTTCGGTGGCGAACCGCTCTGGTGGTGCGGGAGCTGGAAACCGAAATTGAAGAGTTCCAGGCGTTCGCCGATACGCAAGAGCGGTTGTCGGCCCTCATGCAAGAAAAGGAGCGGCTGGAAGCGGAGTTTTCCGAGAAGCGGCTGCAACGGCAACGCCTTCGGGAGGAATACGGCGGTCCCGACGGGGCCGACGTGGAGGCCCTCACGGAGGAGATGCAAACCATTCGGACCCGCCTCGTCGCGATCGATGAGGAGATTGCCCCGCTTGCGAAGGCCTCAAGCCGCCTTGTCAACGAAAACTGGGGCCCGCTCATGCGCACCGGCAAGGACAAAAGCCTCTTTGCCCGGCAGGTCGAACGCTATGCCGACGTGTACACCGGCCGCGTGTCCAATTTTCTCCACCACACGCCCTTTACGTACCTTCGCTCTCATCGCGGCAGCCTGCCGCACGACGATGCCGCCGAGCAGGATCCGCAGTACAAGGCCCTTACCTCCGGCTACGAGTGGGACGAAACGACGGCGAAGGAACGGAACTGAGTGGCCTCAAGTGCGGATTTGGGAATTTGGAGTGCGGAATGGGGATCGGTCGACGCTGCATATGCTGGAAGTACGCTGTCTCATCCCCAAGTATGCCTCTGCCCTCCATTTGATACCCACTCCGCAACCTTTCGCAAATACGGCATTCGTTTCCTGGACGCCCGCTTGTAAAGTTCGGGCTTGCAGGAATATCGGTATAGGCGCAACCGTATGTGCATCAAGTACATACCCCGACAAAGGCAATCCTAGATTGCCAAGTCGGGACACTGCCTACACACGTTCGCACCTACATACTCGAACCCTACAACCGGATTCGATATCACGCCTCGTCGTCCAGATGCTCAAGCGGGGCTCGTTGCGCTTGAATGAAGTCGGACACGAACGACGACGCCGGGTCGTGCATGAGGGCGGACATGGGGCCCTGCTGCTCGATTTCTCCCTGGCGGAGAAGGACGACGTGGTCGCCGAAGAAGCCGGCCTCGCCAATGTCGTGGGTCACGAAGACCACCGTCTTGCCGAGCCGCCGGAAGATGGCGCGAAGGTCGTCCTGCAGGTCCGCCCGGATCATGGGGTCGAGTGCTCCGAGCGGCTCGTCGAGCAGCAGCACGTCGGGGTCGAGGAAGAGGGCGCGCATGAGACTCACGCGCTGTCGTTGCCCGCCGGACAGTTCACTCGGATACTGGTCCAACCGATCCGGCGCAAGTTGCACGAGCGCCGTCAATTCGTCGATGCGGGTGTCGATGCGGTCTTCTGCCCAGCCGAGGTGGCGGGCCATGAGCGCGGCGTTGTCGCGTCCCGTAAGGTGCGGGAAGAGGCCGCCCTCCTGAATGACGTACCCCATGCGGTGCCGTACCGCCTGCACGTTCGCCCGAGACAGGACCTGCCCCTCCACCGTCACGGTGCCCGCCTCCGGAACGGTGAGCCCGATAATGAGCCGGAGCACAGTCGATTTGCCACTGCCCGACGGCCCGATGAGCACCGTTGTTGCCCCGGGCGACATCTCCAGCGACACGTTTCGCACCGCCACCTCCGCCTCGTAGCGCTTCGTCACCCCGTCGAGTGCGATCATACCGATTCGGAAATCCGTTTCTCAAGTTCAGGTCCGCCGATAGCTGCGCACGGGTATTGGCAAGCGGAAACACGTCGTTTCCGTACGCTCTCACGGATTGGCAACGAACAGCCGGATAAGAAGGATGGGGGCTGAGGGCCGGTTCCGATGGACCGCCCCCCGACCCGTTACCGGCCCATCCCGGCACGTCGTGCCTCTGGATCAAGCCCCGGCGGGCAATTGCGTTAATCGGTCGTGAAAGTGCGGGTGGAGAGGATCTTTGCCCGGAAGCCGACCGTGAATAGTTTTCCGCAAAACGGGCCAAACAACGCTGCCGCTCCTCCCCCGGTACGTGTGGACGGAGACGCATTGGTAGCTCCCGCTATGATTGAACGCCAACGTAGCTCAGTTGGTAGAGCAGTCCCCTCGTAAGGGACAGGTCACCGGTTCGAGTCCGGTCGTTGGCTCCGCCTCACAGCGCCCTGTTGTTCGCAGCAGGGCGCTGTTCGTATGTGGGACCGGTGTACGACGCCGTCCCGCGCGCCCCTCACGACGCCCGGTCGCGTTCGGTGCGGGCCACCTCTTCCCCAACGGGCGTACAATGCACCTGCACGCCGCGGTCACTCACAATCACAAGGTCGGCGTCCGAGAGGCGCTGGACCGCCTCCTGGACCGCCCGGGGCCCAATCCCGATCGTGCGCGCAAGGGCGTAGAGGTCTACGCTCCCCTCCGCGTGTACCACCTGCAGGACGGCGGACTCTTCGTCGGACAACTCCGGGTAGTCAGTCATCACAGATCGACTATTCATCTTCCTCTTGCGCACCAGCCTGCGGATCCGACACACTGCCGGGCCCGATGCCAGGCACGTCCATGTCGCCCCGAATCCACTCCAGCGCCTCCTCGCGGTCGTCGGGATCGTAGAGCTGAATCTGCGACATCGGAAACAGGAGCTCAATCTTGTCCATGAGCGGCTCCCATACGTCGTCGCCCGCCACGACGGCCACCTTGTCGAGGTCCTGGACGTAGCGGATGTCGAGCGCAAAGTCCTCCCACCGGTCTTCGGGCTCCCACCCGTCCACATCCTCAATCTCAAAGAAGACGCGCGTCGTCGTGTGGGCCTCAAATTGATGCTTCAACTCCGACGAGATGTCCTCGAAGTCCTCTTCCGTGAGCGTGTCCGACAAGTGCAGCCCGACGATGTTGGTATCGGGAAGGTCCAGAAGCTCGTGCATAGGCGCAGAAAGGTTGTAGGCGTACGGAAAGCGCGAGTAAGCAGGGGTTGTCATTCCTAATGGAGCGATAACGAAGGCCGGGGGCAACTGTTCGAGCCTGTTCCCGAAATCGGGCAATTGTCCGTTAGAAATTTGATCGCGGGACGGTCGGGGCATCCAACGCCGGCCGCTCCGGTCCGACTACAGTTTTGAAATCCGTTCTCCCGGATCGGCGAAAAAACGAGGAGCGGGCGGCTACTCCGACATTGGGGCGGACGGGGACGGGCCGGTGTACTGCGCCCGCGGACGGAGCACCTGTTCTTCCTCATATTGCTCCAGCATATGCCCCACCCACCCGACGGTGCGCCCCAGAACGAACAGCATGAGCGGGGCCCTGGGCGGAAGGGAAAGCGCCTCACCGAGTGCCACGAGGGCAAAGTCGAAGGCCGGGGGACGATCCAGCAGATCCGGCCCTACCTCCTGCGCGACCCGGGCAAAGGCCGTGCCCTCCGCCTCGGGCCGCTCGCTCTTCAGGCCCTCCATGAGCACCGTCGCCCGCGGGTCGCCCTCGGGATACAACCGGTGCCCAAAGCCCGGCACCGTATCGCCGCGACGCCGCCGGTCGGCCACCGTGGTGCGGAACCGGTCGGGCCGACCGGCTTCCCGCAGCAGCGCCGCAATACGAGCCGTGCTGCCGGTGTGACGCCGTCCCCGAGCGGCAGACAATCCCGCGTTGACGGCCCCATAGGGCGAGGCATCGGCGGAGGCCACGCTGCGGACCGTCAGGGCCGTTACGTTGAGCTCATGGTCGGCGCTGAGTACGAGCGCCGTGTTGAGGAGGGACGCGGTCCCCACCGGGGCGTCCCACGCCGCTCGTAGCCGTTCGGCCACCGTCCCCGTCCCACCTGACGCCTCCTTGTCGTCGATAAGGGCCGTCAGCAGAGCAAGAAGCCGCGTCCCGGTCTGTACCATGCCCTTCGCCGACAGGTCGTAGGCCCGGTTGTCGGCCGCCTGTGCGCGCGGCAAAAGCATCTGCATGCGATCCAGCGGCGACGCCTCCGGAGCGGGCTGATCCCCCACCTCGACGGGCAGCTCCACTGCCGCAAGATCAATCCGATCAGCCTCAATGTCCCATAGCAGCGGCGCCACGGCCTCCAGGTCCCGCGTGCGGGCGAGCCGGCAGGCGTTCCGTCCGCGGTAGTAGAACGACCCGTCGTCGATGAGCGTGAGGGCCGACTCCAACACCGGCAGTCCCCAGTCGAGCGCCGTTCGGGCTGCCGTCATCGGATCCTGCTTCAGCTTCTTCTTTCGCTTGAGTTGCCGGATATCCTCGGCCCGGTAGCGACGCGTACGCCGTTGCTCATCGTCGGGCTCGGAGCGTACGAGGCCCCGGCTGACGTAGGCGTACAGCGTGTTCTTGGTGATGTCCAGTTCCGCGGCGGCTTCGTCGGCGGTGAGGTAGCGGGGCATACGGAAATGCGTTTTGCGATTGGCGGTACGCGTTTTGAGTTGAGCGTTCTGTGTTGGGGGTTGTGTGTTGGGGGTTGTGCGTTGGGGGTTCTGTGTTGGAGGGGGGAGCGTCAGTGGTCGAGCGTTTTGCGTTGCCCCTCCCGATTCCGCTGCTTCCTCACAAAGTACTGGAGCGTCAACCGTCAATATGCAGGTGACCGGAAGGGAAGGTGTTGAAAATTGCGAAATGGAATACGATCTCACGCAATACGACCCGTACGCATTACGCAATTTGTTGACCGGCAACGGAGAACGGGGCTTTTTCCTCTCGTCCGCACAAAGAATAGCGTTGACACTGCAGTACGTCACATGCTCTACTCGACCGCGTACGGGAAGACGCGCCTCAAGGACGTCATTTGCCCGACAGAAGCTCCCCGTTCAGTACGCCTGGAATCCCCACTGCAATGCACAAAACCGTTCGCCAATTCTTAAATACATTGATTCAACAATCAATATTGATAAGCAAGCACTTCGCGTCAATCATGAGGATGCAGAATGGAGACGGTCCGTGCGCAGCTCATGCCGACGACGGGCCGCCGTTCTCGTTGCGCCGACTTTTTTGAGTGAATGTCCCGTTCCCATGTCGCTTCCCGCTTCGCCCGCCGCCGATATCGACACGTTGTTTGCCTACACCGAATGGGCGCATACCCTCATGCTCGACACCATGCAGGGTGCCGACGACGTGCCGGACCGGGCCGTCGAGCTGTTCAGCCACCTGCTCCGAGCCCAAGACCTGTGGTACGGACGCGTGGCGGACACCGAGCACGCGACGCTCGATCTCTGGATCACAGAGTCGCTATCGGACTGCGCCGATCGACTCGACGACAGCACGCAGCGATGGCGGACGCTCCTCGATGAACGGACCGGGGCCCTCGATCAGCCCGTCTCATACACCAACTCCAAGGGCATCGCCTTTGAGACGCCGCTGCGCGACATCGTTATGCACGTCGTGAATCACGGCACCCACCATCGCGCTCAGATCGCTCGCGTGCTTCGGGACGCCGGAATTGCGCCTCCTGCCACGGACTACATCTTCTACCGCCGCGACGACTGAGAACGCCCGATTCCCGCTGGCATGATCAATCGCGACGACCCGATCCATTCCCCACTTCGCCTCTCGCGTATAGATTGATCCCCCAAGTTATGGTTTACATTCCCCGTACAGCTGCCCTCTGCATCGCCGTCCTCATCCCGTTTGCCGGGTTGGCGCAGTCCCCACCGGACGGACACCGAATCGAGGACCTGTCCCACCCCGAGAGTGTGACGGCCGCTCCCGACGGCAACACCTTCTACGCCGCCAACATCGGCACAGACTTGGCCCCCACGGCCAAGGACGGCGACGGCTTCATCACGCGGCTCGACGGCACCGGTGCCGTCGCCACCCGCCGGTTTCTCCCGGCCGACGCCGACGACGCCACACTCCACGCCCCGAAAGGCACCGTCGTGGTGAACGGGCGTCTCTACACGGCGGACGTGGATCGGATCGTCGGGTTCGACCTCGACACGCGCAGAAAAGTCGCCGAGATTTCCCTTCGGGAGGCGGGCGTGTCGTTCCTGAACGCCCTCGCGGTCAAGGACGAGCAAACCCTCTTCGCCTCCGCCACCAATCAGGGAACTGTCTACCGCATTGACCTTGCGAGCGGCACCGCCACAGCGCTGGAGGCGAACGTGCCCCGGGCAAACGGCGTGGCCTACGCGCCGGAACCCCGTACGCTCTATGCCGTCACCTACGGCGGCGAGCACGGGGGGCAGCTGCGGACCCTTTCGCTGACGAACGCCGGCACGGTGGCCGAAACCACCACTCGCACACTGCAAGACGGCGGACGCTTCGACGGACTCGTTCGGCACAACGGCGCCCTTCTCATCTCCAGCTGGGGCGTCAAGAAGGACGACAGCCATCCCCCGGCGCTGTACCGAATTAAGAACGCTGGCACCGGCGCCGTCACGACCACGCCGCTCGCGGAGTGGCAAGGCCCCGCGGACTTCGACTGCACCTCGCAGCGTGGATGCTGGATTCCCAACCTGCCCGGCACCAGTGTAGGCGTCGTCCATCCCAGCGAGCGCATTGGGAATTCGCACTAAGGCGTGCGCAAAAATACATCAGAGCACGGGGCCGCAGAGAAAGCGGCACCGTGCTCATCTTGATTGCGGGAGCCCAATCGGACCCATCGAGATCCGCCGGGCAACTGTTCTATCGTTCTTCCTCACCGGAACGACATTCGACGATCCGAATTCTCAGCCCTCGTTGCCAGGGCGATTTCATTTTGCTCTGTACCGCGCACAGGAGCGCGTTGGGGCACAGCGGTTCTTGCCTCCATGCATCCCAGCCTCCGTTCATTCCGGGTAGAACGGGGGAACTGAAGGCAAAAGAGCGTCCAACCTCCGATCAACGCTCCAACTGCGATTGCCCTGCCCCCGTTGCCCGGCAATCGCACCTTGATTCATGGAAGGCATCCAGAGCAAGCACAAGCTCTCCATACCTCCATCGCTCATTCCGAACGGGTCGGCTGCCCGATCGCAAAAGCGCCTCTGGAATGCCCCCGCGAGTGCCTCGATTTCCCCTCGACTAATCCACCATGTCAAACATGGACTGGTCCGAGTCGTCCATGAGCACCGTCCCCGGATCTGGATCGTCTTCGGCCTCATCGCCTCCCCGATTGGCCATACTTTCGGCCCGGGTCTTCAGACGCGCCAACGTGTCGCCGAGCTCGTCGTCTTCCTCGTCTTCGCCCTCATCTTTTTCGGTCAGATCGTCCAGTCGTTCGCTGGCCGAGCGCAGGCTTTCCACAATGCTGGGCGTGTCGGTATCCGACTCCTTGCCTCCTGTCGTACCGGACGTGTCCGTGGACTCTCGGGAGTCCGACTGCGGCGCCCCGTCGCCGGACGGGCCGGGCGACGGAATGTCGGTCGTGCCGCGCATCTGGGCGGTCAGCACAGTCCGGAGCATGTGTCCGACGGACACCCCCCGCTCGTCGGCCTTGCGTTCGAGCCACTCAATCTGCTCGGCGGTCAACTCCACATTGAGGGACTCCCATTCGTCGGTGTCGTCAAAGGCGTCGGTGATTGGGACACGTGTGTCAGGCATAGGACATCAGAGCCAGTAGGGAAGAATAAAAACCTCTCATCGAATGCGTATTACGAATCCCGTTGGGCGCGTTTAGTTTGTATCGAGGTGTTGACGATCGTCGTCGTTTGTAACTTCGATGTAAATGGGGAATCTCGTTGATCAAGACGGGGCGAATGCTCAGGGGAATTCCGACGAATCGGTCTCCGAGCTCGTCCTGTCTCTTGCCCGATTCGCCCCGTCTCAGTCTTCGAGGTCGTCGTAGACCAGCTCCTTCAGACGCGAGGGCGGCTGTCGATCCTCCACGAACGCGCGTCCTTCCGCCTCGCCCTGCTCGCGCCATTCGTCGAGATCGGGATCCTCGGTGACGGCGCCGTCAAACACGATGCCGGTGGCAATGTCGGCGAGGCGCTGGCCGAGATCCCCTTCATTGGGCAGTCCCTGACGGCACCCTCGCTCAATCGTACGAATCGTGTGGTTGCCCACCGTGCCCCCGAGGGCCCGGCTCACCCCCGCCGTAAAGCCCACCACGTAGGCAGCGGGTTTGGCCTTCAGCAGCGAAGGCACGTAGTCGCCCGGCAGGTCGCCCACCTGCAGGCGCAGGCCGTCGGCCACGGTGTCGATTTCGTTGTCGGAGTGGTCGTCGGACATACAGCGAGTAGAGCTGATGGAAAAGCGTCGAATGCGACTGCTCTACGTCTACAGGCCGGGCACGTTCACCGACGCAGGCAGGGGAAACGTGAAACCGGTACGGAGCGATGGTCGGAGGCCGAGCGGGAAGCGGCACGGCCCGCGGAAGGACGGCAAGCATCCCTTCGTCCGATTTTCTCGGGGGCGTGAAACCTTCCTGGGCTCTCACAATACTTATCGTAGATCGCCGATTAACGATAGGTCGTCTGATTCTATGTCCACCTCCGTCCAGCAGTCGTTCACCGACGCGGACAAGCAGTTCGCCCGATGCCTCAAGGCGCTCGCTCATCCAGCCCGACTCGCAATTGTGCGGCTCCTGGCCGAGCGCGACGAGTGCGTCTGCGGCGACATTGTGGAGGACCTGCCGCTGGCGCAGTCGACGGTGTCGCAGCACCTGAAGGCGCTGAAGGAGGCGGGACTCATCCAGGGCACCGTCGACGGCCCGAGCGTCTGCTACTGCCTCGACCCGGAGGCCATTACGACGCTGGCCGAGCAGTTCGGGACGTTCTTCGACGAGCTCTCGGACGCCGCCGAGGCTGTTTCCTGCTAATTTCTTTTCCTGTTCCTGTTTGCCCGCTATGGAAACGACCTCCGTCCTCTTCGTCTGCACCCACAACTCCGCGCGCTCGCAGATGGCCGAGGGCCTGCTGCGCGACCGCTACGGCGACCGCTACGACGTCTACAGCGCCGGCACCGAACGGACACACGTGCGCCCAATGGCGATCGACGTGATGAACGAACTCGATATCGACCTCTCGGATCACACCTCCAAGACGATCGACGATCTCGGCGACCGGACGTTCGATGTAGTGGTCACTGTGTGCGACGCGGCGCGGGAGGCCTGCCCGTACCTGCCGGCCGAGAAGGAGAACCTGCACCGGTCGTTCGACGATCCCTCCGCCGCCGAAGGCACTGCCGAAGAGCGCCGGGCCGTCTTCCGCCGCGTACGGGACGAACTGGCGGACTGGATCGACGAGACGTTTGCCCCGGAGACAACGGAGGCCTGACCCCTTTCATCGTGTTTTTGCGATGAAAGAGACGAGAGAAAAAAGCGTTGGGAAACGCGGGGTGATGATTCTGGTATCGTATATCGGCGATAAACGATAAAAGAATCAACGCGATGCCCTGCTTCGACGCAGCACCGTTCCTGACTCTCCAACAACTGCCGCCAATGCGATGTCGACCTCCGATTTGTCCGCCGACGCCCTGAAAGAGGTCGTCCGCACCAAGTACCGCTCCATTGCGGACGGCACCGACTCGTGCTGTGGCTCGTCGGCCTCCTGCGGCTCCGAGGCCGACGGCGCGCTCGGTCTCGACGTGAGCGAAAACTACGAGGACGCCGACGGCATTGCCGCCGAGGCCGACCTGGACCTGGGCTGCGGCCGGCCGACGGAGTACGCCGACCTTCAGCCGGGCGAGCGCGTGCTCGACCTCGGGTCCGGCGCCGGCATGGATGCCTTCGTGGCCCGGCGCGACGTGGGCCCCGACGGACACGTCCACGGCGTCGACCTCGTCGAGGAAATGGTGGAAACGGCCCGCGAGAACGCCGACGACCTCGACTACGACAACGTGACGTTTGCGGTCGGCGACATCGAAGATCTGCCGGTGGACGACGCTGCGTTCGACGTCGTTCTCAGCAACTGCGTGCTCAACCTGGTGCCGGACAA
>CAYOWD010000113.1:8808-12882 GCA_964407535.1 uncultured Salinivenus sp. | reverse complement strand
CAGTTCCTCGGCGACGTGCACTGGGGCGAGATCGAGTACATGATCCTCGACCTGCCGCCCGGCACCGGCGACGTGCAGCTAACAGTGGTGCAGACGATTCCGCTCACCGGAGCGGTCATTGTGTCGACCCCGCAGGACATGGCGCTCGCCGACGCCCGCAAGGGAAAGGCCATGTTCGACAACGTCAACGTGCCGGTCGTGGGAATGGTCGAGAACATGGCGTACTTCACTCCCCCCGACCAGCCGGATCGGAAGTACTACCTCTTTGGGCGAGACGGGGCGCAGGATCTGGCGCAGGAGTTGGACGTTCCGTTCCTCGGCAAGGTGCCCATTGAGCAGAAGGTGCGGAAGACGGGGGACGACGGGACGCCCGTCGTTCGGGCCCATCCGGACAGCTACTCGGCCCAGGCCTTCGATGAGATTGCCGACGAGCTCGTTGAGCAGGTGGCGATCCGGAATGCAGAAGACGACCCGACGCAGAAAGTCGAAATCCTGTACGAATAGGCGACCGGGCGTTGTGGATGGGGGCAGGTCGGACGAAACTGATCTTCTCCGAAATGCGTCCGTTACTACACAGTCGGCCCCTCTCTTTATCCATTCATATGCCCAACGGCCCGACGCATCATGTCCGATGACACGTCCGCGGAACCCGACATTGACCCTGAGCTGCGCGATCAGATTGAGGAGGCGCTCGACACCATCCGGCCGTACCTCATGGCGGACGGCGGATCGGTGCGGCTCCTCAACGTGACGTCCGACTACGTTGTGGAATTGGAGCTGTTGGGCGCCTGCGGGTCGTGCCCGATGAGTACGATGACGCTGCGAGCGGGAATCGAGCAAGCCCTCAAGCGGTCGGTCCCCAAGATTAAGCGGGTCGAAGCCGTGAACGCCACCGCTGCGGCCTGAATTGACCGGTGGGCCGAGACGCCCGGCGGCAGGCTGTCCGGCCCTCGTCCGTGGACCTGTGGCGTCGCGACGTCACGACCTACGGCGTCACGACCGATGGCGCCAGGCTCCTACAGCGTCACGTCCATTCCGAGACGAACCGTAAAGTACCGAACAGCGTCGCCAACGCCCCGATTGATGTCGAAGAACACGTAGCGCGGCTCCGCGAAGACGGCAAAGGTCTCGTCGATGCGAAACGTCGACCCGAGGGCAATGTGCACCCCTTCCTCGATGTTTTCCAGGCTGTTTTCTGTGGCGACGAGTTCGTTGCCGTTCACCTGTTTTGGGTCTGTGTTGCGGACCTTGTAGATGCCGCCTCCCAGGCCGATGTAAGGGTGCGCGTCGCTGTTATTGACGAGCGTGTACCGGAGGCCGAGCGCGCCGCCGAGGAAGGACTTGTCACTGCCGCCCTGGTTGTAAAGAAGGGCATTCTCCTCGTTGAGCGTGAAGCTGTCGTACGTGCCTTCCAGGGTAATCGAAAGCCCGCGCGTGACGCGGAGGCTGGCTTCCAGCCCGAGGTTTGATCCCGAGTGGAGGAGCTGCTTGGTCGGTTCGGGCGATCGGAAAAAGGCGGCACCGACATTCCCGCGCACCGACACGGTTTGCGCCGCTGCCGGGCCAACACTCCCGAATGCAAGCGCAACGATGAGGAGGAGCAGTCCCCGAGTGCACGCGGTCGAGCGACGAACGAGAACGGAAAAGTGCTTCATGATGGGGTCAGAATGGGAAGTGAATGCTCATCTTGCAACGCATACGCAAGGAAAAATCATGCCGAAGCCGGTTTCTGCACGCAGCAACCGGCGCGGCACGAAGACGGACACATCGCGAGGAGCAGTTCTCACACTGAGCAGTAATTATGTGAAGAACGAATAGCCGATTCAGTTCCAACGAAGACCGTTCATTCGTCCAGCTATCAATTCCCCGCTCATGACTGAGACGCCGGTCGTTACGGTTTTTCTGCGAAATCAGGGCGATGTTCTGCTGCTCCGTCGCAGTGGCGAGGTGGGATCCTATCCCGGTCGATGGGGGGCCGTGGCCGGGCACGTTGAGGACAATGATCCCGTGGGGGCGGCCCGGGCCGAAATCGAGGAGGAGACGGGACTTGCTGAGGAGGACGTAGGGCTCGTGCGCGACGGGCCGTCGTTTCGGGTAGAAGACGAGACGCGAGAGACGGCGTGGGTGGTTCATCCCTTCCTGTTCGATGTCGATACCCGGGACCTCCAGTTGAACTGGGAGACCGACGAGGCCGAATGGGCATCGCCCACGGTGCTTCTCCGTCGGGACACGGTGCCGGAGCTCTGGACCTCGTACCGGCGTGTAGCTCCGTCCATTGTAGCACTGGCGCAGGATGAGCGCCACGGATCGGCGTATCTGTCGTTGCGGGCGCTGGAGATTCTGCGGGATCGGGCGGGACTGCTGGCGACCACCGACGTTCCGGATGTCGAAGACGTGCAGGCGCGCCTGGCGGAGACGGTGCATCGATTGCTGGAGGCGCGTCCGTCGATGGCGGCCCTTGCCAACCGGCTCCATCGCGTAATGCAGGCGACCGCGCCGGAAGCGACGCCCGCGGACGTGGAGCGGGCAGCCCACGATGCCATCGGGCAGGCCCTGGCGGCCGACGCGGAGGCCGCACGCCGGGCGGCCGAGGAAGTGGCGGGGAAACGGGTGCTGACGCTTTCGCGCTCCGGGACCGTATTGCGGGCGCTCCGGTCGGCGGATCCGGCGCCGGAGGTGTTTGTAGCGGAGTCGCGGCCCGGAGGGGAAGGACGAGAGGTGGCCGAGGCACTCGCAGACGCCGACATCGACGTGAGTTTGCTCCCGGACGCTGCGGTTGCGTCCGTACTGGCGGAACGGGCCGTCGACGTCGTTCTGGTGGGGGCCGACACGGTGAGCGCCTCCGGGGCCGTCATCAACAAGGTGGGCACGCGGGCGGGGGCCCTCGCTGCCCACCACGAGGACGTGCCCGTCTATGTCGCCTGCGCAACGGACAAGATTGCGGTGGAAGAGGCCATTCAAATCGAGGGGGCCGATCCCACGACGATCTATGACGGCCCGGCCCCGGTTGGCGTGTGGGCGCCCCTCTTCGATGAGACGCCGCCCGACCTCGTGACCGGCGGGGTTGTGACGGAGCGCGGAACGCTGGCGCCGGCGGACGTGGAGGCGCTGGTCGAGGAGCTCAAATCGCTACGAGAATGGTCGTAACTCCTTCCTCGATTGTGGAGAGACACGACGCACTCCGCGCCGGGGGCACGTTCTCAGCATCTCTTCACGAACCGAAGCCAATGCGTACCGTTGATACCATCCGCTATTGTTCATAACGTATAGGCGGAAGAACTTCCCCCCGTTCCCTTTATTTTGCCCGGTCGTCTAATGGCAGGACAGCGGCCTTTGGAGCCGTTAGTGGTGGTTCGAATCCACCCCGGGCAGCATCCATTCGGGCAGATTCCGATCTGGAAGCGCGCTTCGAACGTTCGTTCTCGCGTGCGGCGTCCTCGGCCTGCAGCGTGTCGGAGACTCCGGTCGGCGTGCTGGTGGAGACGAGGACCCTCCGGCCCAGCCGCCGCATTTCTTGTGTCTCTCCGCCCATGCAACCCTCTAGCAACGACCGGCCCGTCGCCATCTTTGGGGGGCGATCCAACCCCGCCCTCGCCCAGAAGATTGCCGAGTCCTACGGGACAACGCTTGGGGACCTCACCATCCGCGACTTTGCGGACGGGGAGATCTACGTCCACTTCGAGGAGTCCATCCGGGGAGCGGACCTCTTCATCATTCAAAGCACCCATCCGCAGGCCGAGAACTGGATGGAGCTGCTTCTCCTCATCGACGCCGCCAAGCGGGCATCCGCCGCGCGCGTGACGGCCGTCATTCCCTACTTTGGGTATGCCCGCCAGGAGCGCAAGGACCAGCCGCGCGTGTCGATCGCGGCGAAGCTGATGGCCAACATGCTGACGTCGGCCGGGATCGACCGGCTCCTCACAATGGAGCTGCACGCGGCGCAGATTCAGGGCTTCTTCGACGTGCCGGTCGATCACCTGTACGGGTCCACCGTGCTGACCGAACACGTGCGGCAGTTCGACCTGGAAGACTTTGTGGTTTTGGCCCCGGACGTGGGCGGCCTCAAGATGGCCC
>CAYOWD010000113.1:6493-8798 GCA_964407535.1 uncultured Salinivenus sp. | reverse complement strand
CCTATGCGCAGCGCCTGGGTGTAGACCTCGCCCTCATTGATAAGCGCCGTCCCAGTCAGAATGAGGCGCGCGTGATGAATGTGATCGGCGACGTCGAGGACAAAAATGTGATCATCATCGACGACATGGTGGACACGGCCGGCACGCTCACCCGCGCCGCACAGGCGATTAAGGACTACGGCGCTCTCCGCGTGATGGCCGCCTGCACGCATCCCCTGCTCTCGGGCCCGGCCTACGACCGCATTGAGAACTCGCCCATCGAGCGGCTCATCGTGACCGACACGATCCCGCTCAAGCGCCCCTCGGACTGTATCGAGGTGGTGAGCGTGGCCGATCTCTTTGCAAAGGCCATCCGCCACATTTACACCGACCGCTCGGTGTCGACCCTCTTCACGGAGTGAGGCGTGAAGAGGGGGCAGGGATACGCGAGGCGCAACGCCGGGATGTAGATTGCGTATCTCGTATTGCGTAGTGTGGGAGAACAACGGGGGCTGTGTGAAGATGAAGGGCTCCGACCGCCATCCCCTTCCGCCCATCCCCCCACACTTCCAGACGATTCCGGCACAGCCGCCGCCCCCGGCCGATGAGCCGCTTCTCGTCCGTGTCGGGCAGCACGAACGACGGCCGCGTCTAATTTGCTTGAATCGGGCGGGAGAACTTGGAACCTGGGGGCGATACGCGTTTAGGAAGTGCTCTGCGTGCAGGTTCGTGCCTGCCGCGGCCCCGATGCTTCTCTGCCGTACGCCTGTTTTCACTGGACCGACTCGTCGTTATGGACGCCACCGTCATCGAAGCCCAATCGCGCGAAACCGGCTCGAAGGCCGCGCGAGACATTCGCAACAACGATCGTGTCCCGTGCATCCTCTACGGGCCCACTGTGGAGTCGACGCCCCTTCAGGTGCCGATCAAGTCCATCAACAAGCTGGTCCACGGGCGCACGGCGCCGGTGGCCGAGGTGGAGCTTGAGGGAGACACCTACAACTGCATCCTGAAGGACTTCGACCTGCACCCGGTGACGAGCCGTCCCCTCCACGCCGACTTTCAGGCCCTCGAAGAGGGACGCCGGGTCACGCTGACGGTGCCCATCCACTATCGGGGCGTTCCCCTCGGGCAGAAAAACGGAGGAGACACCCAGATGATTGTCCGGGAGCTGGAGATTTCGGTGCTTCCGAAAAACATTCCGGCCCAGATCGACATCGACATCGAGGACCTCGCCATTGGCGACTCGGTCCACGTCTATGATCTGGATGTCGACTATGACATCAAGATGGCGGATGCGCAGACGCTGATTACGGTGGTTGCGCCGCACGTCGAGACCGCGCTCACAGCCGAAGAGGAAGCCGAGGAAGAAGAAACCCGCACGCTCGACGACCTCACGGAGGAAGAGAAGGAAGAGCTTACCGACGAAGAACTGGCCGAGCTCGAAGCCGCCGCCGAGGAAGCGGAAGAAGAAGGCGAGGGCGAAGAGGGCGGGGGCGAAGACGAGCCGCCGGCGGCCGAGTAACGGTCCGTTCAACGACGTTCCTTGCATTCCGATCTCCCTGAAGGGCGGCCGTTCCGGTCGCCCTTCTTTTTTTGAGCGGATGGATGGGCGACCGCCTCGGCTCGGGGGAGCCGACCGGCTTGTTCGCGGGCGGGTCGGTTGGGCCCGGCAGCCGGCCGCATACGCGTTTCCGCGGCGCTCTCGGCTGTACCGATTTCTTGCCCCGCGCCCCATCGGACGGGGCGCGCGTCCACAGATACGCAGACGCATCTCTCTTACGGAAACTGAAGGGTTTACTATGGATTCTCGCCTCATCGTTGGACTCGGCAATCCGGGGCCGAAGTACGAAGATACGCGCCACAACGTCGGCTTTCGGGTGGTGGACACCCTTGCCGAGCGGCTCGGGGTGTCGTTTCGGGAAAACCACAATGCACTCGTTGGGTGGACGCGAGACGGCGATCAGAAGATTGGCCTTGCGAAGCCGCTCACGCTGATGAACCGGAGCGGCGATGCGGTGGCTCCACTCTGCGACTACAACAACCTCACGCCGTCCGACCTGATCGTTGTCGTCGATGATCTGAATCTCGACGTGGGCACGATTCGTCTTCGCCCGAAAGGAAGCAGCGGAGGGCACAATGGGCTCAAGCACATTGCCCGTCGCCTCGATACCCCCCGGTTCCCCCGTCTTCGCATCGGCATTGGAAGCGCGTTCGGCCCCGGGGGCCAATCGGATTATGTGCTGTCGCCGTTCACGGCTGCGCAGCAGCCGGAGATCGATGCGGCCGTCGACGACGCCGGGGAGGCTGCGCTCACGGCCGTGCG
>CAYOWD010000113.1:0-6483 GCA_964407535.1 uncultured Salinivenus sp. | reverse complement strand
GGAGGACCTCGATACGGCCATGAACCGATTCAACTAAAACTGGACGGGGGATGGGGAACGCGAAAGTGGACGCCCGACGAAGGAGCTGAATCTACGGAGCGGACGCGTTGGCCTGTTCAGACGGCCGACCTCGCATATCGCCCGCAACGCCTCCATCCGGGCCGAGACGGCAAAATAGATTGAAGCGTTCGGCGGAAATGCCACCGATGTGTGTGGGCCTTATCGAAAATGAACGGAGAAACTTGGAACGAGACGGGGGAGCCGTGTATTGCTTCGGAAGGGGAACGTGAGCATGAGAGGGGCATTTGCCCAACGTCGAGCCCCGTGCTTTTTTTATCGGGCGCCGTTCCGTACATTGGTACGAGGTTCCGGCGTGCATTCCCGATGCGCGAGCATGCTTCAGGAGGCCATTTCTGCTCGTGCGGGGCTCCGAGAACGGAAGGAGATTCTGCCTCCCACGCTCTTGCACTCGATACACATTTTACGGACGCTGAACGGCGGACTGATTTATGGCGCAGGTTGACGTTGAAATGCCCAAGATGGGCGAAAGTATTACGGAAGGGACGGTCATCGAGTGGCACAAGTCGCTCGGGGACCGGGTCGAGCAGGACGAGATTCTGCTGGAAATCGGAACGGACAAAGTCGACACCGAGGTGCCCTCTCCGACGGCCGGGGTACTCACCGAGATGCTGGTGGAAGAAGGAGATACGGTGGAGGTGGGGACGATCATCGCCCGTGTCGAGACGGAGGTGGACGAGGCAGAAGAGGTGGTGCCGAGGGACGAACCGCCGGCCGGCTCGGAAACCACCGACGACGCCGAATCGCCTGCTCCCGAACCGGAACCGGCCGGGGCGGAGCCCGATGCCGGCGAGTCCGAACCGGCCCCTTCCCCCGCCGAGGAGTCGTCGCCGTCCGGGGCGGAGGAGGAGCGCGTTGAGGTGGTGATGCCCAAGATGGGCGAAAGCATTACCGAGGGAACGGTCATTGCCTGGTACAAGGACATCGGCGACCGGGTGCAGGTGGACGAGACCCTGCTCGAAATTGGGACCGACAAGGTCGACACCGAAGTGCCTTCGCCGGCGGCCGGGATCCTTGCCGAAAAGCTTGTCGAAGAGGGCGAGACGGTCGAGGTCGGAACCGTGATTGCGCTCCTGGGGGCAGAGGCCGGCGCCGTCGAGTCGGCCGATACGGAGGCCCCGGACGAACCGACGGAGGCCGACGCTGCTGGAGAGGTTGCGGAGGAGGACGTCCCGGATCCGGAGCTGTCGTCGACGCCGCCGTCGGGCGACGGGGCTGTTTCCGATTCCGAGGTGGCCGACGCCGACGAAGAGATTCAGCGTCGCGATGCCGACGGCCGCTTTTACTCGCCCCTCGTTCGGTCGATTGCGAAGGAGGAGGGCCTTCGCATGAGCGAACTCGAATCGATCGAAGGCTCCGGGCGGGAAGGCCGTGTCACGAAGGAAGATGTGCTCGACTACATTGAGGAGCGGGACGAGAGGGAGGAAGATTCCCAAGAGGAGCCGAGTGCGACGGGCACGGCCGCCGAGGCCCCGCCGCAGCCGCCCCCCTCCAGTCCGCCGGCCGAACAGACGGCCCGCGCCGACTACTCGGTGCCGGAAGGCCCCACCGAGGACGAACTGAAGCAACAGTACGGCGATCGCATCGAGGTCCACCCGATGGACCGGATGCGGAAAATCACGGCCGAGCACATGGTGCGTTCGAAGGCCACGTCCGCGCACGTCACCTCCTTTGCCGAGGCCGACGTCACCGGACTCGTCCGGTTGCGCGAGGACAACCAGGAGGCGTTCCAGGAGCGGGAGGGCGTCAAGCTGACCTACACCCCGTTCTTTGTGAAGGCCACGGTGGAGGGGCTGCGCGAACATCCCCTTCTCAATGCCAGCGTAGAGGGCGACAAGGTGGTCGTGAAAAAGGACTTCCACGTCGGTGTCGCCGTTGCGATCGGCAACAAGGGACTGCTGGCACCGGTCGTGCGCAATGCCGGCGACTACAGCGTCACGGGGCTTACCCGTACGGCCGCCGACATGGCAGAACGAGCCCGCAACAAGGAGCTTCAGCCCAATGAGTTGCAGGGCGGGACCTTTACCGTTACCAACATCGGCTCGCTCGGCTCCCTGATGGGGACCCCCATCATCAATCAACCGCAGGTGGGCATTCTGGCCACCGGCGCGATTCAGAAGCGCCCTGTCGTCATCGAAGACGACGAGCTCGGCGACGTGATTTCGGTGCGGCACATGATGTACCTGTCCCTGAGCTACGACCACAGAATTATCGACGGTGCCATGGGGTCGAGTTTCTTGCAGACGGTGGTGGAGGAGCTCGAATCCTTCTCAGAAGACGACACCCTCTTTTAGCACGAGGAGAAAAGCGGGGGACGCAGGTCTCCCGTCTTTCTTCGTTTCAACTGCCAACTTCCGTTATTGACCCCACCGAACACTGCACCCTGACTGAGAACGCAGGTCCCGGTCAGGCGGTGACCGTCCGTCGGACCGCCGGAGGAATCGGCCCGGGAAGTTGGACGTTCGGAGCCCTGGGAGCGGTTCTCCTGAGTTGGAAACGGCATGATACCAAATCCGTCTGCAAAGCTCGGGCATGCAGCGGAAATAGAATGGTCGCAAGCACTTGGGCTTCACGCACATACCCCGACAAAGGCAATTCCGACAGACGTCGGGGTGCCATCGGGACACTGCCCACACACTTCCACACCCACATCCCCCAACGGAGCTGCCGAACTGGTTCGGCTGCGGAGTTGGGATGAGAGGAGAGGGCGACCCCGCACGGACGGTGCGTTCCGCAAAGTGCGAGCGGAGACGGGGCGTCCGGACGTACGCGCGCTTTTTCTTCAATGACTTCCCAGAGCGGCATGTCCGAATCTGAGCCCGAACCCACCCTGTCGCTTTCCCTGCGTGAACTGCGGGATCACCTCCAGGCCTTTCAGGATGATTATTTGGCCGACAAAAGCGAGGAGACGGTGGGCACGTATCGCCGGTCCCTCAACAGCTTCGAGAAGTGGTTCGTGCAGGAGAACGACTTCACCTTTACGGAGGACGACGTGCGGCGCTACAAGACGTATCTGATGGAGGAGCGCGACCTGAGCCAGGTGTCCGTTTCCACCTACCTGACGGCCCTCCGCCGGTTCTGCCAGTACCTGACCGACATTGGCGAGTTGGAGGCCAATCCCGCAACCGCCGTGAAGGGCAACCGGCGCCCGGACACCCACTCGCGCGCTGTGCTCACCGAGCAGGACATTGAGGCCCTTGAAGAGGCGCTGGGAACGGCCACGCAGATCGACAAGCGGGATACGGCCATCGTGTATTTGATGCTCTACGCGGGGCTTAGTGAGATCGAAATTGTACGGGCCAACGTGGAGGATTTGGAGCACACCCTCATGGGGCCGGTGCTTCGCGTGCAGGGCAAGGGACGGACCGTGAAGGATCAGGAAGCGCCGCTCGACGATCCCGTGTTGGACGCCGTCGAGGACTACCTCGATACGCGCGACGATGTGCATCCGGAGGATCCGCTCTTTGTGTCTCATGGACATCGCTCCGACGGGGAGCGGCTCAAGACGCGGTCGGTTCGCAGTCGCATCAACGGCTACCTCAAGAAGGCCGACATCAAACGGAAGGGCGTCAGTCCGCACAGCCTCACGCATACTGCAGCGCTCATCTGGCTCAACGACGGCATGCCGCTCGACGAGGTCAAGAAGCGCATGCGGCACGGGACGCTCGACACGACCATGATCTATTACAAGAAGCAGGGCCTTCTCAAACGCGATCCCGATGAACTCGACGAACTGATGTCTTGAATCCGAATTGAGGCAGGCATCCGATCCATCCTCGTCGGAGCACGGTGCGTCTCGTGTCACCACCGCTGCATCCGAGAACGGGGGATCCCATGAAAGAACGGTATATAGCCTCCCAAAGATAGGTGGCTTCGAAGAAAAAAGAGCGGAGCGGTTGTAGCAACTTCGTTTTCCGTTTGGGACAGCTCTGTCACTTTCTTCGGGATTGTTCGAGCTCTCAAACGCCCTCGTATTCACATCCAGTCCGTCCCGAGCACGCGAACATTCAGGAAGCTCGGTCGTCGCGTTCGGGTCAAATTTCCAACGCACGATTGCGCTACATGGAATAGGCGTGGCAACTGGATCTTGCTGTCATTCCCCGATCGGCGTTCTTGTTCGGCAGGTGCCAGGAGCATCTCTGTCTCCAGGCCTCACGCTTTTTGCGAGCCGGTGTGCTCGGGAGTCGAAACTCCCAGCGCGTTGGCCAGGAATGTCAGTATGCAGTTGCCTTGATGGAACGGGGAGCCGTCTGCAACTTCCCATTCCAACGCCTATGTTGCATTTAGTACGCCCCTTAACACGCCTCTTCTTTCACGAGACCGTCTCTCAGTATGGATTACGCTGTGATCATGGCTGGCGGCATCGGCAGTCGATTCTGGCCCGCCAGTCGGAAGGAACGTCCCAAGCAATTTCTTGACGTCTTCGGTGACGGCACGCTCATTCAGAACACCGTCGCCCGGTTGCAGGGCCTCATTCCTCCGGAACGGTGTCTCATTGTCACGCACGACCGCTACGTTGAGCAGACGCAAAAGCAGTTGCCGGCGGTGCCGGACGAAAACATCCTGGCTGAGCCCATTAGCCGCAATACGGCCCCTTGTATTGCCTATGCCGCCACAATCCTCGCGGCTCGTGATCCCGACGCGACGATGGCCGTCCTGCCGGCCGACCATGTGATCGGTGATGTTGAACAGTTCCACCACACACTTGAGGTGGCATTCGACAAGGCACAGGACCCTGAATCCCTCGTCACGATTGGAATCGAGCCCACCTATCCCGCCACCGGATACGGCTACATCCAGTACGATGACGATGTGGCCGATGGCGACGATCTGCAAGCCCATCCGGTGCGTACCTTTGCGGAAAAACCCGATCAGTCGACGGCCGAGCGCTTTATTGATTCCGGCGACTTTCTCTGGAACAGCGGCATGTTTATTTGGCGGGCCGATACGATTCTCGATCAGGTGGAAACGCACTTGCCGGATGCCCACGAGGCGTTTGCGCCGGTTCGGGACGCGGGTGAAGACGTTGACGAAGAGACCCTGACGCAGGCCTTTAAGGCATGTCCGCGCATCTCCATTGACTACGGCGTGATGGAGCAGGCCGAGAATGTTTTTGTCGTGCCCGGTGCCTTCGAGTGGAACGACGTTGGAGACTGGCGGGCCGTCTACGACCTCAGTGAGAAGGATGATCACGGCAACGTGATTGAGGGCGACGTGATCATGCAGGATTCGAGCCGGTGTTACGTTCAGACCGAAGACCGGCTCGTCGTGCTGGTGGGGATGCACGACACCGTGGTGGTTGATACCGAGGACGCCGTTCTTGTCTGTAATCCGGAAAATGCACAGCAGGTCAAGCAGGTCGTCGAATACATGCACGCGCACCAGTTTGAGGAGTACGTGTAACCGCTCGTTCCGGCGGGGTGCTGTTGTACTGGGAAACGAAGTTGTATTGGGAAATGAAGGGCCCCGCTCCGGGGCCCTTTCCTGTTGATTCTACCGATCCGTGACATCCACTCCGCAAGCCCAGCGAAGCTGTGCGGCTTCGTTGGGGTGTATGTGAGCGACGCGCTCGTGCGTTGACGCGCTCGTGCGTTGACGCGCTCGTGCGTCTGGCCCATATGCTTGCCCCCATACCGACGCGTCTGCAATTCCGAACCTTATAAGCGGATTTGGTACTGATACGTGAATGGGGGCCCACCGATGTTGGAAATCTCAGATCTCCACAAACGAAAGAGAACGTTTACCTACCTGTGCACGGATCAGTAGGAAGAACATTCCGGCTCCGAAGCCGCCGCTCTTTCAGCAGACGGAGCATTTGGGGGGCGAGCTTCCAAAGGGGACCGGAGAGACGAGGCGCTCCAGGCAGCGCCCGGCCGTAAGGCGACACGAGTCCCGGTCCGGGCGGGCGTGCACCTAGAGAGCGATCAGCACCGTTGTGGGCGTGGGGTCGCATAGGGGAGCACCTACCAGGCAAGCTACAGCTCCTCGGCGGGTTGGTCCCCCTCCAAGTCGTCCCGTACCCGTCCCGATGCGGGCGGACTGTTTTCGTACAGGCCGACAGTCGTCAGTTTAACTCAAATTTTATTAATCTTTTCTGCGTTTGTCCGGGCGTTTCCTGTCCTTGAAAGGTGTCCTTTCGGCCCGTCGATCTTATGCAGCTCGAACGGACGGGTACGTCCTCCCACTCTACCCCGGCGTCCGGCGGCCGAGCGTTCCTTTCCAGGATCAGGCCGTTGTTTGGCCGCCCATCCCTACACCCTTCTCTTTCGCCGTCCCTTCGGCCTATGACCCGCTTCGCCTGCCGCCATCGCCCTGTCTTATCTGCGCTTGTATTGCACCTGTGCGCCTCAATCCGCCGATCCCGCCCCTGGCGGGCGGGCGTGGCGCTGCTGCTCGGGGGGCTTC
>CAYOWD010000112.1:0-13017 GCA_964407535.1 uncultured Salinivenus sp. | reverse complement strand
GGACGCTGGACGTATTGAGGGCCAGCAGCATCACCATGTCGTCGGTGGCCGTCTCGTCGTCCGGGTTTAGGTCTTGCAGGTCCTCCATGGCCTTGATGCCCAGCGGCGTAGCGGCGTTGCCGAGCCCGAATACGTTGGCCAGCAAGTTGAGCGTAATGTTGGCGAGAGCGGGGTGTCCGTCTGGGACATTGGGGAAAAGCGGGCGCAGCAGGGGCTGCACACCCCCCGCAAGGGCATGTACAAGCCCCGCTTCCTCCCCGATTTTCACGAGGCCCAGCATGAGTCCAAGAATGCCGATGAGCCCCAGCGCAAGGGAGGCGGCCGTTTCGGCAAAATTGAGTGCGGCCTGGGCAATCGCGTTGAGCTTGCGGAAGCGAACGGGCTCGAACTGGACCGCCGCCTCGACGCGCTGGGTCCCGCTGGTGAGCGCCGGCAGCGACTGCAACGTGCCCCGCAACGCTTTATTCTCGTCGCTTTCGTGGAACGACTGAATCGTGGCGAGCGGCTCCGGCAAATCGGCCTCGGGGGCGAACTGGAGCTGGCGCCCCTCCTGGGTTTGCAGCAGGGTGCCGTCGTAGCTCGGTGCCGGCGTCGCCTCAACGTCAAAAAACTGTTGGTACCGGACCGAGTCGATTCGGATCGCGACCGGCTGACGACGAGTCTCTGTCTCGTAGCCCTCCGGAAATTCAATCGCAACCGGGAGGGCCGCGTCGTTCCGAAATCGATTTTCAAGAAGCTCGTCCGTGTCGACCGTCAGGGCGAAGACCAGGCTAAAGATGATGAGCCCGGACCAGATGTAGTTCAGCATGGGCAGGGAAGACGACACTCACAGGACGCGAGGCCCGCTCCGGACGAGCACCGGTGCCCCGCTGCCAACGGAGGGCAAAACGAGGACAGACACCCACCCGGATCGGAATGGCCCACATCATACGAATTGCGTTCCGGAAGCGAAATGAGAAGCGGAGCCGCACCGGTTGACCAATGGGGACGCACCAGATCCTCCCCTCGATTCCGAGAAGTCGAATACGCTCGATTACTGCGAGAGAAAGTACCGGAACCCGATGGCGCCATCGAAGCGGAGCGCAGAGGCCTCCGTCAGCTGCAGGGTCGGCGCCACTTCGGCAAAGACATCAATGGGGGCCGATCCCATCATATAGTTGATGCCGAGCGGGACGCGGAGGGCGAACTGGTTTTCTGCGTCTTCGCGTACGGTCAACTGGCCCCCGCCTCCCATATACAGCGCCATGAGCCCTTCCCCGACGTCCAGTTTGTTGAAGTTGTGGAAGAGATAGTCGCCCTGGATGAGCCAGTACGACGGATTGGTCCGTGAGTCGTCGCCAATGAAGAACGAGGTCATGGCGCTGACGGCCTGTCGGTCGGAGGTCCAGACCTTGAGGTTGGCGCCAACCGGATTCGGGGCAAGGGAGGGGTCGTTCGTGACGCCGAGCGAGGCGCCGAAGCCAACCCCTTCCGACTGGGCGGACGCAGGGAGGGACCCGAATGCTGCGAGTAGAAGCGCAAAGACGGCACACGAAAAGACGCGGGGCATAGGGCAGCGGGAGCTCTGGTGGAAAAGAGGGGGTGCGGGTTCAGTTTCCACAAAGTGTTTTTAGGGACGTTGCCCGTCAAGTCCTTTGCAGAGAATCCGTGCGGGCGAATCGTCTGCCAATAGGGGCTGTTGAACGAAAGCATGCTTGTCGTTGCTCTCGTTTATCGTTGGCCGTGTCTGTGACCATTCTCCACGAAGACGATCAGCTTCTGGTTGTACGCAAACCGGCGGGACGTCTCGCCCAGCCCGATCATACAGGCGACATTGACGTGCTGACTCTCGGCAAACGACATCTCGCGGGGGAGGGCGACGGAGACCCGTTCCTCGGACTCGTGCATCGGCTCGATCGGCCCACCTCCGGGGTCATGGTGCTGGCCCGCACCTCGGCCGCCGCGCGGCATCTGAGTCGGCAGTTTCGGGAGCGGACGGTGCAGAAGCAGTATCTGGCGGTGGTGGCGGGCACGCTCCGGGGCATCGGCACCTGGACCGACTTTATCGCGAAGCCGGACCGACAGCCGAGGATCGTCTCGCCCGACCATGCGGAGGGAAAACGGGCCGAGCTCGACTGGCAGGCCCTACACACAACCGATGATCGGACCCTGCTCCAGCTTCAACTGCATACCGGACGCCCCCATCAAATTCGTCTGCAGGCCGCCGAGCGCGATGCGCCGGTCGTGGGAGATACGCGCTACGGAGGCCCGGCAACTCAGCCGGACGGGGGCATCGCGCTTCATCAGGCCGTTCTACGCGTTGAGCACCCGACCCAACCGGAGCGTGCGACGTTCGTGGCCGATCTTCCCGCACGCTGGGATTCGTTTCTCGACGCTGAGATGCGGGCGGCGGCGGAGCGCGTGCTGGCCCGCGCGCACCCAACCTCAGCGTCCGATTGAGTCTCTGAGAAATCGTTGCGTCGGCCTCTGCGAGGCCGCACAGAAACGAACGCACCCCCTTTCTCACCCGTCCAATGAAGACGGTTCTTTTGTGGATTGATTCCTTGAGCCCATGGGCGACACCTTCGACCGCGTCGAGACCCTCCGTGAGGAGCCCCGCGACGACATTTCGATGGCGCACCGCATGAAACGGTTCGTCGAGGCGCTCCAGATTCGGATCGTTAACACCCTTGAAGAGGCCGACGAGGCCGTGTCGGTCCAGGTGGACCGGTGGGACCGCGACGAGGGCGGAGGGGGCATCACCGCAGTGCTGGAGGGCGGCGACGTGTTCGAAAAGGGAGGCGTCAACACGTCCGCCGTGCACGGCCCCCTTCCCGAGCGCATGGCCGAGGTCCTGGAGGTGGACGCAAAGCCGTTCTTTGCCACCGGCCTTTCGCTCGTCATTCATCCACTATCGCCGTACGTTCCCACCGTCCACGCCAACTTCCGGTACTTTGCCCTCGGAGACGACCTCATGAATCCTGACGACCAGTGGTTTGGGGGGGGCGCCGACCTCACGCCCTATTACCCCCATCTCGAAGACGTGCAGCATTTCCATCGAGTGTGGAAAGAGGTGTGCGACGAGCACGACGTCGTCGAGTACGAGGCCCTGAAGAAGGAGTGCGACGAGTACTTCTACCTGGATCACCGCGACGAAGCCCGGGGCGTCGGCGGCATTTTCTACGACTATCTTCGGGAGGATCCAGAGGGCACCTTCTTCTTTACCCGCGAGGCCGGACGGGCCTTCCTGCGGTCCTATATGCCCATCGTGGACCGACGCAGGAACACGGAGTGGGAGGAGCGCGAGCGCCGGTTTCAACTCATTCGGCGGGGTCGGTACGTAGAGTTCAACCTGGTGTACGATCGCGGCACGAAGTTTGGCCTGGAGACGGACGGACGAACCGAGAGCATTCTCATGAGCCTGCCTCCGCACGTGCAGTGGGTGTACGATCACCAGCCGGAAGTGGGCACCCCGGAATCCCGGGCAGAATGGTACTTCACCGCCCGCAACTGGCTCGATTTAACGCCGGAGGACGTCCCGGCTCGCACCGCGTAATACCGGTCCGTGTGAACGCGCGTACGATTCTTTTTGAAGGGCGAAGCGCCGAACAAAGCCAGGATCTGAATCATATCTAATGCTCGATTTATGTATTTTTAGAGTCTGAATCTAGAACACAAGGGGTCTTGTGGGAAAGTTCAATCCCCACAGGAACCGCTAACGCCGGAAATGAGCATATAATTACGTAACATTTCCGAACGGCTTCTTTCCGCCATCCCGCGTAGTTCATGACGCCTCTTGATTTTTCGCGCTGGTATGAGTTCGACGAACGAAGCCTCCGAGGAGGATATTTTTCGTCCGGATCCTTAGAGGTAAAGGAGGGAGATCGTGTGGGGGTTGTGTTGATGAACCTTGGGGGACCTGAGTCTCTCGAGGACGTAGAGTCGATGCTCTACAATTTGTACATGGATCCGGTCCTCTTCGATTTACCGGTGAGTGGATGGCTTCGACACTGGGGGTGCAAGGCGCTTGCCTCGTGGCGAGCCGAACCGGTGCGAAAGCAGTATGAGCTCATTGGCGGCCGCTCCCCGTTGAATCGGTTGACCGATGAGCAGGCCGACAGCCTTGAGGAGCGGCTCAATGAGCACTTCGGGGGCCCCACGGGAATCGAGTTTCAGACCTACGTGTCCATGCGGTACTGGCACCCGTTTGGCGAAGAAACGGCGTCCCGCATGGCCGACGACAACGTGGATCGCGTTGTGCTGCTGCCCCTCTTCCCACAGTACTCGAAAACCACGAGCGGATCGGCGCTGGCCTACTGGAAGGCGCTTGAAGAAACGGGAGAAATCCCGTCCTGGCCGACGACCACCGCGTTTGAGTACGCGGCCAATCCGAAATACATACAAGCGCTTTCGGAGCGCATCGACGAGGGCCTTCAGCGGTTTCCGAAAGAGCGTCGGGACGATGTTCAGCTTCTGTTTAGCGCCCCCGGCACGCCGCTCAAGGAGCGCCGCCATCGCGACGATCCGTACTGCTGCCTGGTGCACTCGACGGTGGAACAGGTCATGCAGCGCCGCGGTCGGGATCGTCCGGTCCACACGGCCTTTCAGAACCGCATTCCGCTTCGGCGAGGATTGTCGCCCTCGACGGCAGACACGATTGACGAGCTTGGAGAACAGGGCTGTGAGGCCGTCTTGACGGTTCCCCTCACGTTTGCTACGGATCAGCTCCTCACGAGCTACGGGCTCGACATTGCATGCCGAAAGCGGGCGGAGCGAGCCGGCATCTCGCACTACGAGGTGACGGCGGGCATGAACACCCACCCGCTCTTTATCGAAGCCCTTAGCGAAGCCACTATCGCGCAGCTCGATTTGCCGGTGAATGTCCGGCAGCTTCGGATTGGAGGGGACGGACTCTCGCAGGAGTATCCGCTGCGTCCCATTGAGGAGTTGCCGCGGCACAATCCCTCGGTTCGATCTGAGCACCGCGACTGCTGTACCGACGATCTGGGCGCGCGCCGGTGGACGGTGGCCGACGATGTGCCCGACTCTGAGGTCGTTTCCCCTGGCCGGGACGCCGAGTCGTCCGAGCCGTCTGAACAGCCGTCCTAGTTGTTGTTGGCGAGTCCCCTGCGATTCCGTTCTCCCTTGATTGGTCTGTCCTGCTACGATGTCGAAAACGGAGTCTGTTGCCCCGTCCGATCACCTGTTGCGCACGCTTGCCGCCGTTCCGGTGTCGAGCCAGATTCTGGATTTTGGGTGCGGGGCCGGACGCCACACGGAGCCGCTCCTTCGCCTCGGATTTCCCGTCCACGCCTGTGACCCGCGCCCGGAGGCCGTTGAGGTCACCCGGGAGCGCGTGCAGGATCTCATCGGAGAGGGCTCCGTCGAGACGACGGTCCAGGTGACGCCCCTCGACGCGATTGAGTATCCAGACGACACCTTCAACTGGATCATTGCCGATCGGGTCGAGACGTACGCCACCAGCAAGGCGGAGCTGCAGACGGTTTTTGAGGAAAGTCGACGTCTACTCAAGCCGGGCGGCTGGCTCTACGTGACCGTTCCCGCAAGTCCCGACGACCACGTCGACGGAACGGGGTTCTCGATCGAAATTATGGAGACGCTTCGTGAAAATGCCGATCTGGTTCAGGCCGCTGAGCCGGAGCGGATTGCGGAAGACGGCACCGCCCCGCGCCTGCGGGCCATCTACCGCTGTGTGGAGCCGCAAACCCCGGCGTAATCTGTAGCAGGCTCGTTGTGAACGAGTGGACCATCCCCGGCGTCCATCTCGTTCAGAATCTCCTATTACCGCCTGGACTTTTCGATGAACTGAGTCTGCCATGGAAGTTGCTCCGTCCTCTCTGGATCTTCGCCGCAGCAAAGCGCTGTACGACCACGCCCAGCGGTCCATTCCGGGGGGCGTCAATTCTCCCGCCCGCGCCTTCGACAGTGTCGGCGGAACGCCCCTCTTCATCGAGGAGGCCGACGGCGCATCTCTGGTCGATGCCGATGGGAACGAATACGTCGATTACGTCGGGTCCTGGGGGCCGATGATCTTTGGCCACGCCGACCCCGACGTCGTAACGGCTGTACAGGAGCAGGCCGAGGCCTCTACGTCATTCGGGGCGCCTACGGAGATCGAAACCGAGGTGGCCGAGCTGGTGTGCAATCTCGTGCCGTCGGTCGAGAAGGTACGGATGGTCAATTCCGGCACGGAAGCCACCATGAGCGCCGCGCGCCTGGCCCGGGGCTATACGGGCCGCGATAAGATCATCAAGTTTGAAGGAAATTATCACGGCCACGGCGACTTCTTCCTCATTGCCGCGGGCAGTGGCCCGATGACCCTCAGTGAACCGGATTCGCCCGGGGTCACGAAGGGCAACGCGAAGGATACGCTTCTCGCTCCGTTCAACGATTTGGAGCATGTCAAGCGCCTTGTAGAGGCAAATGCCGGCGAGGTGGCCTGTATCATTCTGGAGCCCATTGCTGGCAACATGGGATGCATCCCGCCCGAGCCCGGCTTTCTAGAGGGGCTGCGTGAGATTTGCGATGATAATGACATCGTTCTGATCTTCGATGAGGTGATGACTGGCTTTCGGGTCGCACCGGGAGGGGCCCAGGAACGATACGGCGTAACGCCCGACCTCACGTGCCTCGGAAAGATTATTGGGGGCGGACTGCCCGTCGGGGCGTATGGCGGAAAGCAGGAGATCATGGATTACATCTCGCCGACGGGGCCGGTCTACCAGGCCGGCACGCTCAGCGGCAATCCGTTGGCCATGCGGGCCGGGCACGCGGTCCTCTCGAAGATTGCGGAGCAGAAGGACACGCTTTACGACGAGCTGGAGGCGTATGGGGAGGCTTTCGAGGAGGGCATGCATCGGAATCTCGACGCACTTGGACTCGACTACACCACGAACCGGGTGGGGGCCATGGCCAGTCTCTTCTTTACGGACCAGACGGTTGTGGACCAGGAAACCGCGAAGACGACGGACACCGATCAGTATGCCGCGTACTTCCACGCCATGCTGGAGGAAGGAATCTATCTGCCGCCGTCGCAGTTCGAAGCGATCTTCTTTGGAAGCGAGCACGGGCAGGACGAACTCGATGCCACCCTCAAGGCCCAGCGAGCGGCTCTGAAGCGGATTCAGTAGTCCGCGTCGGTTCAGAAAACAGGACGGAAATAGAACGGGAGAGGCCGATGCGGCCTCTCCCGTTTGTCGTTTGGGTCGTACGTGCGGAGGTCGGGACTACGGTGTCCAGAGCTTCACGTCTTCGTCCTTGCTTCCCGAGAGCACGTAGCGGCCGTCTGGGGAGAAGGCGATCGCATTGACCCCTTCGGCGTCGCCCTCAAAGACGTAGCCGAGGGTGCCGTCTTCCACCTTCCACAACTGCACCGTCATGTCACTACTCCCGCTCAAGACATACTGCCCGTCCGGGGAGAACGCGACGGCGATCACAAGTCCGGAGTGCCCTTCGAACGTGCGGAGCAGCTTGCCGGACTCAACATCCCAGAGCCGGGCCGTCATGTCGTCGCTTCCGGAGAGCGCGTACTGGCCGTCCGGGGAAAACGCGACGGAGAAGACATACGTCGAGTCCCAGTCGCCTTCGTCGAAGATGCGCACCACCTCGCCCGTATCGGTAGACCAGAGCTTCAGGGTTCCGGACTGGCCGCTACCGGAGAGAACATACTCGCCGTCCGGAGAAAAGGCGACCGAGAAGATCGCCTCTTCGTTTTCGTCGAAGCGACGGACGAGATTGCCCGTCTCCGTTTCCCAGAGGTGGAGAGTGCCCGATGCGTCTCCCCCGGAGAGGATGTATTTGCCGTCCGGGGAAAAGGTCGCGCCGAGCACCGCTTCTGAGCGTTCCTCAATCGTGCGGATGGCCTCACCGCTTTCTACGTCCCAGAGCCGCACGACGCCGTTTGACGTTTCCGACACGAGACGGTCCCCATCGGGAGAGAGCGCGACCGAGATGGGCTGTTCCGTAAGTCCGTGGAAGGTCTGAATTTCTCGGCCGGTAACGACCTCCCAGAGTTTGATGGTGTTATCGGCTGCCCCGGAGAGTGCATACTGGCCGTCGGGGGAGAAGGAGACTGCATTGACCCAGTCGGCGTTTCCTTCCAGGGCCCGAACGATGTGCAGACGCTGCCGTTGCGGCTCGTCTCCACTGCCGTCGGTTGCAATGGCCTCCTGCTCTTCCTCCTCGGTGGCCGTAGCCGTTTCGGACACCGACGCGGGTTCAGACTCCGGTTCGGGCTCGTCCCCGTCTTCGCCGGGGCGGTAAACCTGCGTCTTTATCGGTTCAGACGACTCCTCCTGCTGGTCTCCGCCGGAGTCGACCATGACGGAGTCTTCCGACTCCGTAGAGCCGTCGCCCGTGGGGGAGGGCACCTCCACCGGCTCGCCGGGATCCTGCGAGCGGAGGGCCTCGGCGGCTTCGTGGCCGTTTTGGTACCGCTCATCGGGATCCTTCTTCAGCAGCTTGGCGATAATCTGTTCCATCCACTCGGGAATTTCCTCATTGATCTCCCGAGGGGGTTTGTAAGATTCGTGGAGCACCTTATAGACCACGCTCATCGGGTGCCCGCCGGTGTGGGGAAGCTCCCCGGTCAGCGATTCGTATAGGACGACGCCGAGGCTGTAGAGGTCGCCTCGCGAGTCGACATCGTTGCCTCGTGCCTGCTCCGGGCTCATATATTGCGGGGTCCCAAGAACGGTCCCGGTCTGCGTAAGTCGGGCATCGGAGCCCGCGTACGCAATGCCGAAATCCATAAGTACGGGGCGCCCCACGTTCGTCACCATCACGTTGGAGCTCTTCACGTCCCGATGGACCGTGCCTTGCTCATGGGCATACCCGAGGGCGTCCGCCATGGGCGCAATGAGACTGACGGCCTGCTCGGGCGGCACTGGGCCCTGTTCCTGCACAATTTCATGCAGGTCGCGTCCCTGCAAATACTCCATGGCCATGTAGTGTACCCCGTTCAGCTCTCCCTCATCGAAGATGGTGACGATGTGAGGGTGATTCAGCTGAGCCGCTGATTGCGCCTCTCGATGGAAGCGTTTGACGATTTTCTCGTCGTGGGTCTTGCCCTGTGGCAGGATCTTTAGGGCGACCTCGCGGCCGAGGCTTTCCTGAACGGCCTTGTACACGATCGCCATTCCGCCCCGCCCGAGCTCCTTTTCAATGTTGTAGTCCGAGGACATGGCGTCCCGGACGAGGGTCTCAGGATTGGATGAAAGAGATCCCGTGGAGGTTGTAGAGGTTTCCGGAGGATCTTCTAGCCACTCCCCGCAGTGCTTGCACTTACGGGCAGCTTCCAGAATTTCCTCTTGACAATACGGACAACGCTTAGTGGCTTCGGACATGTCCAGGGTGCGGTTCATGCACTGCGACTGCTCCAGAAATCGCCCGGGCATCGGTCGTAAGCTACGGGAGGGAGCAGAGAAATCGGAAAGACCGACGATGTAGATCGCCCGAGTAGTAGGGATGGAACGGGAGGGGACGGCACGACCGACGCTTCCCTCGGGCTGGGAGAACCGTTATTAAGGCCATTCCCTCCATCCTATATCGGCAGCAATAATGCTGCCAGATCCTGAGGAGGAAGAAAAAAAGAACCCCGACCTCATTGCCTGACCCATACGATTCAGGAGAGGACGGGGTTCGTTTGGTGCGAAAAAATCTCAGGACCTAGTCCCGTTCATAGCGGACCATGAGCTCACCCATTCGGATCATGTCACCGTCCTGAAGTTCCACGGTCTCGCCAGCCGGGAGGTTATCTCCGTTGACGATCGTGGGATTCGTTTCGCTCGTGTTCTTCAGAAGAATCTTGTCGTCCTTCTGAATAATCTCTGCCTGCATCCGCGAAACGGTGCGGTACGTGTCGCCGAGCTGGATGTGGGCAAAGGCCTTCTCCCCTTCTACCTCGGCGCGACCGATCGTTACCACGTTGCCTTCCGGCGTAGGACGGCCGGCAATGCGGAACTCTTTGCCCTGGTCCGGGCCCGCCGCAATCACAAGGCGTCCCGGAACGAACTTCATGGTCTTCGGCGGTGCCTTGAACTTGAGCGTTTCCGGTCCCTCGTCGTCTTCCTCAGAGGTTTGGGAGCTACTGGATTCCGACTTAATGCGCTGGCCTGAAGGCTCTGGGAAGCCCGTGTCCGATTCTTCTCCGTCGCCCCCGAGCTCGGTCGAGGACAGATCAGAGGACGGCTCGGAGTCATCATCGACTTCACCATCTTCCGGAGTATCCGGCGTTTTCGGTTCGGGCGGTTCTTCCTGGGTCGCGTAGGCGAAGTATCCGAGCACCACAACCACCAGGACGCCGAGTCCGAGAATCAGATAGACGGTAATCATCGAAAAGCCTTGACGGAGCTTCTCACCAGATCCCCCCTCATCCCCCTCGCTGTCGTCGGAGGTATTTAATTGGGTCCGAACTTTCTCTGCCAGTACGGGCTTACGATTGAACGGACTGATCTCTACAGCCCCCTTCACCTCGTATTGTGAGCCGGTTTCTGGAGGCGACTGTGTGGTTCGGGCACGGATCTTATTTCCGTTCTCATCCTGAAGAATATAGTTTTTCGTTTCGGTGTCACTCCCACTTTGGACGTGCTCGACCACTTTCCCCTGCACCGTAACGGTCTGTCCTCGGTATTTCCCAGGATTGCCGTTGATGTCACTGATCGAGGTTTGGGCATGGACAACCCCAGAGCCCAGGATTAGGAGAAAAAAGGCCCAGGAGAATGATCGTAGCAGCGGAGCGATATCCTTAACGGACCGATTCATGGTGAAAGTCATCAGAAGTTGGCTTACAATTTTTAGCTTTGCACGAAACCGACGCGAATGACTCCGGACCACTGGTCGTTGACGAAGTTTGGCCACACCACCTCACGTACAGGTTGCTCGTTGTACTCGATCGAGTGATGAAAAAGGGCCGGGGTCGTTGAGCTTCGTTCCCACTCTTTTTCGCCGTACCCGAGATTGGACCGGTTGAAGTTGTGAGATTCCTTAATTTCTTCCGCTTCGTTTTGGAGGCTATAGTATAGCAGAATCGGCGAAGCTTCAAAAATCTTATCGTATACGTCGAAGTTGTTGCCCCCGATGAAGGACGCGCTGAGCATCGTCGCGATGGCACTGCCGGCCCCCGGGGCGGTGTTCTCAAACTGCAGATTGTAGAGGCTTTCCCACTCCCGGTCGCTTCGGACGTTGGAAAGCACGTTTTCGAGCAAAATATTCTCCTTCGGTGTCGTCTCCGTGTTGAACTCAATCACGAGATATCGGGATTCAACCGGTGTGACGATCCAGGCGCGTCTGGGACGACCTTCCTCCGGCGTGAGCAAGGCTGTGCTTTCGCCGACTTTTCCGAGAAGCGAGGCGCTCGGTTGGTTGGCCTCCTTCCCGTACATCCCGCGGAGCAAGCCTCCGTCCGGACGAAGCATGTACATGGACTTTACGTAGTTGGGCAGGCCCACGCGCTGCATCTCGCTGTTGAAGTGCGTGACTGCGTCTGTGCCCGGCTGTTTTTCAAAGAACGCCCGGGCCACATCGGCAACAGGCGCTAGGAACGTGGCACGCATCGAAAGGAGAGTCGACAGCAGCGAAGGAGGCGAAGGGTCCAGGGTGGCGGTTTTCCGGGCGAGCTCGTATCCAGCCTCAAAGCGTCCGTTGCGGTAGTACAGCGATTCGAGCTTGCCAGCGATATCGCCCCAGGTCGTTACCGACTGATTGTCATTCCAGTTGTCGAGCATCCAGGAGTACGACCCCATAGCGACGCCGACCGCCCCGAGCTTCTCGGCGGAAGATCCGCAGAAATACTGGAGCTCAAAGTTATTCTCTGCTGCATTGGAGTATTTCCGGCACATCCGATAGGTCGCATCGTAGTTTTCTGACTCGTACCGGCTCCGAATGAGCGACTTGACAAATCCTTGAAGTCGTCGCTCAAGCCGATTTTTTTGGGCAGAGTTGAGGTACTTCTGACTGGCGAGGGTATTTTCAAACTCCCGAAACTCGGAGGTAGACCCACTGCGGGCAACGGATTCATACCACTTGTTCATCGCCTTGTAGATCCGCTTCTGGATAAATTCCCGCTCGCAGTTGTCCA
Organism: uncultured Salinivenus sp.; assembly: GCA_964407535.1. Classification (GTDB taxonomy): domain Bacteria; phylum Bacteroidota; class Rhodothermia; order Rhodothermales; family Salinibacteraceae; genus Salinibacter. The sequence goes on along the minus strand of CAYOWD010000112.1, from coordinate 941 downwards.
TGGTGCTGTTGAGCACCTTCAGGGCGCGTGTGTAGTTTTCCTGTTCCATGAGCCGACCCGCGAGTTTCATCTGGCGGCGAGCAAAATCCTCGCATCCCGAGACCGCCTCCGTTGTCCGCCATGCCTCGTCCGATGAAGGCGCCTCCGCACCCTCAGCCAGCACGGGAGATACTGCGAATAGACCAAGTACGAGAAGGAAGAACGATGTTCGTATGAGCTGGTAGATCATCATCGGCAGCAGAGAATGGCTCGAAATCAGAGCAGTAGCGCAAACGATTAGCTCTCCACAAATCCCTATGCCTGCCGGCAGCAGGAAAAGAAGGAGCCAAGAGTGTGGCCTCTTTACATTGGGATTTAAGTACGGCGCCGTTCTAAAACAAGCATCCAATACCTATTCATACAAGTTCAGCGTTGGCTGAAGTTGTGTAGATATATAAAAAATTACCCGGAATCGGAGCGCCGTGTGCCAAAACGTAACCTATAACGATTGCGTGGAGAATGCAAGCGACTCGTGAAGAAAGGAATGGAGCGTGCTCAGCAGCCGTTCGCTGACGGAAACGTTGACAGAAAGGCCGCAAAGGGGTTACGGCCCCGCTGCATGAGCGGGAGAGAAGACGGTATTGAACTCACGTTGCGTGTCATCGCTGGCATGCCCAAAGGGTCCTCAACAGCCCTCGCAGGGGCATCCGGAGCGAGCCTGGACGCTACCCTGATGCGGGAAGAAATGGAGTGCAAACGCATCGCTCCCGGTCCCTCCAACGTATCGTCCGTAACTCACAACATGACTTGCCCCTAATTGAGACTGTCCGAGCACCCCGTTCGGGAAGGGACAAAAGCCTATCCAAACTTTATACTAAAAGAGCCGAAGAGGAAACGCAAGTAGGATCCTATGCCGCCTGCTCTTCTTCATGAGGGGGAAATGGATACGTCCGAACGCGCCC
>CAYOWD010000111.1:0-13020 GCA_964407535.1 uncultured Salinivenus sp. | reverse complement strand
TCGCGCAGCCGCTCGTGGTCCTCGTCCGACAGCCCGCGCGCCTCAGCGAGGTCGTCGGCCTGAATTTCAAAGTCCTCACCGTTGATGTACCCGTCCTCGTCCCGGTCGAGGAGGTCGAAGTAGTGGTGGGCCTTCTGTTGTTGTACGAATTCGAGCATGGTTGGGTGGGATCGGGAAGAGATGGGAGACACAAGCACGGGCCCGCGGGACGTATGGCTTGAAGAGTTCCCACGCAGGCGTAGGCCTCTAAATAACGACCCCGATCCGTGAATGAAAGACGAGACGGGTGGAAAAAAAACGGATTGACGCCCCGCTTCCCAACGATTCGGTTCATGGCATGAGGTTGGCCCCCGCTCTGCCCTGTACACGCAGGAACGGAATATGCACGCGCCCCGGAGTGAAAAGCATCTCACGCCCGAACCTTGCACCGGCCAACCAGGCGAATGACGGTCAGCGGCATCGGCGGTTTTCAGCTCACCCGACGTTCGTAGGTATGGAAGGGGACTCTTCGAGAGGGACATTGTCTTCCCTCGACGTGTACTCGTGATCCGAGGGGGATGACTTCTCCCTCGAAGCAGCTTGTGGCTCCCTTACATTTTTAACCTAAATGTAAGGTAACTTGACCAAAAAAAAGAAGTGGAATGTAGTAGAGTTAGTCCTTCAAACCGCTCGGGATCTTCCTGCGAGAACGGGTGCCGACCCGGACGAATCCGTACGGACCTCAGAAACGACGCTCAGAAAGTGGCCAGGGACGGATTCGAACCGTCGACACACGGCTTTTCAGGCCGTTGCTCTACCACCTGAGCTACCTGGCCCCCGCTGCTCTCAGTGTACACCGAAAGCAACATGTCCGGGCATCGCGCCCAGACCATTCTCGAATGTACGTGTCAGGATGGGGGGGTGTCAATGCACCCACAAAAGTTTATGGCCCCTTCACCGAAACGCGGACTGCGCGCGGCCCCTCTTCGCTATTCCGATTCGTCCGAACGGCGGACCCCCCACATCAGTTTCGAGCGGAGGGTGTGGAAAAAGTGCTGCTCCGGAAGCTTCACGAGATTTACGGTATGGGGGGCCCGATCGATGGTGAACTGCAGGTTGTCGTTTTCGAAGTGGGTGCTTCGGCCGTCGGCGGCAAACACGTAGGGCTGGTTGTCGTCGAGGACCCGGCACGTGATGGTGGAGTCGGCGGGCAGCACGATGGGACGTACCGTGAGGGTGTGGGGGGCAATGGGGGTGAGGATGACGGCGTCGACCCCGGGCATAATGATGGGGCCGCCGTTGGAGAGCGAGTAGGCCGTCGAGCCAGTGGGCGTGCCCACGATGAGGCCGTCGGCCCAGTAGGTGTTGAGGGGGGTGCCGTCGACCTCAACCTCGATTTTGACGAGACCGGCGGCCCCGCTTCGGTTGACGGCGAACTCGTTGAGGGCCCATTCTGTGTCGAAGTGAGAGGGATTGTCGGCCGTGGCCTCCAACACCATCCGTTCCTCGACGGTATACTTTCCGGCGACGATCTGCTCCAGAGCCTCGTGGAGCTGCTCGACCTCGATGTCGGCCAGAAAGCCGAGGCGGCAGATGTTGACGCCGAGGAGAGGCGTATCGTTGGGGCCGGTGAGGTGGGCGGCGCGCAGGAGCGTGCCGTCGCCGCCGAAGGAGAGCACGAGATCCCCGGCTTCGACGATGTCCGTAACGCTGTGCTCCTGTTCCACCGCGGACGAGATGAGGTTCCGCTCCAGTAGACCGGCCGCGATGGGTTCGTGAATCCAGAAGTCGTGGCCGTTTTCTCGAAACCACGAGACGACCTCCGCAACGGGGGCCCAGAGTTCGTCTTTCGTCGGATTTCCGGTGATGCCGTACGTCATGGGGAGCCGGAGAGGAAGGAGTGCGTTGGAAGGGTGAGCGGCACATTGGTCCCCTGCTGAAAGGCGGGGGCGGCTCGTAACGTTCCGACCGTGCGAGGCAACTGAGAGGCGGGTTCGACTCTTCTGAATGGGGCGTTTTTTCTCTATGCTTTCCTTGGTCAAACAGTACGCGGACTGGTTGCATCTCCAGTGGCCCGGCGGGGAGGTCGAGACGCTGCCCCGCGTCGACGACAACTATCGAACGAATGTGGACGGGGTGTACGTCGTCGGCGATCTGGCGGGCGTGCCCCTCCTCAAGTTTTCGGTCGACGGCGGCGTGCAGGCCGTGCGCGACATTGTCGAGACGGACGCCCCCTCGGCCGAACCCGACGACGAGAACGGCCCCTACGACGTGGTCATCCTGGGCGCGGGGGCCTCCGGCATGGCGGCGGCCCGCGAGGCGCAAACGCAGGGCCTCTCGTTTTGCGTCCTGGAGGCCCGGCGTCGGTTTGCCACGATTCGGGATTTCCAGAAGGGGAAGCCCATCTACACGTACCCGAACGACATGACGCCGGCGGGCGACCTGCAGGTGACCGCCGAGGTCAAGGAGGAGTTGCTTGAGGAACTGGAGGCACAGACGACCGACGTTCCGACGCGACACGCGGAGGCCCACCGCATTGACGAGACGGCGGACGGCCTCGACGTGGTCACGAGTGAGGGCGACCGCCTTTCGGCCCGCAACGTGATTGTGGCCATCGGGCGCAGCGGCAATTTTCGGAGCCTCGACGTGCCGGGCGAGGACAAAGACCATGTACATCACCGGCTCTACGATCCCACCCGGTGCGAGGGGCACGACGTGGTCGTCATCGGCGGCGGCGACTCGGCGATGGAAGCGGCGACCGCGCTCACGGAGGCCGGGGCGAACGTGACGCTCTCCTACCGGCGCGACGAGTTTGTGCGCCCGAAGCCGGAAAACGTGGAGCGGATCCGCGCGCTGGCAGACGAGCCCGAGGGCAACGGCCAGTTGACCCTTCGGATGCCGACGGACGTGGAGGAAATTCGCGACGACAGCGTGCGGCTCTCGACCGAGGACGGGCAGACGGCGGTCGAGGCCGATCAGGTATTCGCTATGATTGGACGGGAAGCCCCGCTCGACTTCTTTCGGCGCTCCGGCATCGAGCTGCGCAACGACTGGGGCACGGTCCCGGCGTCGATGGAGGACGCGCTCAGTGGCTGGGAGTGGCTCAAGGGCCTTCGCTGGGATCGCATCGGGGCGTTTGCGGCCTTCTTCCTGTTTATGGCCGCCGTCTACAGTTGGAAGGACGGGGGCGTGGTGCAGCGCTGGGCCCGATCGGCAGAGGTGTTTCCGTTCGGCTGGGATCCGGGCTCCGGACCGAGCCTGGGGGACGTGCTGCTGGGATCGATGTCGAAGGCCTCGTTCTACTACACCCTCGCCTACTCGGCGATTGTCGTCATCTTCGGCGTCAAACGCATTCGACGACGGAAGACGCCATACATCAAGGCCCAGACGCTCACCTTAATGGGCATACAGGTTGTGCCGTTATTTATCTTACCGGAGATCGTACTGCCGTTTCTGGGCCAGAACGGGATGTTGCCCACCGGTTTTCTGGATGCCCTCTTTCCGACCAGTGACTATTCCGTCCACGGGCGTCAGTACTGGCGGGCCTACGGCTTCATTCTGGCGTGGCCGCTCATGGTGTACAACGTGTTCACCCCGGATCCGCTCTGGTGGTGGCTCGGCATCTGCTTTGTGCAGACGTTTGTGCTCATCCCCGGCATGATCTACTTCTGGGGCAAGGGGGCGTACTGCGGCTGGATCTGTTCGTGCGGGGCGCTGGCCGAAACGCTGGGCGACCAGCACCGCGACAAGATGCCGCACGGCGACGGGTGGAATAAACTCAACATGGCCGGGCAGGTCATCATGGTGCTCGCCTTTGTGCTGCTCTTCCTTCGCATCGGCGGGTGGATCTGGCCCGGCAGCTGGGCCGACGCCGCCTTCCAGGCGGGGCTCAACGGGCAGTTCTGGGGCTGGAAATTGAACTACAGCTGGATGGTGGACGTGGTGCTGGCCGGCATGTTCGGGTACGGCGTCTACTTCTGGCTCAGCGGCCGCTTCTGGTGCCGGTTCTTCTGCCCACTGGCGGCGCTGATGCACATCTACGCCCGCTTCAGCCGCTTCCGCATCCTGGCCGATAAGAAGAAGTGCATCTCCTGCAACGTGTGCACGAGCGTCTGCCATCAGGGCATCGACGTGATGCACTTTGCGCAGCAGGGCAAGCCGATGGAAGATCCGGAGTGTGTGCGCTGCTCGGCCTGCGTGCAGAGCTGCCCGACCGGGGTGCTGGAGTTTGGGCAGGTACAGCCCAATACCGGTGAGGTCATTAGTCGCGATTCGCTGGAGGCGTCGCTCACGCGCATTCAGGAGGAGCATGTACAGGGCGACGCCCCGTAGAGGGCGTTGCTGTTGGAAACCGTGTTACTTTTCCGGACGCTCGCGAGGCAGACGACAATGAAGGCGAGGTTTTTCGCCGGATGGTGATGATTTTAGATGTTCAAGACGCGCACGTCTGCCTCAACAGTTCTTCTTGGCTCAGCAAGATGCGTACAGCAACGAGCATTGCAGTTCTGTTTTTTTGCGTTTCCGTTGTCACACATCCAAGTTCGGCTCAGGAGGTTTCGGATTTCCTATCGGAGGGACAATGGTCCGTCGGGACGTCATTCCACAGTGTGTTTATGACCGATGGGGACCATACGGGACGGGGCCGAGTTCTCCGGGTCACCTGGGCAGTGGGGGAAACATGGGGAGTGCAAGCGGCCGCTCAGTACGATCAGGCGGTGAATCGCGACTTCGATGTCGTGTTTGAACCCGGCGGCGGACAATGGGAAGACGAACGACGAACCTCCGGCACGATCACGGTGTTTTGGCAGCCCGTTCAGTTCACGACGGGCGACCTCACCCACTCCATTCGGGTGCGAGGAGGTCCGTCCGTACAGCGGGAACGAGGGGAAGACTTTCGATCGTTTTCCTCCATTCCGGAAGGACGTCTGGACGAAGAAGCCCGCTTCCATACAGAGGACCCCACTGAAAATACATATCTGCTGGAGAGAGAAGACGATATGGTGTTGTTTCAGACGCAGAGTGTGGACCGAACGGCATTCGGAACGGCGGTCGGGTTGAGTTACGGATTCACGTACGCCCCCATGACGGTCCGCCTCGATCTCTCGTCACGCTCCTACGGAAAAGACATCGGCGGAACGCACGAGATCGGACTTGCACTGGAGCTGCAGCTTTAGGGAGGTCGGGAGGAGGCGATGCTTTCCTACAGTTTCGCATCTCTCGCCGTGATCGGCTCCGGGTCGTCCTCCTGCCCGGGCGATTGACGACGTACTCAAAGCGGATTGCAACAAGAAGTCCGCAGGGGGTGTACGTTTGGGGGAATCCCGAAGGTGGGCAATAGACGGAAAGAATCCCCTTCCATGCTCTTCCGGAGATGGGTCGGGGCCAAACACTGAGCAGCCCGCTTCCCGAATCGACTGGAATCGAGCTATTGTAATAACTCCTCCAACTTGGTGACCAACGGTCGTTGTTTTCTGGTGTGCGTCCTCGTGGGCCTGGCGGGCAGCGTACTCCTGATGGCGTTCTCGGGGCCGCCCGTGCTGCGAGTCGGGCACTTCTCCGCGCAGGCTCCGTCCGACACCATTCCGACGGACTGGACGGAGATTCGCTTTGGGCAGAATGAGGCGGGGACGGATTATAATCTCGCCCGGAAGGATAGTGCGGTGGTGGTGCAGGCCCGGAGCGAAAACGGGTCCTCCGCCTTAATCAAGCACCCCCGCATCGATCTGGACGAGTATCCCATTCTGGAGTGGCGATGGCGGGCGGAGAGCCTGCCGTCGGACGCCGACATTGCGGCGGATACCACCGACGACGCGGCGGCCCGGCTCTACGTGACGTTCGACTACGAGGATCTCGGGGTTGTCGACCGTGCAAAGCTCATGCTCCTGCGGCGGTTCGGCTACGAGAAGGCCCCGTCCCGCGCCCTCAACTACGTGTGGACCACCCGCCGCGACCGCGGCACCGTCCAGGCGAGTGCGTACACCGATCAGATCATGATGATGTCGGTTCGGAGCGGGGCTGACAAAAAGGGCGAGTGGGTACGGGAGCGGCGCAATGTGCGGGCCGACTACCGGCAGGTCTTTGGCGGAGAGCCGCCGCCGGTGAACGGGGTGGCTCTCATGACCGATACCGACAACACGGCGGGGACGGCCGCGGCGCTGTACGGGGACATTGTGTTCCGCAGTGAGCGCCCGGAGGGGCGTACGGTCCCGTCGTCGACGAAAAAGTGAGCGGCGCGTCTGATCCCATCCTGGCAGATGGGGGGACTAAGGATCATCGCGTGCACGATTGGGGCCGCATTTGTACCACCGCCCCCCGTGATCCTGTCCTCCGAGTGGTCACCGTCCCATGCACATCGCGTAGTAGGGCGTCGCGTCTTCCATATTGGAGAAAACGCTGTGGGCCGTTGAGGGCAATCCGATTCGGGAGGCGGCACATGCAACTCAGCGCTTGATGTCCTGCCCTCGCTATTGGTCGCCAGTAGGACAGGTGAGCACGGTCCCAACGAGCAGACCACGTTCCGGAGCCCCCTCTGAATTGGGAAGCTCTCGGTTCGTACGGGACCACACGTACATCTCCACGCGCCCACATTCCCGAACCCGGATGGTGGAGTCGAGGCAGGGCGCGGCCTGACTCCGTCGCGTTGCGCGAGCGGGTTGATGACGACTACCGGGGTAGACACGTCATCGTTCAGCCGTTGAGAGCAACTGGGGACGCACCGCGATTGCGGAACGTTATATGTCCCTGCACGGCGTGAATCAATCCGAAAGTGCACCGAGAAGAGGAGGGAAGAACTGCGTTGGGCGGGGAGGCGGAGGCGTTTGTTCAGACAAGGAAAACGAGTATTTGAAGTGTTCTTGGACTGGAAGCGAGAGGGCAATTTTTGTGGAGGCAAGACGTTGGTAATAAAGAGACCGTTCCGGTCAGGAGCGAATTTGTGTTTCCACCGCTTGATCGTGCCCCATAGCACGGTCATTGGGGCCGGAACACCGGGACAGCTCCCTGTGCCCGGTTCCGAGTGCTCGTTCCGCCTTCGTGTCCGAATCGCCTCCATTTTTGTGAGTGATGTTCGTTCGCCGACTTCTCGTTCCTCCCCGAAGCGCGTGGCCCTCTTTGCTGGGGCGTACAATCACATTGCCGACGGAGTGGCCCTGACCCTCAACAATCTGGTTGACTACCTCGAGCGACAGGGGATCCCGGTCCGGGTGTTTGCCCCCACCGACGAAGAGCCGGCCCTGGATCACGCCGGCACCCTGATTCCCGTTCCGTCGATTCCGTTTCCCGGTCGTTCGGAGTACCGGTGCTCCCTGGGGCTTACGTCGTCGGTGCGAAGCGAGCTTGAGGGCTTCAAGCCCACTCTCGTTCAGATTTCCACCCCCGACATTTTGGGATTTCAAGCCCTACGCTACGCCCAGTCTGCTGGGATTCCGGTGGCCGGGACGTACCACACGCACTTTGCGTCGTACCTATCGTACTACAACCTGGATGTCGTCCAACCGGTGGTTTGGCGCTACCTGCGCCGCTTCTACCAGCAGTGCGATCATGTGTACGTTCCGACGACCGCCATGATGAACATCCTTCGGGAGCATGGGATCGACACCGGCCTTCGGCTCTGGCAGCGAGGGGTTGATACCGATCGCTTCCATCCGGCGCGCCGGTCGTCGTCGTGGCGGCGATCGTACGGGATCGGCGAGGACGAGGTCGTGGTTGCGCTCGTCAGTCGGCTCGTTCGAGAGAAGGGGCTGGATACTTATGCCGCGGTTATCGAACGGCTCGAACGAGAAAACGTCCCCCACCGCAGCATGGTGGTCGGCGACGGTCCCGCCCGCGACGACCTGGAAGCACGTCTTCCGAACACACTCTTTACGGGGTTCCTAACCGGAGCGGCCCTTGCTCGGGCCTATGCCTCGTCCGACGTGTTTTTGTTTCCCAGTGACACCGAGACGTTCGGGAAGGTGACCCTTGAGGCAATGGCCTCCGGCCTCCCGGCAGTATGTGCCGACGCAGTGGGGAGTCGCGACCTCATTGAGGATGGGACGACCGGCTCCCTCTGTCCGCCGGGCGATTGCGACGCGTTCACGGAGGCCGTGCGGCCCCTCGTTCTGGATTCGTCCCTTCGCAATCAGATGGGGACCGCGGCCTTCGAACGAGCACAGCATTTCGACCTGGACGCGGTTCACGCGCAGGTGGTGCGCCACTACGACGAGTTGCTCTCCGCCGAGGGGACAGCGGCCTCTCCGGATGCGCGCTCGACGCCCAACATGCTTTCTGCCACAGAGGAGACGACGCCATGACCCGAGACGCCGACGTGCTTCCGGACTTCTTCGTGTTGGGGGTTGCCAAGAGCGGCACGACCTCTCTGCACGACTACCTCCGCCAACACCCGTCCCTTTTTCTTCCGTACGTGAAGGAGCTCCACGTCTTCGATGCTGAAGAGGACTCATTTTCGTCCGAGCTCGACCGGTACCGTCAGTACTTCGCGGAGGCAGGCGACCGGCGTGCTGGGGACGCCACGCCGTCCTACTTTCGCCATGTCGATCCCGTCGCCGACCGCATGCGGTCGCTGTACGGGGGACGTCTCCCGTTCTTCCTGCTAGTGCTTCGCGACCCTGTGGAGCGAGCCTACTCGCACTACCTCCACAACGTCTCGGAAGGACGGGAGCCGCTTTCGTTTGCGGACGCCCTGGCGGCCGAACGGGCCGATCCCAACGCGAAGCAGCGGGCGTGGAAGGGATACTTTGCCGACGGGGTGTACGTCGATACGCTGAGCCAGTGGTTTGCCCGTTTTCCCCGAGAGCGGTTTCTCATTCTGCGGTCCGCACGCCTCGCCCAGCGCACCGACGCGACCCTTCGCCGCATTTTTCGCTTCCTGGAGGTGGATCCCAACGTGGACATAGACACCAATCGATGGCTCAATCGGACCGGAGAACGACAGAGCCGCGTTCTCGGAACGCTGCTGTCGGTTCTGCCCTCGGGGACCTCCTCGTTGCTCGGGAAATGGATGCCCGAGCCGCTTCGGCTCTGCGTTGAGCAGTTCATTCGCCGTCGAAGTACCGGGACCTCGTCGGATCGTCCGACGCTCGACGCGGCACTCGAACGACGCCTCCGCCGGCGCTATGTCCCGCACATCCGTCGGCTTGAAGACCTGCTCGACCGCGACCTTTCGGCCTGGCGGGCCTCCATGTCCGCGTCCGAATCCGGGTGCGCATCGTCCTCCTCCACAGCGTGATTGCTCAATGGCAGGTTCTCCCCCAGTCGCTTCGCCGCCGGATTCCCCGTCGGAGGCGGAGACTCCGGTTCCAGACGCACCGCAGGTGTCGTGGACCCACGTCGGGGGTTCTGTTCTCCTCAGTCTCCTGGCCCTTGGCCTCGTTGGGTACGTCACGTTTGACCCCCAGGCGTTCCGCAACACCCTTCGGTACGCACAGCCCTGGCTGCTGGCTGGGGCCGTCGTGATGGCCTTGACCCGCATCGGATTCGGGGGATGGCGATTGAGCTACGTGTCGCAGGGCCGAATCGATTGTGCAGGCGGCATGCGGGGGCAGCTCGCCTGGTACTTCTTCGCGAACGTGACGCCCACCCTCATCGGTGGAGCACCGGTCGCCACGTTCTACGTTGCCCACGATGAGGACCTTCCGATCGGGGAAGCGGGGGCGCTGATGTTCTTCTGCATGCTCCTCAACTGGTTTTGGTTTCTGACGGCCATCCCCATTCTGATTGGGGCAGGCGCTGTTGTGGACCTGCTTCCCGATGTCGCGGGCACGTGGGGGAACTGGACTTTATTCGCCTATCTTGGCGTGCTGTTCGTTTGGGGCCTCGGACTGACCTATTTCGTGCTCCTGCGCCCGCGGCACCTCGTCGCCCTGGCCGACTGGCTGTTTCGATTGCCCGTGCTTCGTCGATTTCGGGACCGTGGCATGCAGGAAATGCGCTCGTACTTCCGGCGCGCAAAGCGACTGGGCACCCAGCCGGCATCGTTCTACGGCTGGGGCTTCCTCCAAACAGCCTTGCTCTGGCTCGCGCGGTACGCAGTCATCGTCTGTATTGTCCGCAGCCTGCACGCGGCGGACGCGGTGTTGCTCTTCCTTCGCTCAGCCGCGACGCTGCTCGTTGCTCTCGTGTTGCCCACGCCCGGTGGGTCCGGCGGACTGGAAGGCCTGTACGCCTTGTTTATCGGTCCGCTCATGCCGAAGGTCCTGATGGCGCCCACACTGCTTCTCTGGCGCCTGCTGGACTACTATCTGTTTATCGCGCTTGGGGCCTATCTCTTCCTGCATCTTGTGGGGCCCCGCTCCGCGCGCTGTCCGTCCAGGGACGCCGGGGGAGAGCGCTGACCCTGCCGGAAAAGAGGGGGCGTCTGGATGGCTCGGAGGCATCTACGACCAGGGAGCGGAGTAGGCGCGATGGTGGGGGCACATTCCCCTCAGTGGACGGCAATCGATCTGATCGATTGCACCACGTTACTGAGTGTCGGTAGACATTCGCGAGCACTTGTATTCGTCGAGGGGAGCACGCTCCCGCAGCGAAAATCCAAGCGAGCGGGAACAGATTTTCTACGTGTCGAATCGATACCGATCCGTGCATGGATAGGAATCTCCCGTCCCCGGCGCACGGGCCCGAAGCCCACTTCCTTTTCTCAGTCGGGGTGCCCCCAAGAGGGCTTCCTCGTTGGCGATCTAGGATTGCCTTACTCCGGGCCCGCTCTGAAAGCACTTCTTCATTCGCTAGCGCTCATTCAGGGCGCACTCTGAAAGCACTTCTTCATTCGCTAGCGCTCATTCAGGGCGCACCAGGAGGACGGAGCAGGGGGCGAAGATGGCGACCTGGTGGCTGACCGATCCGACGTTGGGTTCTTCTTCCTCTGGGTCGATCTTGTGGGAGCGTTGCACAATGAGGTCGGCGCCGCGCTCACGGGCCGCTCGGGTAATTTCGGGTGCCCGCTCGCCGTAGGTGATGGCAGCCTTGACGTTGAAGCCGTCCTCGGCGATCTCGGCGGCCCAGTTCTTCATCTTTTCGTCCGCCTCCTCCCGAAGCTCATCGTAGAAGTCGTCCATCTCGCCCGGCTCGTCGTCCTGCAGGGTTTCGAAGACGTGAAACAGGATGATTTTGGTGTGGTCGGGGTCGCCCATCTCGCGGGCCCGAGCAAACACGGCCTCGTTGGCCGACGACAGGTCAACAGCAATCAGGATCGTATCGTACATGGTGGGAAAAGGGCAAGACCGAAGAGAGAATAACGAGTCGGACGCAAATCCGTAGCCCTCACGGCTGTGGAGGATCCGTCCCCTCGACATGTTCGAAGCCCTTCTACGGATTGCGGTTGTGAGAAAATAACAAACGGAAGATTGGATCTCAGGCACCGGGCGTGCCCGTATAAAGTAGGCAGAAGCCGTTCCACGAACCAATCCTCTCGACGCGTCGTGGATGCGGATCGTCAGGACTTACGGACTCGTCTTGCTCGTCGCCAGCAGGAAAAAGCCGAGCTGGAGCAGCGGCTCCACGCAATTCGGCGTCGGATTACGGACGAGGTGGCGCCCCTCCAGGAAGAGGTGCTTCGACTCCGGATGGAGCACCTACGCCGGGAGGCCCAGCGGCACATGCGGAGCGCCCGGCATCGGAACGCCTATCACGATGCCCAGCGTGAATACGAGTCGTTTCGGGAGGAACGGCTTCAGTCGGAGCCGCCGGCGGACGACGACCTGCAGGCGCTGTACCGGGCGGCGGGCAAGCGCTGTCACCCGGACGTGGTGACCTCGGCCTACCAGGACCAGGCCGCAGCCACCTTTCAGGCGCTCGACGCGGCGTATCAGGCCGGCCATGTCCGGGCGGTTCGGGCCATCGCCGAGGCGCTGGAACGCTGGGGCTTTCCCGCGTCGGAGGCGGAGGAAACGGCCCCGCCGATTTCGACCCTCCAACAGGCCGTTGCGGAGCTGGAAGCGGACCTGGAGGCCCTGCGGGCGACGGATGTCTATCAGGCGGTCGGGGAGGAGACTGACGTCGAGGCCGTGCTCCACGCAAAGAAGGAAAAGCTGCTCCGGATGCTCGCGGAGCTGCGGGCAGACTGACGCGGACGACGAGCCGTTGGTTACAGCGAGGACGGAACCGACGGGACGAGAGCGGACGCGTCCCGTTCCTCGTCCTGAAAGAATCGGATGCGATCGTCCCGGTCGACAATCCAGACTTCCTCGGCCCCCGCGTTGCGGTACAATGCCCGTTTCTCGTGCATCTCCTCCCAATCGTTCGACTCGCTCATCACCTCGACGCAAATTTCGGGGGCAATCGTGGGGGGATCGCCGGTCTCTCGCATCTCGTCCCGGCGTTCTTCCGTGATCCATACCACGCTGGGAATCTTGATGCCGTTGTCTGTACAGATGGGGACACCCGGCCTGATGAGTCCATCGGGGGCATGTTCGGCGAGTAGGTCAATCACATTTCCTCGCCGGGCGGAGTGACGAGCAGTGCGCGGAGTAAGAAGAATCTGACCGCGGACGTTGGTTTCGATTTTGTACGGGAGGTCGCCCAGATGTGGATCGGTGACGATCTCGTTCCAGCGCTCCTGTCGTTCCCGAATGGAGGTGGTCGGCATAGCGAAGAGCTCGTCACTGAGGGCGAATCGGAAGGCGCATCTGCGACGGACGGCATTTTCGATTCGTATGCAGAACTTGGTATTCGGTCGTAGACCAAAGGTTTGGGAGGCGTGGAAGCGTGGGGGTGAGAGAGTGGGAGCGTGGAAGGAGCAGAGGAACCGATTCCTTCTCAATAGAAGCTGAACATCCAATCGTCCTGTGGCCGTTGTAACTCGACACGGCGTGTGCTAGATTGATGACTGTTTTGAACACTCTCCTGCACGCCGTCCTCCCTTCCCCACCGTGCTCAGCGGGCACGTCCGTCCGTCGCAGGGAGGCGTCGTTCCGTCGCGGTCCGTCTTTTGGATAGACCGATCCGAGAGCACGTATGGGCCCTCCATCGGGCTTACTGATCCGTGCACAGGTAGGTAAACTTTCTCGTTCGTTTGGTAAAGACCGTGGTATGCTAATAGTCGGAATC
>CAYOWD010000110.1:0-13051 GCA_964407535.1 uncultured Salinivenus sp. | reverse complement strand
CTTCGGAAAATTCTGGATCAGCGACCTGATCTGCAGATCGTCTTCACGACGCACTCGCCATACATTATTGATGAGTTGGAGGTGGAAGAAACGTGGCTGTTAAGCACAGATGCAGAAGGCGTATCCCACGCCCGCCGTCTGAGTGAACACCCCGACGCCGAGAAAAGCCTGCAAGTTCTCACGACCGGCGAATTTTGGAGTGCGGAAGGAGAAGACTGGGTGGTGGACCGCAGTTCCTCAAGCGCATCGTCCACATCGCCCAGCGTTGAGTAAGCGTCATGGACATCGTCGTCATTGTCGAAGGACCCGAAGACGCTCGAACGGCGTGTGATCTCGCCGATCAGGTCATCGTAGAGGACGGCCCGCACTGGTTGACCCCGCACACACGCGATTCAATGCGTACATGGACGGGCCTTCAGCCAGATACCGACTTCACCCAGTGGGTCGAGATCAAAGAGCTGGCACAGGACCGCGGCGTGCGCAACCTCGGCTTTCCGAAGTCCGGCGAGTCGGGAGGCGCCGATCTGGCACAGGCTCGGAAAGCCATCATTCTGCACGCCCTCACGCGAGCGGAGGACGACGCCCCCGCTCTTCTCCTTATCCGCGACACAGACGCCGAGCGGCAGAGTCGACAAGATTTGGGACAGGCACGCCGACAACCCGAAACCCCGGACTGGTTGACGGTGGTCATCGGCGTTGCGCATCCCAAACGGGAAGCGTGGGTCCTCAACGGATTTGACCCTGAGAATGCCGACGAAGAAACACGATTGGATGATTTGAAGCAAGAAATCGGCTGCGACCCCCGCACGGAGGCACACACGCTTACAGCGTCCTCAACGGGCGCGCCAAAAAACGCGAAGCGCGTGCTTGATGAACTGGTCAATTCCGACCAACGAGAACAGCGGTGCTGGATGAACGCTGATCTTTCAAGGCTCCGCACACGCGGTCAAGAAACGGGGCTTACCGACTACCTCGAAGAGGTCAAAAATCGCCTGCTTCCCCTTTTCCGTCCCAAATCGGAATAGATGAACGACTGAAAAGAAGAGATTTGAGCGATCTCGTTTTTGGACGTTCCGTCACGCCTCGTGGCGCGCCAGCCTCCGGAAGAGGCTCGGCACGAAACGTTTGAGGGAGACGAGAACCTTCTCGCTCCAGCTCGCCACGGTGACTTCGTCTTTGTCGGCCTCCAGGGCATCGGCGAGGGCCGTGGCACATGTGCGGGGCGGCATCCCCTGCTCGACCAGTTCCTTGCCCTCTTTTCGGCTCTCTTCGTCCGACGTGAGGGCGTTCTCAAAGATGTTGGTCTGGGTGAAGCCGGGACAGGCCACGGTCACCTGAATGTTGTCGTCGTGCACCTCGGCGCGGAGGGACTCGAACCAGCCCTGGACGGCGTGCTTGGACGCCGCGTAGCCCGCCATATTCGGGGGCCCGATTTTGCCGGCAAGGCTGCTCACGACCGCAATGTGGCCCTCCTGGCGGTTTCGCATGTGCGGAAGGACCGCCTTGGTGAGCTCGATGGTCCCAAAGAAATTGACCTCCATGACCCGACGAACGTCGTCGACGTCCGTTTTCGCAATGGGGCCGCCCTGCCCGATGCCCGCGTTGTTGACGAGCATGTCGACCGGCCCCACGTCGGCATGGACCCGCTCAGCGGCGTCTCGCAGGGTGGACGGCTCGGTGAGGTCGAGGGGCTGGACGGCGTGCGCCGCCGGCCGCGCACAGTTCTCACGGGTTTCTTCAAGGGCGTCGGGGCGATTGGACGAGAGAATGAGACGGGCCCCGCGTTGGCTTAGTTCATACGAGAGGGCCTCGCCGATGCCGGAGCAGGCGCCCGTCACCCAGACGAGGCGGTCCTGAGCGTTCATGTCGGTGTAAAAAGAGAAAATGAACAAGCTGGCGATCTACGTCCGTTCCGTGGCCATATCCGTGACTGTTCAGGGCGTCAGTAATTGACGCACTGTCAGTGTGGCTGTATATTGACAGTATGTCAAACGTAAAGTGTAATTTATGCTTCATATCTGGGCGCGACCAGCCTCGTCTGTCGGATTGCCCAAAGCGGAAGTGATTCTCCCCCATCGCCCTCATCACCTCATGCAGAGGCCGACGGTTCGGTCGCAAAGACGACCTCGCCCAGTCCGTCCATCGTCGGTTCGATCAGGGGCACTTCTTTGGATCGGGCCATCACCTCCGCCCGGTGCTCGGGGATGTCGACCTCGTGCCCGATGCGCGGTTCTACGACTTCCGGAAACTTGGCCGGGTGGGCCGTGGCGACGAGGAGCCAGTCGTGTTCGTCCTCGGGGTCAAGCCGGTCGCGCACAGTTCTCGCGGGTTTCTTCGAGGGCATTGGGGCGATTAGGCGAGAGAATGAGACGAGCCCCGCGCCGGATCAGCTCATACGAGAGGGCTTCGCCAATGCCGGAGCAGGCCCCCGTCACCCAGACAAGACGGTCTTGAAGGATCATCTCATACCGAATCCGGGAAGGATTCGGGTTTGGAAGTACGTAAGTGAGAAGGTATGTACGTAAGGCCCATTCGTTCGGGCCTGCACCGACATTTCTGGAGCCCCGAACTTTGCAGGCGATTTGGTATGAGAGGAAGCAACGTTCTGAACGGACGGTTCAAGACAACGGAGTGCTGCACGACGATGTAATAGCAGGGGAGACGTTTCCCCAAAGAATTGAGGGGCCGTTACGCTGTTGGAAGAGTACGGGACACTGGCGTCCGACCTCGGCGGATGGCGACAGTACGTGGCCGGATTCCAAACGTGGCGATGCCCGACGACTGGGCGCTCAACCCGGACATCGTATGGTCGATCGGGAGGACCGTCTGTCTGAACGTCCTCCGTTTACCGAACGGGGACGGATAATGAACGGGGATCGGTCGACCGATGAGGAACGGGAACCGGTTCGCGCTCTCGTTCCGTGGACTCCTGCTCCGTCACCTGTGCCGTATCGAGCGCCTGCGCGAGATCGTCTTCCAGGTCGGTCGTGGCTTCCGTCCCGATGGAAAGGCGAACCACCGTCTCGTCGCCCGTCGGCGTATCGGCGGTAGTAATGCGCGACTCGATGCCGCCGACGTGCTCGGTGTTGGAAAAGATCTCCGTGGCCGCCACGAGCGCGTCCGCGTCGACCTCGTCGCTCACGACGAACGAGATCAGGGGCCCGTAGCCATCTTGTTGTGCCCGCGCCGTGTCATGACGCGGATGGTCGCGGAGGCCGGGATAGAACACGCGGTCGACGGCCGGATGCTCATTCAGGTCGTAGGCAATGGACCGAGCGTTGGTCTCGTGCTTCTGAAGTCGGGTCGACAGCGTCTTGGCGCCGCGGAGGACGAGCCAGCTGTCGAAGGCGGAGGCTCCCGTCTGGTGGGCACGCGCCGCATGGGCCAGATCCGCGGCGAGCGTCTCCGTCCGTGCCACCACCGCGCCTGCCTCCACATCGGCGTGGCCGCTCAGGTGCGTCGTCGATCCGTAGACGACGAGGTCGGCCCCGTGCTCGATGGGACGCTGGAGAAGCGGCGAGAGGACGGTGTTATCGACAATGAGGAGCAGATCGTTGGCGTCGGCAAACGCCGCCAGCGTCTCAAGGTCGACCACCTGGAGCAGCGCACCGGACGGCGTTTCGACCCAGAGGGCCTCCGTGTTCGGCTGCACGGCATTGGTCAGCGCCTCCCGATCCGACGGATCCTCGTACGACACCGACAGCGCGTCCTGCTGCTCCAGCGCGGCAAACCGGTCGGCGGTCTCGGGGCGGAGGTCGCGGGCGCAGAGAAGATGCGCGTCGTCCCCCAGAAGATGGGTGACTGTCTCAACCGCGTTGCGTCCCGAGGAACAGGCCACCGCGCCGGCGCCGCCATCAAGATGGGCAAGCGTCGTTTCGAGTGCTTCGCGGGCGGGGGCGTCGCTTGCATCAGCCGTAGACATTCCATCCCCACGCGTCGGGGGCGGCGGGACGGCAGCAAAACACGCGTCGAGATCTCGTCCGGCGTGGGACAGCGTGGTTTCCGGATCAAGCTCCATTTCGAAGGCCTCATCTTGGTGAGGAGAGAAGCGGTCGGTCTCACCAAGAGACGACAGAGGAGAGGCCTCGACGCTCGCAGATCGTCGCGAGGGAAGCGGTCCTCTCATCTTTCCCCAAGAGCGCGTGCTCTGAGGCAGGAATTGGCACCAAGACAGCTCGGCCCCAGCAAGTGCTAAGGCGAGCCCGGTTGCCACGACGTCAACGGGCCTGTTCCCTCGGTCGTTCTTGATGAGCCGCTTCTACAATAAGGTGAGGGGCGGGCTTTTGTCAAGCGTGCTTACTTCTTTTTCGCACTTCCTACACACAATCGGTCTCGCGCACCCCGCCTCTCACCCGAACGGTGTGGTTAAGTGTCGACCTTCGGGGAGGCCTCGAAGGCCTTGTTGACGAGGGCCTGTGCCTCCTCGTGGAGCTGGTCCAGGTGGTCTTCGCCCTTGAAGCTTTCCGCGTAGAGTTTGTAAATCGCTTCGGTGCCGGAGGGACGGGCCACGAACCAGCCGTTTTCGGTTTCGACCTTCAGGCCGCCGATGGGGGCGTCGTTGCCCGGGGCGTTGGTGCGAATTGAGAGAATGGGATCGCCCGCAATCTCGTCCTGCGTGACCTGGTCCGGCGAGAGGCTCTTGAGCGCAGCCTTCTGATCGGGCGTCGCGGGGGCATCCCGTCGTTCGAAGATGGGGGCCCCGAGGTCCTCGGTCAGGGCCTCGTAGCGCTCGCTCGGGTCCTCGCCGGTCTTGGCGGCGATTTCGGCGGCGAGCAGGCCGGCGATGATGCCGTCTTTGTCGGTGGTCCAGACGGAGCCGTCGGTACGCAGGAACGAGGCCCCTGCGCTTTCCTCGCCGACGAAGCAGCAGCGTTCCTCCAGCAGCACGTCGACGAACCACTTGAAGCCCACCGGCACCTCGTGTACGTCGCGCCCGTGCTTCTCGGCCACGCGGTCGAGGAGGCTGGTGGTCACCACCGTCTTGCCCACGGCGAGATCGTCGGCCCAGTCGTCCCGCTCCTCGAGCAGCACGTCGAGCGCCACGCAGAGGTAGTGGTTCGGCGACATGAGGCCGCCGGTGGCGGTGACGATGCCGTGGCGGTCGTGGTCGGTGTCGCAGGCGAAGGCCACATCGTACTCGTCCTTCAGCTCAATGAGGGACTGCATGGCGTGCTCGGAGGACGGGTCCATGCGAATCTTGCCGTCCCAGTCCAGCGTCATGAACTTGAACGTTGGGTCGACCTCCGTCCGCAGCACGTCGAGCGGCAGGTCGTATTCCTCCGCGATGGCCGTCCAGTAGTCGACGCCGGACCCGCCGAGCGGATCGACGGCAAAGGAAAGGTCCGAGTCGCGGATGGCCGCCATGTCGATCACCTGGTCGAGGTCGCCCACGTAGTCGCCGAGGAAATCGTGCTCCTGCACGCTGTCGGCGGCCACGGCCTCGTCGTACGGCAGGCGCTCCACGTCGTCGAGGTCGTTTTCCAGAATGTCGTTGGCCCGATCCTCGATCCAGGAGGTGACCTCCGGGTTAGCGGGGCCGCCGGTGGGCGAATTGTACTTGATGCCGCCGTCGGCGGGCGGGTTGTGGGACGGCGTAATGACGATGCCGTCGGCCTGCTTGCCGTTCCCGTTTTGATTGTAGGTGAGAATGGCGTGGGAGACGGCGGGTGTGGGCGTCACCCCGTCGTCGGCCGCAATGCGGACCTCGATCTCGTGGGCGGCCAGGACCTCCAGGCACGTGGCGTGGGCCGGGGCCGAGAGGGCGTGCGTGTCCATGCCGAGGAACAGAGGCCCGTGGATGTCGGCCTGAATCCGGTACTCGGCAATGGCCTGGGCGATGGCCAGAATGTGGTTCTCGTTGAACGTCGTATCCGCAGCCGATCCCCGATGGCCCGAAGTCCCGAACGAGACGCGCTCGGCCGAATCCGATGGATCCGGACGCTGGGATTGGTAGGCTTCGAGAAGGGCGGGAACGTCGAGAAGCTCGGCCTCGGTGGCCGGGTGGCCGGCCAATTCGTGGGTGCTCATAGTTGGGACGAAGCAGTTGGCGAGAAAAGCTGGTGAGTGCGGAACGGTCTTCCTATACAATTGCAATAAACGGAATTCTGATCGGAGTCTCCAAGTGATTTTGGCGGCAGTCAGAGCAATCGCATCTTGCTCTATGTTGAGCACGGGAGCGCGTTGAAGCACAGCGGTTCGTGCTTCCATACTTCCAAGCCTCCCCGCCTTCGTTGCTTTCATGCCGGTTCCCGGCCTTTGCGGTTTCTTCGCTCGGAGCCGCCGAAACCTTCGGACAGCGGCGGCGTGTACGTGAGCCGACAATGCTCATTCTGCCTGAGGGACCGACACAGCGGACGCGCCATGCAAAACGACCTCCATCCCGAATACGACGAAGTCACCATTAACCTTGCGGACGGATCGACGATGACGACGCGATCCACGATGGATGACGACGAGTATGAAACCGAGATCGATTCGACGAACCACCCTTTCTACACTGGTCGGCGGCAGTTCGTCGACACGGCGGGCCGTGTGGAGAAGTTTAACCAGCGGTACGGGCTCAACGATGACGACGAAGAAGAGACGGACGAAGAATAACCCCTCTGCATTCAGGAGGACTCTGTAGGTCACCTGCCATCGGCGGGTGGCCTTTTTCTTTTTCGCGTTGGTGCGTTGAGGGGGTTTTGCGTTGGTACGTTGAACGTTGCGTTGGAGAGTGGACCCCGAACAGCGTTCCGCATCGAGAGGAGGGCCGAACGCATCAACGTACAACCCATCAACGTACTGACGCCGTGCTCACCCCCGTTCGACTCATCGAAGCCAAGCGCGATGGCGAAGCGCTGCCCCCGGAGGAGCTAATGGCCTTCGTGCAGGCGTACACCGACGACGCGGTGCCGGACTATCAGATGAGTGCGTTTCTGATGGCGGCCTACCTCAACGGCCTTACGGACGAAGAGGCTGGGGCCCTTACGCGCGCCATGCTGCAGTCGGGTGCCCACATCGACCTGTCCGACGTATCGGGCCGAAAGGTGGGAAAGCACTCCACGGGCGGGGTGGGCGACAAGGTGTCGCTCATTCTCCTTCCCATCGTCGCGGCCTGCGGCGTGCCGGTGGCCAAACTCAGCGGACGGGGACTCGGCCACACCGGCGGCACCCTGGACAAACTGGAGTCGATTCCGGGGCTTCGGACGGCCCTCTCCGTCGACGCGTACCGGCAACAAGTAGCGGATCACGGCCTCGTTATCGCCGGTCAGACCGGTGAGGTGGCCCCGGCCGACAAGAAGCTGTACGCCCTGCGCGACGTGACGGGCACGGTCGACTCCGTGCCGCTGATCGCGGCCTCCATCATGAGCAAAAAGCTTGCGGAGGGCAACGACGCCCTCGTGCTCGACGTGAAGTGCGGACGCGGCGCCTTCATGAAAACGGAAACCGACGCGCAGGCCCTCGCCGAATCGATGGTGGCTATTGGGGCGGAGCACAACACGCCCGTAACGGCCGTCATGACGAATATGGACGTCCCCCTCGGGCGGGCCGTGGGCAACTGGCCTGAGATCGCGGAAAGCATCGCCTGTCTTCGGGGGGCACACGCCGACGCGCCCCTTATGACGATTGTGGAGACCCTCGCCGGGGAGATGATTGCACTCGGGGGGCGGGCAAACACCCCGGCGGCCGGGCGAGAACAGGCCCGCGCCGCCATTGCCGACGGCACGGCGCTCTCGAAATTTCGGCAGCTTGTGGCCGCGCAGGGTGGAGATCCCTCGATTGTGGACGCGCCCGACAGCCGAGCCGACTCCCCTGCGGTGGCTGCCGTGCGCGCTCCGGAGGCTGCTGACGGCTACGTCGCCGACCTCGACGCCCTCGCCATTGGCCGCGCGGCGGTGGATCTCGGGGCGGGGCGCCGGACGAAGGACGAATCCGTGGATCCAGGGGCGGGCCTATCCGCCCTCAAGAAGCCCGGCGATCCGGTGGCGCCGGGCGACGTGCTCGCCCACCTTCACACCGGCGATCCGTCGACGGTGGAGGCCGTCCGCCCGGCCGTGCGGGAGGCCTACACGTTTGCCAAGACGCCGCCCTCCCCGACGCCGCCGGTGACGGCCCGCTACTCCGCCGACGGATGGACCGACGTGTAGCGCGGGACTTCCCGCAGTGCGCCGAACTTTTCCGCACGGGCGAATGTCAAACCCCTGTGCGGGGCGTACGGAGGGTGTTCGTCGGCCTCTTCGCTGGACCGTCGTTCTACCAATCCCTGAGAACGTCCGTAAGCTTTTCCCAGCTTGGTGACCGACCGGTATGACGAAACAAGACGGAATTGGACTTGCCGTAAGCGTCCTCCTGCATGCGGGCCTCGCCCTGTTGGCCTCCTCCCTCACCGCCAATGAACCGCCCCCCAATCAGCTGGGGTACGTCGAGGTCGAATTTGGTGAATTCTCGCCCGGCCAGCCCGTGGACGCCACCGAAGAGGCGAAAGAGGAAACCGCGCCCGAGGCGGAGGAGAAGACCCCGGAGCCGGAAGAAGAACCGGAGGAGTCGGCCGAAGAGCCGGAGACCGAACAGGTGGACCTCCCGGACGAGGAGCAAAAGTCTGAGGAGAAAGCGCCGCCGGAAGAGGAAGAAGCCGAGCCGCCGCAGACCGACCCCAAGCAGGAAGAAAATACGATTGCCGACCAACAGAAGCCGAGCGAGGAGCCGGGCGAAAACGAAGAAGGCGATCCTGGAGAGGGCGCGACCGAAGAGGCCTCGGCTCCCTACAACATTGAAGGTCTGGACCGAGACCCCGAACGAGCTCCCCTTCCTGCCTATGCGGAACAGGTAAATGCCCGCATTCGAGTGCGTATCACCGTCGGCCCCGACGGCCGCATCATCAAGCGCATTCCCCTCATCAAAGGAAACCCCAAGCTGGAGGCAGCCGTCATGGACGCCCTGCAACGCTGGAAGTTCAACGCGCTTCCCCCCGGTGCTCCTCAAGAAAACCAGACGGGCACCATTACCTTTACCTTCCAGCTGGAGTAGGCGGTAGATCTTGAACCGCTGGTCCAGGAATTTGAAGGCGCGGGTCCGATTCGGCGTGAGGGAGCGGGATCAGGGCGCATCCTCCCCAAACTTCTCTCGAAACCGCTCGTCGGCATCGGTCATGATGGGCGCTCCGTGCCCAAATACAGCGGTATTGAAGTCCAGTCTTGCGAGGCGTTGCAGGTCGTCGGCCCCTTGCTGCAGATCCTCATAGACGACACTCAACCGTGGACGGCCCAGCAGCGAGAGCGCGGCGTCCGCCGCAAGGAGGACGCCGTCGTGCTGATGCCATAATAGGGCAATCTGACCGGCACAGTGTCCGGGCACGTGCACAACTTCGAGTCCCCCGACCAGGGGAACAATCTCCCCGTCTTCGACGGTCCGGTCGACCTCGACGGCGGGCACGGTGTCGGGCACGCCGCGCACGTACAGCCAGTACAGCACGCGGTGAAAAAGGCCCGGTGTGACCGACCATTCACGTCGCGCGTGCCCCTCTTCAACAAGCGTAGCGTCCGCCGCGTGCATCCAGACGGTTGCGTCTGTTGCCTCCTTGACCGCCCGAAGCCCACCGGCATGATCTTGGTGGGCATGGGTAACCACCACGTGATCAATATCCGACAGCACGACGCCCTCGGTACGAAGGGTGTCGAGAAGGTGCGCCCCCTCGTCTTCCGGGCCAGCATCTACCAAAACCAGGTCGTTCCCCTCGCAGAGAAGAAAAGCGTGAGAAACATCGACTGTAAGCTGGTGTAGGCCGGCGCGAATCTTTTTCATGGCATACAATTTGACCGATGGAATAGTGACGCCTGTGACGGGAAGGAAGGACTGACAGGTCGAATGTCCGGATTGGGATCGCTATTCCTTTTCCCCGTAACTTCCTTGGAGTACAGTCGTCCCCCGGCAACGTACAGGAAGAGTCGAGTCCCGGCCGTCCTTTCCGTTGACGCCCCGGGATTCCGTCATTACCTTCCACGCAATTCGGGTTCTCCTATGCTTGGCGATCTTCAGCGACAGAAAGCGGCTCACTACTTCGATCTCATTGACAAGGACAGCAACGACCTCATTGAACCCGCCGACTTTCAATTGCGTGCGGACCGGCTGGCGGAGGCCTTCAATGTCTCCCGTGAGGAAGAACGGGCAGAATTGCGTCAGCACCTTATGAAGTGGTGGGAACACCTTTCGACCCTTGCCGACGAAAACGACGACGGTCGGATTACACGCGAGGAGTGGGAGATGTACTGGACCCGATTCAAAGTGGCCGTGAGTATGGGCAGTAATAGCGGATCGTTGCGGAAGCTCGAACAGGTCGCCCAGGCCACTTTTCAGGCCATTGACCGAACGGATAGCGGTCGCATCACCGAGGAGGAATTTGCGATGTGGCTCGCTGCCTGGGACGTCGACGCTTCCGCGAACGTTTTCCGCCGACTCGACCGGAACGGCAACGGATACCTGTCGGAGGCGGAGCTGAGCAAGGCTACCAAAGAATTTTACCTCTCGAACGATCCCGAGGCGCCGGGCAACGTCCTGTACGGAACGCTGCCGCGCGAGCCTCAACCTGCGTAACGCGCTCCGACTCCGAATGAGGACCGCTCCCCTACGCGGCACGTCTCCTTTCGTCTTCTATTCGTCGGCGAAGTCGCGGTGCCCGAAGTAGTGGAGCACGTACTTGACTTTGGACGCCTTGGCCGGGCCGAAGCCGGGCAGGTCCTGGAGCCGCTTCTCGATGGTATCGAGGTCGGCGCCGTCGTTCCACATGTTGGCGGCGTTGCCGTCGTACTGCTCGGCAATGAGCCCGGCCACCTCCTGGGTATTCTCTGCCATCTTATTCGTGAAGCGGTGCACGGCGGGCGATTCCGAAAAGTGCTCCTGAAACTCCTCGAAGTCCATCGCGGCAATCTTCGCCATATCGAGGTGGCCGAGCCGATCTTTGAGGCGAAGCGGTCCCGTAAACGCCGACTCGGCCCGGACTCGCTGGTCGTACAGCAGCCCGAGAAGCGCCGCGTTCGGATCCTCACGCAGCCGGTCGTCCTGTTCAATTTCGCCAGTCAGGGTGCCTTCCTCCTTAAACCGGGCCATCATTCGGACCAGCCCGCCGGAGAGATCGCTGTAGTCAATGTGAGAAATCTCGATAGCCATAGGCAGGATCGTATCGGTGGAGAAGAACGAGTCTCGGAAGGGAGAAGGAGGGCGTCTGAATGGGAGGCGCCCCCCAATTCACCCGCAGTTGCTATCGGCCGAAGATATACGCAAGCCCGGCATTGAGGCCGATGTACGTCCGGTTGTTCGGATCGTCCAGAATCACCTCGTATGTGGCATTCAAATCGATGTCCACGCCCGACGCGATCGGGATGCGGAATCCAAACTGGGGCGCGAGGCCGAACTCAGACGTGTTGCTCCCCCCCTCGGGACGGAGCAGATAAAGCCCCCCGTCGAGTCCCACGTACGGCTGGAGCCCCGTAAGCGAAAAATTATACTTTGACGCGAAGTGGACGGGAATCACCCCGCACGTGCTATTCCCGTCGGTCTTCTCAAACCAGTGGTATCCACTTCGAAGTCCAATGAAGAAGTGGCGGGAGGGACGGTAGTAATACGTCGCATCGAATCCGACGCCGTTCTGAAAGGCGTCTCCGAAATCTCCCATCGGAAGTTGGGCGCCTCCGGTCACAGCGATCTGGTTCTTCCAGGCGCGCTGCCCATGGGCAGGCGTGGCGGCCCCTACGAGGAGACACGCAGCGAGAGCAAGCAAAGCGGTGCGCATAGTAGATATGCTCATGGATCAGGAAAGAAGGGAGCAGAAAAAGAGCGTCGATTAGTCACGCAGCCAGTGGGCGGCGTCCTCGGCGAAGTATGTGAGAATGAGATCCGCGCCGGCGCGCCGAATGCCGGTAAGGGCTTCCATCGCACAGGCCCGTTCGTTGAGCCAGCCGTTCTGTGCGGCCGCCTTAATCATCGCGTACTCGCCGCTCACGTTGTAGGCGGCCACGGGCACGTCGCTGTGGGCCTGCACCCGGTGAATGACGTCGAGGTAGGGAAGGGCGGGCTTGACCATGACCATGTCGGCCCCTTCGTCGAGATCGAGCATCAGTTCGCGGACCGCCTCCTCCCCGTTGGCCGGGTCCATCTGATAGGTGTCTTTGTTGTCCGGAATTTCCTTCTCGACGGCCGCCGCTTCGTCCTTCGGGGCAGAGTCGAGGGCATCCCGGAACGGCCCGTAGTAGGACGAGGAGTACTTCGCCGTGTACGAGAGGATCGCGACGTCGGCGTGTCCGGCCTCATCGAGCGCCGATCGGATGCGGCCCACACGCCCGTCCATCATGTCGGAGGGCGCCACAATGTCGGCCCCGGCCTCGGCGTGCAGCACCGCCATCTTACACATCACGTCGATGGTAGCATCGTTGTCGATGTCGCCGTCGCGGACGATGCCGTCGTGGCCGTCGGCATTGTAGGGATCGAGGGCCGTGTCGGTAATGACCATCAGCTCCGGCACCGCCTCCTTCAGTGCCCGGACGGCGTTCGGGTACAGGTGATCGGGCTCCAGTGCGTACGACGCGTCGGACGTCTTCCGTGCGTCCGGAATCGCGGGGAAGAGCGCTACGGCAGGGATGCCGAGGGCATGCAACGTCTCGGCGTGATCGACGAGCCGGTCGATGGTGTGCCGGTACGTGTCCGGCATCGACCCGACCTCTTCCCGGTCGTTTTCGCCCGGCATCACGAACTGCGGCGCAATCAGGTTGTCGGTCGACAGCCGCGTTTCCCGCGCCATGCGGCGGAGGTTGTTCGTCTTGCGCAGGCGGCGGGGGCGGATGGGAATGTCGTAGTTGGGGGCAGGAGCCATAGTCAGTATTGCGTATTTCGTATTGCGTGTGGCGTCGGAATGAAGGCAGGCACAGGAAGCGAGACCCGCAGTGCCGATGCGAAGGCCCGTTGCGTACCCCATATTTCTCCAAATAATGCGGATTCCAATTGGAGAGGTCGGAATCCCGTAGACATCTGCTTCTGTCAAACCGGACAATCGTCTCCCCAAACGTGCACACGTTAAAAC
>CAYOWD010000109.1:7139-13245 GCA_964407535.1 uncultured Salinivenus sp. | reverse complement strand
GAAATGTCGTGGACGCGCCACATCAAACACCCGAGCCAGATGGTTTCGCTCGGCCAACTCGTCGACGTCAAGATTCTCAATATCGACGAGGACGAGCAGAAGATTTCGCTCGGCATGAAGCAGCTAGAGCCCGATCCCTGGGAAGGCATCAGCGATCGGTATCCTCCGGGAACGGTGCTCACCGGCACGGTGCGCAATATCACCAACTTCGGCGTCTTCGTCGAGATTGAGCCGGGCATCGACGGACTCGTTCACATCTCGGACCTCTCTTGGACGAAAAAGGTGCGCCATCCGGGCGACATGGTCGAGAAGGACCAGGATCTCGACGTCGTCATCCTCAACATCGACGAGGATCGCCGCCGGATTTCCCTCGGGCACAAGCAGGTGAAGACCAACCCCTGGGATCAGTTTGCCGATGCCTACGAGGAAGGCACTGACACGGAGGGCGAAGTCGTTCGCGTTGAGGACAAGGGACTCGTCGTGGAGCTGCCGCTCGACGTGGAGGCCTTTGTGCCGGGCAGCGAGCTCACTGACGGCCCGCAGAACTTCGAGGACTTCTACCACGAAGGGGACGAGCTGGAGCTCCGCGTCATTCGCTTCGACAAGAGTCGGAAGGACATCGTCCTCAGCCAGACGGCCCTGGAAGAGGATGTCGAGCCCGAGGAGATCGACGACGAAGAGACGGAGACGCTGGACGAGCCGTCCACGCCGGAGCCCGACGACGAGCCGCAGGACGAGGAGCCGACTTCTTCGGCCCCCGACCGTCCCGCGCCGTCCGAGGACGACGAGACCACCGGCCCGACCACTTTGGGCGAACTGTCCGGCCTCGCCGACCTCCGGCACGAGATGGAAGAGGAGGAAGAGTCCGAACGTGCTGAGGCGGCGGAGCAGGCTGCTCAGGAAGTCGTTGACGAGGATGAGGAGACGGAGGCCTCTGCCGATGCGGATGAAGCGGCGTCCGACGAGCCCTTCGATGAATCCACTGGCTTCCCGGAGAACTTCCCCCGTGCCTCGCGCCTGAAGAGTGCCGGCGTGGAGTCGATCGCTGAACTGCGCGAAATCGACGATTTGACGGAGCTGGAGGGCATCGGATCGTCCTACGCGGACGATATCGAGGAGGGCCTCGCGGAATACGACGAGACCGGCTCGGTAAGTGCGTAGAGACGACGCCCGAACATTTTGGAGTCTACGAGGGACGGCTTCCTGCTCCGGAGGCCGTCCCTTTTTTGTTGAGAAGACGGCTCGGGCCATCCACGCCGTCTGAACCGTGCGATTGTTCGCCGGGGGACTTGCGACCGTCCGGACGGATCGGTATTGTCGAACCGTACTCCTCTCTACGACGGACGCGGGTCCGTCTACCTCTATTCTTATGCGAAGCTCATGGTCAACCTGTTATGACCGATCAGAACGAGTACATGCCGAGTGCGAGCAATTCCATCACCATTCGGTTGGAAATTAAAAACCGACCCGGCATGCTTGCCAGTGTCACCTCGGTCGTTGGAGAGGCCGGGGGCAACATTGGCGCCATCGACATTGTGCGGCCCGGCGAAGAGGCGTTGATTCGCGACATCACGATTAACACGCGAAGCAACGAACATGCGGCCTCCATCGTGGAGGACATTCGTGATCTGGAGGGCGTAGAGGTCGTCAACGTTTCCGACCGCACCTTTCTCATGCATATCGGCGGCAAGCTGGAGGTCAACAGCAAGTCGCCGTTGCGGACCCGCGATCAACTGTCCATGGCGTATACCCCGGGCGTCGCCCGCGTCTCGGAGGCAATCGAGGAGACGCCGGAGGATGCTCATCGCCTTACGATGAAAAGCAACGCCGTCGCCGTCGTGTCCGACGGCACGGCGGTGCTCGGGCTGGGCGACATTGGACCGGAAGGGGCCATTCCCGTTATGGAGGGCAAGGCGCAACTCCTCAAGGAATTTGCGGACGTAAACGGGGTGCCCCTCTGTCTCGATACCACCGACGTGGATGAGATTGTCGACACCGTGGCGCGGGTGGCGCCGGTGTTCGGGGCCGTCAATTTGGAGGATATTTCCGCGCCGCGTTGCTTCGAAGTAGAAGACCGGTTGAAGGACCGTCTCGACATTCCCGTCTTCCACGACGATCAGCACGGCACGGCGGTGGTGGCCGTCGCGGCACTTCTCAATGCGCTCGAAATCGTCGATAAGTCCCTCGGTGAACTGAAGGTGGTCATGGCCGGGATCGGAGCGGCCGGTTCCGCCGTTACGGAGATGCTCATTCAGATGGGCGTCGAGAACATCATCGGGGTGGACAGCACAGGTCCGGTTACGTCCGGACGCGACGACCTCAACGCCGCCAAGCAGCGCTACGTAGAGATGACAACCCCGACCGTCGACGGAAATACCCTATCGGAGATGATGGACGGAGCGGATGTCTTCATAGGGTTAAGCGGTCCCGGTGTCCTTGACGTTTCCGATCTAAAGCGCATGGCTCCGGATCCCATCGTGTTTGCGATGGCGAATCCCCGGCCCGAAATTATGCCCGAAAAGGCCTATCCCCACGTGGCCGTGATGGCAACGGGCCGCAGTGACTATCCCAATCAGATCAATAACGTACTCTGCTTCCCCGGCCTCTTCAAAGGAGCGCTCGATTGTCGGGCCACCGATGTCACCGACGAAATGAAAATTGCGGCCGCCCACGCGATTGCCGACACGATTGACGACCGCAGCCTGACGCCCGACTACATTGTCCCCAGTGTGTTCGACCAGCAAGTGGTGCAGCAGGTGGCAGCGGCCGTTTCGGACGTAGCCGCCGAACAGGACATTGCGCGCCGACGGACGTGACGCAACCACTGCGCCGATTCTAGAACGCCGGCGGGACGGATACGAAGGGACGTAGTGCGTCTATACGACATCTATACGACCCTGCATCTCGAAATACCACGCAGACCTGTTTCCGGCGGACCGGGCAGTCGGCTCCAAATGTACAGGCGGTAACGTGGTGAACGTGATAGGGCTACGGGAAACAAGAAGCCGGCATGACCCATGTCGTTGCCCGGAAGGCAGATCCATTGAATTCAACTTGGCATAAGATCCCCGTCGCGATGGCCACCATTACGACCTACCTCCTTGTATCAGGTGCTGACGATCAAGAGGCAGTGCGAACACACTCTGTCGTTACAGACCACGCGTTTGAAGTGCACGATACCCGAGAGGGGAATTCCGATCAAATTGCGGGAATCACGTTTATGCACGAAACCCCATTGGATAAACGGGACGATCTCACTACGGCCGCGCAGACATTGTCATCAGACTTTTCGGAGGCGGTCATTGTACTCTGCGAAGTAGAGGAACGCTTCGACAATATCGAGCGATTGCAGACAAAGATTTACTTCGGGGGAAAGGATGCAGGTGACATTGAACATGGGTACGTTTTCAATATAGGAGGTACTTGATGAGGCGTTATCACGGAAGTACAACTGAGTTTACATTTTCTTAACGTAAATAGATCGGATACACAGCGTCTAGACGGTTGTGTTCACTATTCGTACACGTCAGTTTATGAGGCGGATTGACGGGCTCGTAACAACTTCAAATCTTTCCGGATTACTAAAGCCTTGGATGATCGTCACCTCAAGTTGAAGAATGGGGGTTGGCCGATGGAGAGACATTTTTTTACGTCTCAGTGTCGAAAAGGAATGTTGTGCGTTTTCACAAGTTGACCACAATAAATGCGATCCCTCTAGATCCCTTAACGTGGTGTGGTAGATATGGTCACATGTTAGGGTTGCTTAGAGAGGAATCTCTGTGCGTCCTTACTTTGAAAGTACAAGGAAGGGGGGAACTGTTCTATGTGAGAATAAATTACATCGCCAGCATATACTCATGAATAAGATCGATTTGAACGATGAATGTTGATTTCGAGATGGAAGTGAAAGATAGAGAAGAAGCCGAACGTGAACTTGGAGCGGGTGGAGGACGGGGACGCACCTCTCGGTATGAGCCGATTGCACAGAAATGGGGAGATCTTGCAGACGACGAGTCGATTGTGCTCTCCGGACTGGAGAAGAATGACATTCAGAACCTGCGCAATCTGTTGTACCGGCGATTCGGCAAGGAAAACGTCATCGTTCGGTCCGCGAAGCAAGACGACGATACCTTCAAGGCTGTTGTGCGCGCTCGTGAAGGCAATGAGTATCTGCGCGACGAGTAAGTAGGCGTTGCGGATGGGGGGCTGAGGAGTCAAGGACGATGCCCGGGACTCCCACCGTTGTCGCCCGCTAGTCCTCGACCGAGTCCATTTGGGCTTTCTGGAGTTGACCGGAGTAGTCGACGTAGATGGTTTTGTGCTCGGTGAAAAACTCGTAGGCAGCCCATCCGCCGTCTCGATGTCCATTTCCCGTGTCTTTGACGCCTCCGAACGGCATATGCGCCTCGGCCCCGATTGTGGGGCCGTTGATGTATGTAATACCGGCCTCTAAGTCATGCATCGCCCGGTGACTTTTTTCTACGTCGGTCGTGTAGATCGCAGAGGAGAGTCCGTACCGGGTGTGATTGGCGACCTCCACCGCTTCCTCGTAGGAATTGACGCGGAAGGTACTGAGCACGGGGCCGAAAATCTCCTCCTGGGCAATTGTCATATCCGGTGTCACGTCAGTAAAGAGGGTTGGGGCGAAGAAGTAGCCGTCGAGCCCATTTGGAGACACCGCAGAGCCGCCCATCGAACAGTGCGCGCCTTCCTGGCGACCAATCTCGACGTAGCGCCGGACGTTGTCGAGCGCCGACTGGGTAATGAGCGGGCCCACGTCCGTATCGTCCTGAGTGCCGTCTCCAAGGGTGAGGGCCTTGGCCTTCTCCTCGACCATTGAGACGAACGCATCGTGCACGTCCGTGTGGCAGATCAGTCGACTCGTGGCGGTGCAGCGCTGCCCGGTGGTTCCGTAGGCCCCCCAGATGGCCCCTTCCAGGGCAAGGGGGAGGTCGGCGTCGTCCATCACGATCATCGGATTTTTCCCACCCATCTCCAGTGACACCCGCTTGTTGAGGCGGCCGCAGGTTTCGGCGATTGAAGTTCCGACGTCGTAGGAGCCGGTAAAGCCGACGGCGTCGACCTCCGGGTGCTCCACGAGGTGCCGACCGGTGTCCCCGTCCCCGTGCACCACGTTTATAACGCCGTCCGGCACTCCGGCGTCGATGAGCGTCTGAACGAAGAGGAGCCCGCTTTGCGGGGCCTCCTCGCTCGGTTTGAAGACAACGGTGTTGCCTGCCGCGAGGGCCGGAAGGATTTTCCAGGAGGGAACGGCGACGGGAAAATTCCACGCCGTAATAATGCCGCACACGCCCACAGGACGCCGAATAGACATGTTCATCTTATTCGGAAGCTCGCTCGGGACGGTGCGCCCAAACAAGCGTCGGGTTTCGCTGGCGGCGTGGTAGGCGGTGTCGATGGCCTCCTGTACGTCGCCTTTGGTTTCGAAGACAGGCTTGCCCATTTCCCGCGTCATGGCCTCGGCGATGTCCGCCTTTCGGTCGCGGAGAAGATCGCCGGCCCGGCGGAGCAGCTTCCCGCGCTGCGGAGCCGGACGCTGGTCCCAGTCGGGGAACGCCGATGCGGCCGCAGACACGGCTGCGTCTACGTCGGCCTCCTCAGACATCGGAAACTGCCCAATCGTGTCGTCGGGACGAGCGGGATTCTGTACGGAGAAGGTGCGGCGGGAGGCGGCAGATTGCCAGTCACCGCCAATATAGTTTTGGGTTGGAGCAGACATGACTGAGAATTCCATTTATTCGGGGATCTGCAAGGGCTTTCAAAGATAGCAACTTCACTCTACAATCCATAATGTAAACGTGCTGGCAAAACCGGGCCGCATTTGGGCTGCCACCTCCGTGATGAAGGGACAGTGTCTGTACGCGCCGCCTTTCAGAATCTTCTTCACGGATCGGTTCCGCTTGCCGTTGGTGTACCTAGTATTGCGTCCGTTGCGCTGCTCACGACTTCCCCTAGATTGATGTCCGTATCCACGCCTTCGCTCGACGTCACGAGCCAGCTCTCCGACCGCATTCAGTCCATTCCCGAGAGCGGCATCCGTCGGTTCTTTGAGATCGCGGCGACGATGGACGACATCATTTCGCTG
>CAYOWD010000109.1:0-7075 GCA_964407535.1 uncultured Salinivenus sp. | reverse complement strand
TACACGGCCAATGCGGGCAAGGAGGAGCTGCGCACCTTGATTGCGGACGAATATCAGCAGCGGTACGGGGTCGAGTACGATCCGGAGGACGAGATCCTGATTACCGTAGGCTGCAGCGAGGCCATGCAGGTCACCATGCAGGCCCTGCTCGATCCGGGGGACGAGGTGCTCATTCCGGAGCCGTGCTTCGTGTCCTACGGGCCTAATGCGCAGTTTGCCGGGGGCGAGGTGGTGTACGTCCCCACGTCGGTCGAGCACAACTTCCAGGTGACGGCTCAGGACATTGAACCGTACATCACCGATCAGTCGAAGGTGTTGTTCTTGGGCTATCCGAACAATCCGACGGGGGCCGTGCTGCGTCGGGACACGATGGAGGAGATTGCGGAGCTCGTCATTGAGAACGACCTCTTCGTGGTGTCCGACGAGATCTACGATCGTCTCATCTACGGAAAGGCCCACGAGCGCGGCCACGTCTGCGTGCCGTCGATTGAGGGCCTCTGGGAGCGGACGATTCTTCTTAGCGGGTTTTCGAAAAACTATGCCATGACGGGGTGGCGTCTCGGATTTGCGTGCGCCCCTGCGCAGATTCTGGAAAGCATCTACAAGGTGCATCAGTACATGGTGATGAGTGCGCCCACCATTGCGCAGGAGGCGGCCGTGGCCGGCATCAAGCATGCGCAGGAGGATGTCGAACGGATGCGCCGCAGTTACGATGAGCGCCGGCGGACCATTGTCGATGGATTGCAAGAGGCGGGATTGCCGACATTTGAACCGGAAGGCGCCTTCTATGCGTTTCCCGACATCACGTCGACCGGCCTCTCCTCTGAGGATTTTGTGCGGAAGTTGCTCGAAGAGGAGGGGGTGGCCTGTGTGCCGGGGAGTGCTTTTGGGCCGAGTGGCGAGGGATACGTCCGGTGCTCCTACGCGACGAGCCTGGAGGAGATCGAGGAGGCCATCGTGCGAATCAAGCGCTTTACCGCAAAACATCAGGAGTAGTCCACTCTCCCCGTTCTGTGATTGTACTGGCCGCTGCGCTTCTGTCTGTGCTCCTGCACTGGGGAGTTGGGTGGAAGGCGACCGTTCTTGCCGGGGTGGCGGCAGGCATCGGGACCCGACACCTGCACTGGTTTGCGGGGGCTTCCGGCGTAGCGCTCGGATGGGCGGTCGTCGTGATCTATACGGCGGCCGTCGCGCCGTCGTCGTTTCGGGTGCTCCTCGATACCCTGGGAGCCTTTGGGGGAAACATCCCCGGCGAGATGGTTGTAGGGGGCACGGTTTTCGTAGGCGGAATCCTCGGGGCGCTCGGCGGAGGCATCGGCGGCGTCCTGCGGGCGCTTTTGGGAGAGGTTCTGCCCGATCCCCCTGAAGGAGAGGGGGCATGAAGTCGCACGCGTATCTCTGTTGCTTAACAACCCTGTCGGACCATGAAGGAATACACTGAAGAAGAACTTGAATCTCTCATCGAGCGCGTCGATGCGCTCGGGGGCTATCTTTGACATTCCCGGCCGGCGGGACATGATCGAAGAGCTCAACCGCGAGCGGATGGACCCGGACTTTTGGGACGACCCGGACCGAGCCCGCGACATTGAGAAGCGCATTGCTCGGGAAGAGGAGTGGGTGGAGGCCTGGGAAGAGGTGAAGGAACAGGCGGAGGACCTCGAAACGCTGCAGTTGCTGGCCGAAGAGGAGGACGAAGACCTCGAAGACGAGATTTTTGCGGAGGCCGCTGCCCTGGAAGAGGAGCTCGACCGGCTCGAACTGGAGAGTCTTCTGGACGGAGAGGACGACGATCGCGACGCCATCCTGACCGTCAACCCGGGTGCGGGGGGCACCGAGAGTCAAGACTGGGCCGAGATGCTCCTCCGCATGTATCGCCGTTGGGCGGAGCAAAAGGACTACGACGTCAACATGGTGGCGTACCAGCCCGGCGAAGAGGCCGGCATCAAGAGCGCGACCATTACGGTATCCGGGGAATTTGCATACGGGCGCCTCAAGAGCGAGTCCGGCGTGCACCGCCTCGTCCGAATCTCGCCGTTCGATTCCGACAGCCGTCGCCACACGTCGTTTGCCAGTGTCTTCGTGTACCCCGAGATCGACGATAGCATCGATGTCGACCTCAGTGAAGGCACCATGGACTTTCAAACGTTCCGGTCTGGCGGGAAAGGGGGGCAGCACGTGAACAAGGTCGATACGGGCGTGCGCCTCGTGTGGGAGGGAGAACTCTCGAACGGGGAGGAGGTTGAGATTACGGCGGAGTGCACTGAGGAGCGCAGTCAGTTGCAGAATCGCAATCGGGCGGAAACCATGCTCCGTAGCCGCATCTACCAGGCCGAGCAGGAAATTCGGCAGGAGAAGAAAGAAGAAATTGAGAGCCAGAAAAAAAGTATCGAGTGGGGAAGCCAGATCCGCTCGTATGTCCTTCATCCGTACAAAATGGTCAACGACCACAGAACGGAAACAAAGATCTCCGACGCGGATCGGGTTCTGGAGGGGGACATTGATGAGCTCATCCAAGCGTACCTCCTGCAGGGACGAAAAGAGCGCGATACGTCCCCGGCGTAACGTGGGCATGCTTGATTGCCCCACGGGCCTCGGAGCGCCCGGAGTTGAAGGCGGATTCACGGGGAGCGGCGGAGACAAGTCCCCGTGACTCCATTGTAATAGAAACAACGAGACTAAAAAGACGTTGCCTTCGTTGCTATTGGTCACGGGCCGGATCTTGTGACGAGACGTCAGGGTGGCACTACGCCGCCCTTTTTTGTTCCGAAATCCGGCTTTACCATACCCATTGCGACGATCTCGGCCGCACACGTGCCGAGACCAACAGGCCCTCGAACAGTGACGGATCTTCAGGGATCGTGAACCCCGCACAGCAAGACATTGCCGACCGCGTTCGCGATCTCGCGGAAGAGGTGATTACCGGGACCAGTTATTTCCTGGTCGACGTTGCGGTACGCGGACACAAGGGCACCCGGGTTGTGGAGGTGTACATGGACTCCGCAGAGGAATTTGGCCACGATGACCTGGCGGTGGTGAGCAAGGAGCTTGGGTTTTTGCTCGATGTGGAGGATGCCGTCGACGGAAGCTATAAGCTGGAGGTGTCCTCGCCGGGCATTAAGCGGCCCCTTCAGGTGCCGCAACAGTACCAGAAGAACGTTGGGCGTACGTTGCGCGTACGATACGAAAAGGACGGAAGCGGAGAAGAAATTGTTGTCGGTGACCTTATGGAAGCGACCGACGATGCCGTCGAGTTGGAATTGTCCTCCGGCGACCGATTGCAGCTTCCATACCGTTCTATTACCCAGGCGCGCGTGGAGCTTCCCTGGTGACCCGCTTAAACAACGAGGCCGATTCGGGCAGATCTATCTTACCAACAGGATGAACCTTCTGACTTATGCGAAGCGAAGACCTCGTCTCTTCATTCGGAGAGATTGCCCGGGAGAAAGACATTGACCGGGATACCCTGCAGATTATTGTCGAAGATGTATTTCGGGCAATGCTGCGTAAGAGGTATGGGTCGGATGAAGCCTTCGAGATCATCTTTAATCCGGAGCAGGGAGACATTCAGATTCTCCACATTCAGGAAGTTGTGGGAAACTGGGATCTTGTGGATCCCGTGACCGAGATTACGCTGACCGACGCGAAGAAAATCGACGAGAACTTTGCCGTTGGGGACGAGGTTGCCAGTGAGCTTGACATTTCAGACTTCGGACGACGGGCGGTCATGACGGCCCGGCAGACGTTCCGTCAACGCATCCGTGACATTGAAAAGGAGCAAACCTATGAGGAGTATACGGACCTGATCGGGGAGATTGTGGTGGGGGAGATTTATCAGGTGCGTCGCCACGAGACGCTGCTTATGCACGAGGACACCGAGCTGGTGCTGCCGAAGAGCGAACAAATTCCGGGCGATCACTACCGGAAGGGCAACATGCTCCGGACGGTCGTCAAAGAGGTGCGCCGCGACGCGGGGAGCGACCCGCAGGTGGTCGTGAGTCGAACGTCGCCGGTCTTTATGGAACGGCTCTTTGAGGTCGAGGTCCCGGAGGTCCATGATGGACTCGTTGAAATCAAAAAGGTGGCTCGGATTCCGGGCGACCGTGCCAAGGTGGCCGTAACCAGTCATGACGAAAAGGTGGATCCGGTAGGGGCCTGTGTGGGCGTGAAGGGCGTGCGCATTCATGCCGTCGTTCGGGAGCTCTCGAACGAGAACATCGACGTCATGGAGTGGTCCGAAGATTCGAAGCAGTTGATTGCTCGGGTCCTGTCACCCGCTGAGCCCACAAGCGTGACGCTCAATGAAGACTCCGAGCCGCCGCGTGCCCGGGTCGAGGTCGGGGCCGACGAGGTGAGTCAGGCAATTGGGAAGCGGGGAGTCAACATTAAGCTTGCTTCTCAGCTCACGGGCTTTGAGATTGATGTATACCGTGAGATCCCGGCCGACGAGGAAGACATCGACATCGAACAGTTCGGGGACGAACTGAGTGAGGATACGATCCAGAAGCTGAAGCACATTGGCTGTGATACCGGCAAGGCCGTGATGGAGCTGTCGGTCGACGCCCTTTCCCGGCGGGCCGATCTTGATCGAGAGACGGCCGAACGGGTGCTTGACATTATTGAGACGGAGTTTGAAAAGGGCCCTGGCATCATCGAGTCGATTCGCAACGGCCGGTTTACGGTCGAGTCGGTGCTAGAGCCGGAGGCGGCCGAAGCTGAAAACAAGGCACGGGCGGAGGCGACGCCCGGCGAGCCGATGGTGGCCGACGAACCGGAACCGAGTGCGGTTCCGACCGACGCGGAGCCCGTCGAAATCTCCGACGACGAGGGCGAAGCGTCCTCCGGCGAGTCGGGGGCTGACGGGGCTGCTTCCGACACAGCGGCTGCTTCCGATGAGGAATCGTCTGAATCTGACGACGGCTCCCCCGCTGAGGCCACTGATTCGGAACCCATGACGAAGGAATCCGAAGTACAGTCATAGACCCGATTTCCAGTTTGGACGGCGGGGTCTCCGTTCCGCAGGCTGATTGAGCAACAACCTAATACTACATGGCGACTACGGAGCAAGACGCATTTGAGAAGCGACTTTTCAAGGTAGCGCGGGAGCTCAACGTCTCTACGGACCGGGTGGTCGAATACCTGGAGGAGCACGATTATGAGGATGCGTTGACCGGGAGTGGATACAATGCCTCGATCGTGGACGAGGAGGCCTATCTCGTTCTGCGGGACGAGTATGCCGATGACGCGGAGGCGGCCGCTCGCATTCGAGAGTTGCGCTCAGAGAAGGACGTGGATGGGTCCGGGCGCGACGAGGTGGCCACCCTCGATGAGGAGCAAGAGGCGGAGTCGGAGGCTGCTGCCGAGGAGCCCTCTGCGGATGAATCGGACGAGGCGGAAGCGTCCGAGGAGGAGGCAGCGCCCGATCAGGAGCCGACGTCTGAGGCCGAGGCGACGACCGCAGAGGGGGACGAGCCGGCGGCAGAGGAGGCTGACGCTGCGGCGACCGACGCTGAAGTCTCCCCTGCTGAGTCTGAGGCACCGTCTGAATCTGAAGAGGTGGACGAAGCGGCCGAGCCGGACACGGTTGCCGAGGAGGACACGACTGCCGAAGCGGAGCTGGTCGACGAAGAGGCTGCCCCGGCGGAGGCGTCCGAGGC
Source organism: uncultured Salinivenus sp. (assembly GCA_964407535.1). Classification (GTDB taxonomy): domain Bacteria; phylum Bacteroidota; class Rhodothermia; order Rhodothermales; family Salinibacteraceae; genus Salinibacter. The sequence goes on along the minus strand of CAYOWD010000109.1, from coordinate 1,421 downwards.
GGACGCGGTCGATCAGGTGCCGGAGGCGACCGATGAGGCAGACGCTGTTGAAGAGGCTGACGAGGCCGCCGCCGACGCGGAGGCAGGTGCAGAGGAAGAAGCGGATGCTGCTGCGTCGGTTGATCAGGTGGAGGAGACGACGGACGAGGCGGCGGACGCTGCTGCGGAGCCGGAGTCTGTTGCGGAGCCGGAGTCTGTTGCGGAGGAGGACGATGCGGCGCCGGAGGCTGAGGCGGACGATGCTGGCGAGCCGGTTGCGGAGGAACAGGCCGATACGGAACAGGCGGAGACGGAACAGGCCGATGAAGAGGCGCCGGCGTCGGAGGCGGTTGCTGCGGACGACGAACCGGAGGAGGAAGAAACGGCCGCTGCGGAGGAGGCCGCGTCTCCAGACGCAGATACGGACGACGAGCCGGAGGCAACCGCCGACGCGGAGGCCGATGCGGACGCGGATGCCGACGCCGAAGCCGACTCGGACGAGGCGGACGGGGAGAGAGAGGAAGACGGAACCCTGAAGGCGAATCGTTACCGTCTCAGTGGGACCCAGGTTGTTGACAAGGTTGACGTCAATCGTCACAAACGGAAACGAAAGCGAAAACGAAAAGAGAAAGACAAACAGGAGGAGGACGAGAAGAAGAAAAAGAAAGAAAAGGAGAAGCAGAAGAAGAAAAGCAAGAAGAAAAAGAAGAAGGACAAGGGGGGCGGAGGCGGCAAAGATCCCGACGGCGAAGATGTCGAGCAGACTATCCAGGAAACCCTCCAAGAGTTGGAGCAGGGCGCCAGTCGCGAGCGCCAGCGCCGCCGTCGCCGTCGCCGCAAGCGTCACGAAGAGGAACGCAAGCGTCGTCGTGAGCGCGAAGCGGAGCGCGAGGATGTTGTGCAGCTCACCGAGTACGTCACGACGGGAGAACTTGCCAATCTGATTGGTGAGCCTGTGAGCGACGTGATCGACACGCTTTTCGAGGCCGGCATGATGGTGTCGATCAATCAGCGTCTCGATCGGGAAACCATCGAGTTCGTCGTCGACGAGTACGGCATGGAGGCGCAGTTTGTCGATGAGTTCGGCGAAGGGGTCATTGAGGTTGAAGAGGATGATCCGGAAGACCTCGAACCGCGGGCTCCGGTTGTGACCGTGATGGGACACGTTGATCACGGCAAGACCTCGCTTCTCGACCGCATTCGCAACGCGAACGTGGTGGCGGGGGAGGAGGGAGGCATTACGCAGCACATCGGGGCGCACTATGTGGAACTCACCGATCACGAGGACGCGGCGATTACCTTCCTCGATACGCCGGGCCACGAGGCCTTTACGGCGATGCGTGCTCGCGGTGCGAAGGCGACCGACATTGTCATCCTGGTTGTGGCCGCCGACGATTCGGTCATGCCGCAGACCATTGAGGCCATCAACCACGCCCAGGCGG
>CAYOWD010000108.1:0-13266 GCA_964407535.1 uncultured Salinivenus sp. | reverse complement strand
CAGATCGTCGGACGGGTCCGGCGGGTTGAGGAGAATCTGCTCGTTGGCCGCCTCGATTTCTACGTCCGTAATCATGCAGAAGAAGTCGAACTGCTCTCCCTGAATGACGACGAACGTCCCCGCCACCACGCTTTCGACCGACTCGCGGGGATCGAGCTTCATCTCAATGCCCTCGTTTAGCGAGCCGTGCGTGATGACGCCGATGTGCTCGCTTCGAAAACTCGACTCCTCAAACATGACCAGACGGGACCTGGTGAATGCGTTTTTGAACGCTGCGCGTGCTCTTGATCCTCCTATCAGCCCCTCGGCGATCGCTATCGTCAACTCGTCTCCCATGTAGGACTGGGACCGATCGCATGCGCCTGAATGAACCCTCTTTACGACGACCGAACCGAGGACGACGGCACGTCGTTCGTCGGGGACTCAGGAGAGGTGGGCCCCCGAGCCGCCCGACGCGTGAAGAAGAGCCCAAGGGCTACCAGCAGAATTTCCCCGATAAGCCCAAACAAAAATCGGCGAGTCATGCTCTTGAGTACGCGCGGCAGAAACCGAAGGGCAGCGTATAACCCAAGCACACCGAGAACGCCTTGCAACAGACGCGTAAGTGGAGACGAGTCGGAAGAAAAGAGACGCATGGAATCAGTACGTAGTCTTGGAATCAAAGAGAACGCCCCTCCACGCCCCGTGCACAAGCAGGAGCCCTCGCTTCCCGGCAAGTGAGCCCGATCGGACAGGGCGCCTCCAGTCCACGGCGTCCGCTTTCCCGATACGGGCTATACGTTTTCAGTGTCCGTACTCACCTACGGCGAAGCACGCACTTCGGAGACTTCTCCTTTTGCTGACGACAACACTTCACGTACTTTCGTACGAATCGGGAGGTCCACAAAAAAACGGGGGAGAGGCGTCCCGACGAGCCGACTTCGAAAGCATACAGTCAGGAGAAACCTCTCATTTACAAAATAGTAACATTGTGGCGAGTTCTGAAACCGCTTCTCCAACATCCTCCGGCCCCTGATTTGCATGTAATGCTTTTAACGCGCAGAAACTTCCGAATTGACGCAGTGGTTGTGCGCCCGCTCTGAGGGCTTCTCCCTTCGTCCAGATCCTCCTGTTGTCATGACTCGTTTCCTCAGTGCTTCGACGTCAGTCTTTTCCGTTCTGTTGCTGGGCCTTTTGGTCTGCTCGCTACTGTGGGGGCGTCCCGCCTTTTCCAGCCAGCCGGAGACTCGACGGGTGGCCGGCGTGCATGTGCACGAGAAAGAGGGCACCCTCTCTCATCCCGAAGAGATGCTCCTGCATCACCTGGGCAACAAGATGATTCCTCTTCCCGACACGATTCGCGTCCGTCGGGACTCGGTCCACTACGGGGTCTATTCCCCGATCGGGGGATCGGTGGTGTTTCTGAGCGCAGATCGCTTCCGGCGGCCCGACAGTCTCTCCCGAACGGCTCCCTACCTGTTTGGGCGGGTCGAGGCTACGGACGGCATGTACAGCACGGTGCCGGCGCGCTACACGCACACGCTTGCCCATGAGGTTGCCCACTTTCTGGGTCCTCAGCTGGCAGCGAGCCCGCCGCGTCCCGCCTGGGGCACCGCCAATTCAATGGACGAAATTCGGCGCGCGCGAGAAATTGAGGCCGAGCTGATCGCCGCCGTCCTCGAAAACATGGCGTTCAATACCCGATTGTCGGCCCTTGGCTATCCGGACTCGACGCGCATCGAGGGCGTGGGCATGCGCAGCACGCACGTCCTCGCCAAAGAATACCGGGGCATCATTGCCGACACGTGGCGCCTGCCGGTCAGCGGGCTCTAACTTCTAAGGTGTGTAGGTGCGTACGAGCGTATGTATCTACGTGTACGTTCACACGTAACCTACCCACTTTTTACTCCTTCGTCAGCTGGCCGCAGGCGGCGTCGATGTCCTGGCCCCGACTCTGGCGCACGGTGACGGTTACCCCTTCCTGCACGAGGACCTGCACGAAGCGGTCGAGCTGCTCCTGGGACGTGCGCTCGAAGTTGAGTCCCTCAACCGGGTTGTACATGAGGAGGTTGACCTTGCTCGGCGCCCAGCGAGCAATCTCGGCCAGACGGCGGGCGTCCTCCGTGCTGTCGTTGACCCCTTTGAAGAGGCAGTACTCGTAGGTGAGCGGGCGGCCCGTCTTGTCGGCGTAGTACTGAATGGCTTCTTTCAGGGCCGGGAGACTTGTTTTTTCCGCCTCGTTGACCGGCATGATGCTACTGCGCGTCTCGTTGTCCGGCGCGTGGAGGGAGACCGCCAGGTTGGTGGGCAGCTGGTCGTCGGCCAGATCTTTGATGCGCCGCGCGAGCCCGACGGTGGAGACGGTGATCTTCTGGGCCGAGAGGTTGAGACTGTCCTCGTCGGTGAGGATGTCCACGCTCTCCACCACGGCGTCGTAGTTGAGCAACGGCTCGCCCATGCCCATGAAGACGACGTTCGTCACGGGCCGCCCGTAGTGCTCCTGTGCGACCTCGTTCATGTGCCATACCTGATCGAAGATGGCCCCCGGCGTCAGGTTTTCCTGAAACCCCATGAGACCAGTGGCGCAAAACTCGCAGCCCATCGCACAGCCGACCTGGCTCGACACGCACACCGTGAGTCGCTGGGCCTCGCCCCGTTCGTCGACAGCGGGAATGAGCACGGTCTCGGCTTCGCGCCCGGACGGCAACTGGAAGAGCGCCTTCACCGTCCCGTCGGCGGCCCGCTGCTGGTCGACGATCTCGATGTCTTCGACCGTCGCCTGGCGCTGGAGCCCCCGACGCATCCGCTTCGGCAGGTTGGACATGTGCTCGAAATCGGACACGCCCTTCCCGTAGATCCAGTGGAAGAGCTGCTCGCCGCGGTAGCGGGGCTCGCCGTGCTCGGCCACAAAGTCGGCGAGGGCCGCACGCCCCATCGTTTTGAGGTCGACGCGGTCGTCGGCGGTGCCTACGGTATGGGACACGGTATTTGTATCGGTCATATCGAGAGGCGAACGCCGGGCCGAGGCGGGACGTTTCGGCAAATGCGGGTGTGCACACGGTACTCGTCTAAAATTCGGGAGCACGAGACGAGGCTAACAGTATATTGCGTAATGCACTCTGGGAGCACTTCTTCCTTGGAGATCTGGGATCTCCTTAGTCAGGGCGCGTATTGCGTGAGGCTGCCTGTGCTTTGCAGAGGCTGCCTGTGCTTTGCAGAGGCTGCCTGCACTTTTCGGCGGTGCCTGCGCAATTCGCAGGCTGCCCGTTGGGGGGCACGAGTCGTACCCTCCCGGATTCCACTTGGAATATGCACGGGACCGGAAAACTTGTGCATTGACGGTTGACACTGCAAGACTAGCTTGCACCAAATTCGCTTATAAAGTTCGGGATTGCAGGCGTGTCGATATGGGTGCAAGCATATGGGCCAGGCGCGCTAGCGCGTCAGCGCACTTGTGCGCCACTCCCATACCCCGATTCGGAACGAGTTCCGCTTGGTCGGGACATTCCCCACATACTCCCATACCGACACACCCCAACGAAGCCGCACAGCTTCGCTGGGCTTGCGGAGTTGGTATTACACACGAAGCCGCCGCCGTTCTCAGATGTCCTCTCCTGCCCTGGACCGCATTTCGATCGACCCCGAGGTGTGTGGCGGACAGCCGACGATCCGGGGACTCCGGATTCCGGTGAGCGTGGTCCTCAAAATGCTTGCAAGTGGGCATACTGTGCAGGACGTGCTGGACGCCTATCCTGAACTTGAGGAGAACGACATTCAGCAAGGAATGCGGTACGCCGCTCCGGCTCCCTTTGAGGTGATCCATGTGGGATGATCTCCAGCTAAGCAGACCGTCTGCTACCCAACAGAATCGGCTGCGACTTCACAGTTGGCGTCTCGTGATGCTGGATTAGATTGTCTCCCAGCTTCCTCCGCCTCCCATATCCTTCAATTTTCAGACCTTTAATCTTCAACGGGAAGAACAGAGCATTCGGATCGATGGAGGGCACTCGCTACGGCCGTCCGATGTCGCCAATCAGAATCCGCGTTACGTCTCGAAGAACGGCTGCCGCACCTGCCACACCGCGAGCCCAATCATGAGGACCGCGAACCCCCCCGTAACGGCGAGGCACACGCCCGGCCCGGCGAGCGTGGACGTGCCCTCCGCAAAGCCGTGCAGGCCGTGCCGCAGGCCGCTGACGGCGTAGGACACCGGATTGGCCCATACGAGCCACCGCAGCACCGTCGCCGCCCCGTCCGTCGGAAACATGGCCCCGGACAGAAACCAGAGCGGGAGCAGGAACAGATTCATGACCGCGTGAAAGCCGCGCGTGGTGTCCATGCGCCAGGCAATCGCGAACCCGAGGGCCGTAAACGCGAGGCCGGTGCCCACGCAAATGGCCGCCACCATGCCCAGGCCGAGCAGGCCGGGCGAGAGGTCGATGAGCGGCAGGGCAATCAGAAAGAGCAAGGCCTGCGCCGTGGCCAGCAGCGTCCCGCCGAGGGCGGTCCCAAAGACGAGCGCCGTGCGGGGCGTGGGTGCCACCATGACGGCCTGGAGGAAGCCCGACGTGCGCTCCTCAACAATTGAGATCGTTGAGAAAATGGCCGTAAAGAGAAGGACGAGGGCCAGGATCCCCGGAAACAGAAACGTCCCGTAACTGCCCTCCACGCTGCCCCCGGGCGGCTGAAACGTGTTCTGGAAGCCCAGGCCCAACAGTACCCACAGCGCAAGGGGCTGCGCAACGGCACCGAGCACCCGGCTCCGGTCCCGCACAAATTTGAGCATCTCTCGCCCCGTGAGGGCGCCGACCGTGCGAAGTGCCTGCATATCGCTGAGTGTCCACGTGGAAAGATCGAGAACCTGGGCGAGAACGCTGCCTCCGACGCCCTGCGTAGCTGGCGGCGCCCCCGTTATTTATTCCGTGCCCGTCCGAGCCAGCATCTGGTCGTGTTCGGCATCGGAAGGCACCTCGGCGTGCACCATAAATACGTCGTCGAGCGTCGGCGTGCGAATGGTGGCGCTCCGAATGCGATCGCCCAGCGCCTCATACAACGACGACAGGCACGCCGGGGGATCCGGCGGAGCGACTTGCACCGTGGTGCCCACAATACGGGTGGGCACACCGAACTGCGCATCAATCCGGTCGCGGAGGGCGGCAGGGTCATCGGTTTCAAGCCAAAGGGTTTGCTCCCCAAGGTCCGCCTTCAAGTCGGCGGGCGCCCCTTCGGCCACCAGGCCCCCGTCCGACAGGATGCCCACGTCATCGCAGCGCTCAGCCTCGTCCATGAGATGAGTGGCCAAGAGCAGCGTCGTGCCCTCCTCGTCCCGCAGCCGACGGATCGCCGTCCAGAAGGTCCGCCGGGCCGCCGGGTCGAGCCCCGTCGTCGGCTCGTCGAGCAGGAGCAGGTCGGGCCGGTGCAGGAGGCCGCGCGCCAGGTCCACCCGGCGCCGCAGTCCTCCGGAGAGCGCTTCCACCGCGTCATCGGCCCGGTCGGCAACGTCCAGTCGGTCCAACAGGGTCGCAATCCGATTCGCTCGATCCGTGCCGTACACCCCGTAGAGCGAAGCCTGGAACTGCAGATTTTCGCGCACCGTGAGCGCCTCGTCGAGGGCTTCCGACTGAAAGACAACCCCAATTCGGTTGCGCACCGCATCGGCCTCCTGTACCGGATTGTGTCCAAACACGCGGGCCGTGCCCTCCGAGGGCGGCATCAGGGTACTCAGGATGCGAAACAGCGTGGTCTTGCCGCTGCCGTTGGGACCGAGCAGGCCGTACAGGGCCCCCTCATCCACCTGGAGCGTGACCTCCCGGAGCGCTTCGTGCCCCCCGTAGCGGTGGGTGACCTCTTGAATGTCAACGGCCGGTGCGGACATGAACAGCAAATCTTATAAATGGATGATGCGCCCCCTCCAGCGAAGGCCCAAAAACCGCTCAGCGCACAACGTTCCGACGCAGCAGCGCCCACACGCAGCCACGCACAAACGCCTATACGAGCCAGTCCCCCATAAGGAGCGCAACGAGGACCGGGATGTAGAGCACCGACGCCTTGAGCACACGCCGCGCCCGCTTTCCCGTTCGACGTTCGTTGAACCGGATCGTCGTCCACAGAAACCACGCCCCCACAGGCACCACGCCGACCCCGTAGATCCACCCGGCCGTCCCGACCACCGTCGGGAGCACACTCAGCGGAATGAGGAGCGCCGCAAAGCCAATCATCTGCGCCGCCGTGGAGTTGCCCTCCGGCTCCACGACCGGGAGCATGGCGTAATCGCCCCGCTCGTAATCCTTCCGGTACATCCAGGCCAGCGACAGAAAGTGCGGCATCTGCCAGCACGCGAGAATGCCGAACACCGCCCATCCGCCCCCGCCGAGCTGTCCGGTGGCGGCCGTGTAGCCCCCGAGGGCCGGCAGCGCCCCGGGCACCGTCCCCACGAGCGTGTTCCACTTCGTCACGCGCTTGAGCGGCGTGTAGACAAAGAGGTACAGTCCCGCCGTGAGCGCCGCGATGATGGCCGTGAGGGCATTCGTGAGGGGGCACAAGATGCCGACGGCCGCGCACACCATGAGGATGCCCCCGATCCGCGCCCGTCCCGGCGCCACGCGCCCGGCGGGCAGAGGCCGATCGGCCGTGCGCTTCATCTGCGCGTCGTACCGACGTTCAAGCACGTGGTTGAGCATGCCCACGCCCCCGGCACAAAGCGCCACGCCCAGCATGGTCCAGAGCAGCGCCCACCCGTCGAGCCCCGAAGGCGACCCGAGAACAAACCCCATGAACGCCGACATCGTGACGACGGACGAGATCTCCGGCTTCGCCAGCTCCACGTAGTCGCGAAGCACATCGCTCACCGTGCGTGCACTCGTCGTCCCGTCCGACGCAGAGACCACCGTTCCCGCGTCTGACGACCGATTCGAAGAAGGATCCATCGGGAGACCAAACAATCCGGAAAGCAACGAAGAGGGCGCTAAGGCTAGGAGTCGGATCCAGCAAGAACGGGCTCACGGGTGTCCGAACGGACGTCGACCGGAGACGATTCCGTCGCCGACGACCGCGCCACCAACAGGGTCGTAACGATCGAGGTCCCGAAGAACAGGGCCCCGACGACGAGATGGGCCACCGTGAGGAGGACCGGTGCGAGGGTCACCCCGCTCTGCCCCTCCTCGTACAACATCACCAACAGGGCGGCAACCCCCAGGATGAACTGCACACTCATGGCGCCGAACAGGGCTCGGGCCGCCCGACGGACAACCGGCACCCCTTCGAAATGCTTCTCCGCCGTAATAAAGACGGCCAACACCAGTCCCACGACGACGAAGGCACCGGTCACGTGCGTGGCCGTGAAGCGGGCTGAGACCCCGCCCCCGCTATGCCGAAGCAGCGCCCCGAGCACGATTTGCCCGTAGATGCCGGCGGTGGCCGCATAGGCACACCAGCGCAGCCACTGCGCACTGCGCCCGTCGCCCAACACGCCGGTTCTCTCCCGCCACGTTTTCGACGTAAACAACGTCATCGACACCAGCACGGCGAAGAACAGCTGAGCCACACAGGCGTGAACAGTTGCCAGCTTAATCGACACCCAGAGCACCCGCAGTCCGCCGAGGACACCCTGCACGATCACGAGCGCGACCGCCGCCATTCCCAGCTTCCGCATCCAGGCGCGCGGGTCGGCCCACCAGGTCCACGCCGCAAGCACCACCGTGAGCATGCCGACGAGACTCGCGACGAGGCGATGCCCGTGCTCGGCCAGATACGCCGGCACTGCCCACCACTCATCCACCGGATTAATGAGGTTGTACGACCCGAGGGAGGTCGGCCAGTCGGGGAAGGCCATGCCCGCCCCGATGCTCGTGACGACCCCGCCCCAACAAATCAACAGTACGGTGGCAAGCACCGTGACCCACGAGAACCGGTGGCGCCACGTCCAGTGGCGTCCGGAACGAATCGGCTGGGAATCGCTCATGGACAAAAGAGGTTCAGAAGCGGAGGAAGAACGGGGGAATTTCCGTCCCTATTTCACTGTTTTTCTGGCACGAGAGGGGGGCTGCCCGGTTCCGTTAAGAGGACGCGAACGCCCTCCCCATGTGGAGGAATCGCCCCCATTGGTCCGGATGTATCCAATCCGTCATACAATTGCTCGCTTCCTCCCTGGCTTTCTTTATTCCACTGCCTCTCTATGTCGAATAACGGTACGCTCATCGCCTCCATCTCCGGCGTCCGCGGCATCATCGGCGACGGCCTCGATCCGTCCGTCCTGGTCCGCTACGCCGGCGCGTACGGCTCCTGGTGCTACCAGCGCGCTCTTCGCCAGGATCGACGTCCCCTCATCGTCCTCGGACGCGACGCTCGCCCATCGGGCGGGGCCTGTGCACAGGTCGTCATTGGTACACTGCGAAGCATGGGATGTGACGTGCTGGACCTGAACCTGGCGACCACGCCGACCGTCGAAATGGCCGTACTGGAGAAACACGCCGTCGGCGGCATCATCCTGTCGGCCTCCCACAATCCGGAGGAGTGGAACGCCCTCAAGCTGCTGAACGAGAACGGCGAATTCCTGACGCCCGACCAGGGGGAGATGATTATTGAACAGGCCAACGCCGACGCCGCCGCCCCGGTGGGGTACGACGACATGGGCACCTACGAGGAATGGGACGCCCTTCCTCACCACATCGACGCCATTCTCGACCTCGATCTTATCGATCCCACCGCCATTGCCCGCCAGAACCTGTCGGTGGTGGTCGACGGCATCAATTCCGTCGGCGGCATCGCGCTGCCGCGCCTGCTGCACCGACTCGGGGTGGCGGAAGACAACGTCCACTGCCTCCATTGCGAGCCCACGGGCCGCTTTGCCCATCCGGCCGAGCCGCGCCCGGATCATCTGACGGAGCTGACCGAGGCGGTCCCCGCAAGGAACGCCGATCTCGGCCTCGCCGTCGACCCGGACGCCGACCGGCTCGCCCTCGTCGACGATCAAGGCCGATTCGTGCTCGAAGAGCTGACCCAGGTGCTCGCCGCCGACTTTCTCTGGGGACACCGCGACGGCCCCTTCGTCACCAACCTGTCCTCGTCCCGAGCCATCGACGACGTGGCCGCCCGCCACGACCAGCCGGTGTACCGATCGGCGGTCGGGGAGATCAACGTGGTGCAGCGCATGCACGAGACCGATGCCATCCTGGGCGGCGAGGGCAACGGGGGTGTCATCATGCCCGACCTTCACTACGGCCGCGATGCACTGGTCGGCACTGCCTTCCTGCTCCAGCACCTCGCCGAAACGGGACACTCCCTCAGCACCCTTCACGACGACCTCCCGCACTACGCAATGGCAAAGGACAAGCTGCCTCTGCCATCCATCCCTGTCGACCGCATTTTGGCAGCGCTGGGCGACCAGTACGACGATCATGATCCCTCGACGATCGACGGCCTCAAGATTAACTTTGAGGACCGATGGGTCCACATGCGTCCGTCCAACACCGAACCCATCCTTCGCGTCTACACGGAGGCCCCGACCGAAGCGGACGCCCAGGCACTTGCCGATCGGTTCAAGGACGAGCTGCAGACCGTCATCGACGACCTCGAACAAGCCTGATCGTTGCCATGCTCCCCCGAGAGGGGGCTTGTAACGGTCGGGGAATGCACCAGCCGCCGGGGAACGGTTAATTCGAAGTCGGGATTAACGTAATGCTTTTGCACGCTGGATGGGCTCCCAAGGAAAATGCGACACGCACTGGTCCGGACAGCTCAGGGCTACGTGCTGCTCCCTACGTCGGAATCCAGAAGGGCTATTTCATTCTTCCTCGTTTCCAGTCACGCGGGGTCTACGACTTGCGTGATTTTTGCTGTGTATACTTTTGTCCTTCGGACATGACGTCCAGCAGGCTTTGCCCGGATGGTCTTTGTACGCGTCTCCCTGTTTCAATCCTATTCGCAACATCATGGCTGACGCCTCCTCGTCCAACGACTCAGCACCGTCCCCTTCCCAATGGGAAGAGCTTTTGGACCGTCTCCCGGTCTCGTCTCCCGAGGACGTGCGTACGCAGATTCAGGCGTTCCAGCGCGTGAAGGACACGCTCGGGGCCGACACACCTGACGACGCTGTAGAAGCAGTTTCGGAGCTGCAGAACCGTGTCGAGACCCTCGAGGATCAGCAAGCCGCTTTGAGGGAGGCTGGGTTTGACCTGCCCGAATATGCCCTCGACGCAATCGATAGCATGGAGAAACAGCTCGATGAGCTCTATAACGAAAAGGAGGCGACGGAACAGACCAATAAGGAAGACCTGGAGCAAAACGCTGACACCTTCGACCAGCTGCAAGCGCTGCTCGCACGGGAAGAGAAGCTACAGCGCCAGCTGGGCTTTTCCAATCCCGACGACATTATCGAGATGGTGGCCGACCTCACCGAGCAGCTCGAAGACGTGTACCAGGATCGGGATGAGGAGCTCAGTCTCGACTCCATCTTCTCAGGGACGTCGCCCCAGCCCCCGGCTCCTCCCCCTCAACCGGACTTGCCCCCGGTGCTGGAGGAAAAATTTGGGGTGTCGGATCCCGATGCAGCCGCTGCGATGATGGAGGACCTTACCGAACAGCTCGAGGAACTGTACTCCGGGCGTAAGCGCCTCACGGAGTTCAACCTGAACGGGGCGGACGATGCCATCAAGATGGTGGAGAACATGCAACAGCAGCTCGAAACCCTGTACGAACAGCGGGAACAAATGTCGGAGCACGGCATCGAGGGGATGAACCACGCCCTCTCGATGATTGAGAGCATGGAGGCGCAGCTCAATGAACTGCAGGACCCCCCGCCGCCGTCCGACCAGACCGAGCTTGAGCCCCCGGCCCAGCAACTAGAAGCCCTGACCGAAGAAAAGGAGCAGTTGCGCGAAAAGCGCGATCAGCTCCAAGAGCGCCTCAACGCCCTCACCAACGAGCTCGGCACCCAGGACCCGGACGCCGTCTCGGAGCTCGTGCGCAGCATGGAAGAGCAGCTCGAAGATATTTACGAGACGCGTCAACGGAGCGACACGTCCTCGCCCGCAGAGGCAGCCCCCCTGCTCGACGACGATACTCTCGCACGCCTCGACAACATGGAGGGCGCGGCCCTCAACGACCTGCCGGTCGGCCTCTTCCAGCTCGACGAGCAGGGCGTGGTCCAAAACGCGAATGAGAAGGCGCTCCGCTGGCCGGACGTGACGGCCGATACGCCCGACGCCCTCCTGGGCAACTCCTTCTTCGACGACATTGCTCCCGCGGCCAACAACGCCCTTTTTCAGGACCGCCTTGAGACAAAGCGGAAAGACGCCGCCCTGAACGAACCCTTCCTTTATACCTACGTGGGAAAACAGTCTCCCGTTACGAACCTCGCCGTTCATCTTTACAGTGCGCCCGATCAATCGACCGATTGGATCGTATTTGAGATACGTGAGCAATACTAACGTCCGATGGCCCGGAATCACGAGTTGCCGGGCCGAGCTGCTGACGACCCGTTTCTGCGACGACAACATCGTCCCCACGACGGGCGCCCGGGGCCCATCCTCAAACCACGGATACTAGAAACTGACCCTCTCACCGACTACCACTTAGCCGATGTCTGATACCCCTTCGAACCAAGGTTCCGACGACTCCATTCTTGGATCCGGCAGCCTGGACGATCCCAATGACGGTAATGCTGCTGCGGATACGGGCGGCGGGTCGCCCGATTCTTCCTCGGATGTGGACGGTCTTCACTTCGAGGACGATGACCTTGCCGACAAACTCCAACATGCCTCTGAGGAGGAACTGGACAATGCCCCGTTTGGCATCATCAAGGTGGACGATGAGGGCACTGTGGAGTTCTTTAACAAGTACGAGTCGGAGTTGAGCGGGATGGACCCCGACGAGGTAACGGGGCGAAATTTCTTCACGCAGGTAGCACCCTGCACCAATAACCGACTCTTTCGGGGACGATTCAAGAAGGGAGTGCGTCGGGGCGAACTCAGCGAGACGTTTACCTACACCTATACCTATAAGATGCGGCCGACGCTCGTCGACGTCCACCTGCTCCGCGACGATGCGGGCAACAATTGGATCGCCGTCCAGAAATACTAGCGCTCTCCTTCCCGATATTCCTTCGACGTTGAATCGTGTGCCCCCAGGGGAGCGGGAATACCGCTGCCTCGTCGGCATGTGGCCCCCAACTGGTTCCCGATCCGACGACGAGTACGCTTCGCTCCTCGTTCCAGCCTACCAATCCGGGAATACGTTCCCCCCGATCTGAGACCGGGACAGTTCGTGTTCGCGCATAGCTGAGCACGACCTTCCCCAAACGGAGACAAACCGTTTACAGACGTTCTCACGGATTGGTACCCATAACGAAAGCGGGGCCTTCCCCTTCGTTCATCCCACCCTTAACCCCGTAGGACCGATGCGGACCAGCGGCCCACCGGAGTCGAACGGCCTTCCGCGGGCCTCGACCTCCCCTGAGATTATTGATCCCCTGGAGGACGCACTCGATCAGTGTCCTGCCCCCGGAGCCGTTCCCGACCCTAATCCCTGGCATGACCTGCTGTATGCCCGGCTCCGGGACGAGGCCCTGCCTGCCCTCATCTCGCACGACACGATCACGCCCGCTGCCTCCCTCTGGACCGGGTCGCGGCTTTGGACCGATGCATTTCGCGCGTCCAACTTGCAGGCCGGGGACCGACTCGTCATTGCCCTTCCCCCCTCCACGGCATTCGTGCAGGTACTGGTGGCGGCCATTTGGGAGGGATTGACGGTGGCACTTGCCCCCCCGCACGACGACATCCCGTTCCTCCTTGAATCCCTCGACGCCCGGGCGGCCGTGACGCCCGATCGCACGTCTCACGCCTGGATGTCCGACGAGTATGCCGGACCGCGGTCGACGCCCGACGCCCTGCGCTCTCCCCGCACGTCTCGTACCCCAGACGTTCGCTTCCTGCTTCGCACCTCCGGCACGACTGCCCACGCTCGCTGGGTCGCTCTTTCAGACCGCAATGTGCTGTCGGTGCTCGCTGCCCACCTCCCGCACCTGTCCCTGAAAAACGCACGGGCCCTCTCCGTGCTTCCCTGGACGCACGCCTTTGGGCTCGTGCTCGACTTTTTTCCGGCCCTTCTTTCGGGCTCCGAAATCATCCGGGATCCGGACGGGGGGCGCAATCCCGAGAACCTCGTCCGCCTTCGAGATGCCTGGGGCGCAACCCACTTGTCGGCCGTGCCCCTCATCATCGAGCGCTTGCTGGAAACGAACCGAGGAGTTGCGCCCATTCAGGGACTGCAGGTCGGCATAGTAGGCGGGGC
>CAYOWD010000107.1:12490-13450 GCA_964407535.1 uncultured Salinivenus sp. | reverse complement strand
AGAAGGGGGAATAGCAGTTATTCGCGTATCAGGCCAAAAGGCCATTGCGAAAGTTGACAAAGTGTTTGTAGGGAAGAAGCTTGCCGATCAATCCTCGCATACCGTTCATTATGGGAAAATTGTTGATAGCGACGGACAAGTAATTGACGAGGTGATGTCGACGGTCTTCCGTAATCCCCGTTCCTATACGGGTGAGGACACGATCGAGATATCATGCCACGGCGGAGTGCTGGTGACGCAAGCCGTTCTGGAAACAGTATTATCGGCGGGAATACGTTCGGCCGAGCCCGGCGAGTTTACCGAACGAGCCTTCCTAAATGGAAAAATGCAGCTTTCTCAGGCCGAGGCGGTAGCCGACCTTATTCATGCTAAAAGCCGTAAGGCTGTAGATGCAGCTCATCAGCAGCTGGAGGGCGATCTGGGCGAGTATATTGAGGAGTTCCGGCAGAATATCATCGACGCCAAAGCGATGGTGGAGTTGGAGCTCGATTTTATTGAGGAAGATGTCGAATTTGCAGATTATGACGAGTTAAAACGATTATTGACGGACCTTGATGAGGAGATCGAAGGTTTGCTGGAGACATACGAAACGGGTCGGCTCGTCAAACACGGGGTGCGAACCGTTTTTATTGGTCAGCCGAACGCAGGGAAATCGACGCTTTTGAACACCCTGGTAGGCAAAGATCGAGCGATTGTAACCGAGATTGCCGGAACCACACGTGATACGATCGAGGCGGACTGGAGCTATGAGGGACTTTTATTTAAACTTACCGACACGGCCGGGATACGGGACACTGATGACGTTATTGAGAAAGAAGGAGTTCGCCGTTCCCAGCAGGCACTGGATAAAGCGGATGTAGTAGTGTATTTGAAAGATTTATCCGTTCCCTTCAGCCAAGAAGAACGTCAGGAAATCGGGGAATACCAGAAAAAAGCGGGGGATACCCCTTTCGTATTGGT
>CAYOWD010000107.1:0-12480 GCA_964407535.1 uncultured Salinivenus sp. | reverse complement strand
ACCAAGCATGATATAGCTTCTGAAGAGGAGGAAGAGCGGATAGAGTATGATCTGAAAATATCCGCCCTGGAAGATCAGCGAATTGAGGAATTTAAAAAATTGTTGAAGCAACGGGCGTTGGAAAACAAGCACTATGATGCATCCAGTTTGCTGGTGACCTCAAGTCGACATCGGGATGCTCTGCAAAAAGCGCAAAATCACGTTCAGAGCGCTTTGCAAGCCCTGGAGGAAGGTATGACGGGCGACTTTATCTCTATCGATCTCCGCAGCGCATTGAACGAATTGGGAACTATTACCGGCGAGATAACGAACGAAGACGTGCTCGATCAGTTCTTCTCCCGCTTCTGCATTGGGAAGTGAACGCATCCGAAGGCGCAAGCGGAACCGGGCTGTTGGTACGTCTGAACCGCTCTGCTCACACGCCACGACACCACGATGGGCACGGACGACGAACCGTTCGCACTGAGCCCCCCTGCCGTACTTGGGGGTGTTCTGACGGGAACCGCGGGGATCCTGGCCCTCATGGGACGGACGCCGTGGGGAATGGCCGACGGGCCGGGCCTCTGGACCGGCGATCCGAAGGGCGCGCTGACCTCGCAGGTTCTGGCGGATCCCTACGCCCTTACTCACGTGGGCCACGGCGTCCTTTTCTTTTATCTGTTTGCGGTTGTGATGGCGCGGTCAACGCGAACGGCGCAGTTCGGGGCCACGCTCCTCCTGGAGGCAGCCTGGGAAATTGTCGAGAACACCCCCTACGTGATTGAACGGTTTCGTCAGACGACCGCCGCGACGGAGTACACGGGCGACAGCATTCTGAACTCCCTCGGGGACCTTCTGGCCGCGGCCCTCGGCTTCGCGATTGCCGTACAGGTTGTGCGCCGAACGCACCGGGGATGGGTTCTCGCTCTGTTTCTCGCGGTCGAAGGCCTTTCTGCGCTGTGGATCCGCGACGGCATGGTGCTCACGATCATCATGCTCCTCTATCCGATTCCCGGCATTCGGGAGTGGCAGGCCGGATAATACCGAATCCGGTTAAAGAATTCGGGTATGTACGTGCGTAAGTAGATAGGTATGTACGTGGTGCACATCCGGTTGCGCCTATACCGGTATTTCTGCAACCCCGAACTTTGTAGGCGGAGTTGGTGCTAGTCCGTGAAGCTCATGACCGACGGGCCTGCGAAGAGGGTGGACAGAATCTTGAGCAGGGCCGGCAGCCCGGCCGCCAGGGTGGGGAGGAGGGCGCCAACCTCTTGTGCCAGGTCCGGCTGCGTAATGAGGACGAACGCCACCACGGCGGTCAGACCAAGGAGAAGCGGCGTCTGAACGCGTCTCCACGATTCGTTTTGCGACTGTCGGTTGTACTCGGCGACGACCGGAGAGTGCAGCGTCGCCACGAACGTTCGGAAACTTTCGTTCATGGGACGGAGCGCCGGCGTCATGACCAGAAGCCCGCGCCGGAGCAAGTCCTCAACGATCTGACGGCTGTTTGGACTCGCAAATCCGTCCGTACTGAGTCGGTACAGGACGACTTTTTCCTCCTCGCTGCACGTTGCCCACAGGTGCTGGTAGTGCGCCTCCGCCTGATACTGCACCTGTTCAATGACCTGTTCCTCGTCGAGGGTGTCGAGCGCCAGGGTGTCCGCCAGGTACGGGGCGACGTTCTGCCGGAGATACGAGTCGTGCCGGCATTCGCGGGCGAGGCAGTCCAGGTTGGCGGTGGCTTGGGCGTTGTCGTCGAGATCGGCGGCCGGCTGGAGGGTGTCCAGCGGGAGTTCCTCCGGATCTTCCTGCGGGGGCGTGTCCCAGTACCGTCGATAGTCGCGAAGCACGACGGCCCAGTTACGGGGGGGAGACTCCGACGGGGCGTCCGCGGCGGCGTCCGTACTCAGCGTTCGCAGTACGGAGAGGGGATCGACGTCGGAGTAGAGTTCCACGGCCTTGTCGAGGTCGGCAAGCGCTTCGAGCAGGGCCAATTTCTCCTGAGCGACCTCCGGCTCCCGGAGGCCGTCGTGCAAGTTGTCGACCACAACGACCTCCGCTGCCGACGCTTCTGCCTCCTGGGCCAATGCTTCGGAATCGGGGTCGTGGCGCAGTACCGCCGAGTTGATGTAGTGGGTCGATGGCTCCTGCTCTTCGTCCGGCCCGCGGTAGCGGCGTATGAACAGGGAGCGGGGTGGGGGGGACGACGTGGCGTACGTAACCGGGGTCCGACGTTGTTCGGCCTCGACCGTGGGGACGGCGTCCAGAAAGTAGACCTGTGCAATCAGGTAGCGGTGCAGGGTCCACCACAGTCCAATGAGGAGGGCGAAGACGAGAAGCCCGCCCCCAATCTGATACCTGCTTCCCGAGAACAGGGCGGCCACAGTCGGCACGGGACTTTGGATCTGGAGGGTACGGTCGGAGGCGGTTGCGCGCTCAAGGTCGATGGCGGTTTCTTGTTCGAGCGGGCGCGGTCGATGGGGCAAATCCATCGCAAAGACGAGCGTATCCCCTGTTCGCCTCCATGCCCAGGTGTCGTCGCTACTTGCAGGATCACTCAGCATGTACAGGTACTCGCCCCACGGGGCAAACGCTGCCGCGCCAAGGAGGTCGTAGGTCGGCTGCGTGGAGGCGTCGCCCTCCAGCGTCGGGGGGCCGGAACGAATCGAGGGCGTGTGGACGTCCCAGGGGGCGTTTTTCTCCTGCCAGGTTCGGGTTAGGGAGGCATACACCATGTCAAACGTGATCCATCCCTCTGTCGCGAGGGGAGAACCCGTCTGGGAAGAGTCCGAAGTGTCGGCGGATGGAGTGGGGAGAGACGTGGAGTAGGGGCGTGAGGGCCCAGCGTCTGCAAATGTGCTGGTGTCCGTCCAGGCCCCTTCGGGAAAGAGGTGCGACTTGAGGGCAGCGGCTGGTGTGCGGCGCAGCGAACCATGCCGGTACTGCTCGGTGATCTGGTCGCCTCGTTCCGCCAACGTATGGGCGAAGGTGTTCTGCTTCTCCTTGATGAAGAGCTGAGCGCTCTCGTTGTGCAGAAGGCAGTACACGCCGGCGGGCAGCAACCCGCCCACGATGATGGTGAGGAGCACAAGGCTTCGGAGGTAATTTTTGGACCAGTCCTGGGGCCACGGGCCTTCGCCTTCGGGGGCGGGACGACTACAGTAGTAGCACAGCAGGCCGATGGATAGTCCCCCCACGACAAACAGGCCGACGACCGAAAGCAGAGACGCAACCTCTAAAATCAGAAGCGTAAGCAGAAGCAGGCCGACCCCGACCAAGCCCAGTTCCCATTGAACGAGTCGTCTATACAGGAGGATCTTATGCGGGTCGGGCCACACGGCCTGAAAGAGGCCGGTCAGGCCGAAATCGATCCGGCTGGAGAGTGCCATGCAGGGCATCAGCACGAGGGGCAGAAGAAGGAGCATCCCCCCCAGGTACAGCCCGATCGCGTACGTCAGGGTTTGCCCTTGCAGTCCCCGAACGGAGTCGAGGTTGGAAAACACCAGGAGGGTCCAGGGAGAATCCGCGAGCGGGGCAGAGTAGAACTGGTGCGGATCGCCCCGGTATCGCGTCGTGAGCTTGATGTCCCGATGGGCCTGGACGGCTTCTCGGAGCGGTTGGCTGTTTCCGACCTTGTCGAAGAGGTTTTCCCGAAGGTTCCGCCGCGGATCTTCATGGAAGAGGACCTCGCCGTCGTCCGTAATCAGGGCAAACCCATATCCGGTGGGGAGTACCGGATTGACCAGACTCAGAAGCGGAATACTGGCCGCGGCAACGGCGGTCCGTCCCTGTCCGGAGGGAAGATGGACCGCTTCCGACGGCGGAATCGGCTTCGAGAGTTGGGCGTAGACCTTGCCCGTCGTATTCGATCGGATCGACTGCAGGACCCATTCCGTCGAGTCTGCCCTGGTTTTGCGCCACACCTGATCCCGGTCCGGCATGGCGACGGGGCTCTCGATTGCGGATGCATGGGCCCGGAAGTACCCGCGGTCCGCCACGTCGATGAGCGGGGTGGTCTGGGGGCCGACACTCCACTTTGCCACCTGTTCGCCGTTCCGGTCGATCCAGCTCACCATCTCCAGATGAAAGTACCAGCTGTGGGACACCGTATCGACGGCGCTCAATGACTGATTGTCGGAGACGGCCGATGGATCCAAGATGCGCGTTTTTCGAATGCAGTCGTCCCCACTCGTTGCGATACAGGTCCCGAGAACCTTCGTGAGCCCGTCGAGCTGAGCCCCGGCGGCGTTTGCTTCCATTTTGAGGGTGTTGGCAATCACGCCCGATAGCTCTTCCAGGTTGTTCGATTGCCGCTCTGTGAGCCCGTCGTAGCAGAATGCACTGACCAGAATGAGGGTGGTAACGGCGGCAAGAATGATCACCCCGACGGCCACCTCCAGAATGTCTTGCGCCTTGAACCGCTCGGTGGGGCTGATCAACCACACCTCAAGGAACGGGAAGGCCAGCAGGGTCAACCCGAGCAGCCCCAGAAGCCCAAACCCAACCATCGGGGGAAACTGTCGCGCTTCCGACTGGAACGCCGTTTCGTTCTTGAGGCCGGTCAGGTAGAGGGGTTCCTGCTTGCTTGCCGGGCCGCCCTCAAAGACGTCGGGGTTTTGGGTCTGGTAGCTCACCGGGAGGGGGAGCTGAAAGGGCTGCAGAAAGGCGCGGTAGGAGGCGCCCGCGGCCTCCAACGTGAAGACGTCGGTGTGCAGTGCTCCCGTCCCGTTTGGGGCGTCAGCGTGATCGGGAAGGGGGATTTCCAGGATGGAAAGCCGTTCGCCGTTGCCGGGCAGGAGCATTTTGCCGTCCTTGCGGACGAGCAGAATCTGGTCGAAGGCGGTCTCGCTCTGGGGCAGAAGGGGGCGGAGAAGGGAGTGCGGCGTTGCCGTTGCCACCCGGCAGGGACCGTCGCTCAGGAACTCGAAGTGCAGTCGGGGGTGGGGAGCTGCCGGTTCGAAGTGGGCGTAGATCGACGGCGGACTGTCCGCGTCCAGTTCGTTGAAGCAGTGGTCACCCCAGGTTTCGGGGGTCTTCATGTCCACCGGTGTGTCGACAATCCCCTCAATCTCTCGAAGCTTGGAGGCGAGCAACGAGTCCCGCTGTTCGGCGGCCCCCTCGTTCAGTTGATCCTCCGTGAGGGTGTTGTCCAGATTCTCCTTGAGCCGTACGATCTCTTCGGTGAAGTACGTACTCGACTCCTTGAGTGCTGCGAGCCGATCATTCTCCAGTTGCGTCGCGTGTTGCTGGACGTACAGGAAGTAGTAGCCTCCCAGAACGACCGACACAATGACGAGTGTGTACGCCCCGTAGCGTAGCCACTGTGCCTGCGGGATGGTCATGACAAAGTGGAAGCGTTTGGGTCCGAAAGAAAATCGTTCAGTGGGGGACGATTGGCAGTCGGGGTCGTTCGGTTGGGGCCGGCGCGTCCCTTCCTGTGGCAGGAGCGGGCCGGGTCACTGTACGTCGACGGGCGGTTCGATGAGCTCCACCCGTTCGGCGATCGATTTTTCGCCGACGAACCAGGGATCGTCCGGGTTGCCCGCGGGCTGGATCT
Source organism: uncultured Salinivenus sp. (assembly GCA_964407535.1). Lineage (GTDB taxonomy): Bacteria > Bacteroidota > Rhodothermia > Rhodothermales > Salinibacteraceae > Salinibacter. Next base: position 6,944 of record CAYOWD010000107.1, on the reverse strand, counting down.
GCCAGTCGGTCTCGACGGTGGGCACGCCCAGGGGGTACATCGTGAGGACGCCGTCGTCGGCCACGTGGAGGCGAAGCATGTTTTTGTAATGCGGATTGTGCTGGCAGGAGAACACCTCGTTGGTGTGGGCGCCGCAGAGGCGGTTCATCACAATCAGGTACAGGCCAATGAGCATGCCGCCGAGGAGGCCGCCGATGAGCATCATCTCGACGAACAGAAGGAGCACGTGAGCCCCCGCTGTGGCCCCGAGGCCGAGTCCGTTGAAGTTGAGGTGCGCGAAGCCCCAGAGCAGCAGGGTGGCGAGCAGGAGGTGGGCGGCGGCATGAAGAAGGCCCGTGATGAGTTTGTGGACGGTGCTCTCCGCGTCGGCGAAGGCGGCGAGTCCCCCCACGAGCCCGATGGCGAGCAGGGCAGCGCTGGGTGTGTGCTGCAGGACGCTCACGAAGGCCTCGACGGCTTTCCCGGGCATCGTTTGGGTGGAGAGGTATTTCAGCAGCGAGGGCGGCGCGGTGCCGTCGGTGTAGGACTGTGCCGGGAAGATGGTCGAGCTTTCGAGCAGCCACGCAAAGAGCAGGTACAGGCTGCCCACCAGCCCGCCCATGCCGATGTTGTGGAAGGGCATCAGCAGGGCCTTCCAGGCGATTCCGCGCGACGTGTCGCGGTCGGGGTAGACGCTGTCGCCGTTGCCCTTCTCCCGCTCCTGCTGAAGGGCAAAGTGCTCCTCGTGGCCGCTGGGCGTTTCGATGGTCAGGTCGTCGGGGAGGTCGTGGGACGGGTACAGGTAGGCGCCGCCGCCCCCAGCGATGAAGCGTTGCTCGTCGGTCTCGTCGTCGGCGTAGCGCGCATAGGTATGCAGGTCGCCGGCCAGGCCGATCGTTAGTTCATGATTGTTGTCGTCGAGAACGGTGTCCTGGAAGTAGCCCAGGTTCCGGTAGGCCGACGGGCCGTGGGTTTCGGCGTAGACCCAGGTGGGCTCGGGCGTGCAGAGCATCACCTTCGAGCCGTCGGGCATGATGGCGTCGTTGTCCGCAATGGACCGGAAGTACTTGAGCTGCGGCTCGTCGATGTCGGAGTCGAGCTGCACGTCGATGCCCCAGAGCCACCAGTCGTGGGGCAGCTTGATGGCGAAGTAGCTGCGTCGCTGATGCGTTTTCCAGCCGCCGATCCATCGCTTCTGGGTAAAGAGGCGGAGAAAGCTGGTGAGGCCGTCGTACCAGTCGTGATTGCCGGGCACGGCGAAGAGCGCGGGCGGCGTCTCGTCGGTCACGCAGGGGAGGGCGGCTTTGTACGGACCGACCAGCCGGTCCTGGTATTCGGTGCGGGAGGCAGTGGGGTACACCTGGTCGCCGCCCATGACGAGCAGGCGGCCGCGCTCGGTGTCGTGTCCGTCGACCGTCAGGTGCCGTTGGGCCAGCACCTGGGCGACGGTATGGGTGGCGTCGAAGCCGTCCCCGAGATCGGCCGTGTAGTCGATCCAGAGGGAGTCGCGGTCGGAGAGGTCGTACCACTCGTTGGTGCCACCGCTCACGCCCGGCACGGTGCGAATGAGATCCGCGTCTTCTGCCGGTTCCGTCTGGTCGTGGGCGCGGAGGGCCTGGATCTCGCGCCAGTCGGCGTACGCGCCGAACAGGGCGGAGACGACGGCTTCGGTGCCGGTCCGGACCAGTTCTTTTGGGCTGAACCATCGGACCATCTCCCGCTTCTCAAAATCGAGATCCGACTCGTCGGCGGGGCGGTCGGGACAATCGGGGGAGGAGGACATGGTTGGATCGGACATCAGTGGGACAAGCAGTGCCGTGAAAGCCGACTACGTCATTGGGCCGTGCCCACATCGAGGGGCAGGTGGGGAGCATACGTATCCCACAGCTCGCCCAGAAAGAACCGGCCGAACGTCGTAAAGGCCTGTGCTTTTGCGTCGGCGGAATCGGTGTGTTCGACCTGCATGGTAGAGACGAGGTCGATCAGGTCGTCCACACCGAGGCGGAGAATGCCCGCCCCAACAACGGGGCCGGAAGCATCCGGGCCTTCATGCAGGCGGGTGTAGAGCGTCGTCGTGTCCGACCACACGTCGAGCCCGGAATCGTCCTGTACCTTTTTCTTACCGGCCAAGTAGTAGGAGGTCCCGTCGTACGTGACGGGCAGCTCATACACCATGAGCTTCCGCCCCTCTTCCTCGGCCGGTTTGAACAGATTGAACACGCCCTCCTCTGCCTCTACGTTGCCGCCGAAGGGGCCGAAGTCGATCGAGCCGTTCAGATTCCCTTCGTGGTCGGGGTCCTTGACGAAGCGGTCGACGTCGGGGATGGAGACGGTGGCATGCAGGGCGAGGGCGGTGTCGTTCTGCTCGCCTACGGTTTCTCCGTCCTGGGGATCGGTTTCGCCGAGCGCAAAGGGCCCGTGCATCGTCTCGTCGAAGGTCAGGGTCGGGGGAGTGGGCATTGGGCGTTCGGCGTTTTGCGTTCAGGGTTTTGCGTTCAGGGTTGTGCGTTCGGCGTTGGGGAGCAGGGTTGGGGGGGGGTGGCGTTGGGCGGGTATGCAATTGGCGCTGATACCGAATCTGGTTGACGGAGTTGGGTATGTAAGTAAGTAGGTGTGTAGGTATGTATTTGAGAGCCTATAATGATCTTTCTTTGTCCCGGACGTTGTAGGCGGATTTGGTGTTATCGCTTCGATTCCAGAAAATCGAGCAGGGTGGGAAAGATGTCGTCGTGCACGTCGCGCCCCATAAACACGTCCTGATGGCCGTACCCGTCGAACGTGGCGAGGTCGTGCCGTCCGGGGGCCTTTTCCTCCATCGTATTGTAGGCCAGGATATTGGAGTCGGTGAACACCTGATTGTTGTCGCCGGTGCAGAAGAGGACGGGGACCTCGATGTCGCCGGCCGCCGCGAGGTAATCGTCCGGGAGGGCGTCGTAGCGGTCGTTGTCGGGGTCGTACTTGACGGCCCGATGGTTTTCGCTCACCATTTTGCGCACGTGTCGGTGGTAGTGCACCGAGGTGGGGCCGTACAAATCAGACCCGCGCTCGTGCGTGATGTCGTTCAGCAGGTCGTGGGAGTAGAGTGCCGGAAATCCCGTGCCCCACATAAAACTGAGCATGTGACAGGCGGGGTTGTCACATTCCCAGTGGAACGCGCTCACCAGGTACGACAGCAATTTTCCGCGGCTAAGATACGGGTCGTTGTGCCACCGCGGACTGACGTAGGAAAAGTCCAGCAGGTACTCCATCACGAACGGCGCCATCCACAGCTTGAGCTTGGACCACGTCGGCACCCTTGGGCGGAGCGACACGCTGTTGACGATGGCACTGGTGATCTCGTCGTTGACGGCGCCGCCGAACAGGGACATGGAGAACGAGGCGGCCCCCAGGCAGTGCGCGATGGCGTGGAGGCGGGTGTCGGGTCCCACCTGGTTCTGAATCGTCGCGACGGCGGCCGGATAGTCGTAGAGGGCCACGTCGTCCAGCGTGTACCGGTGCGGCTGCATGTTGTAGCCGTGCCGGTTGCTCATCCGGTAGTCAAAGCACCAGACGTCCGTAAAGCCGTTGTCCAGCAGGTATTCGACGAGGTTCGTGTGCTCCGGCATGATGAACATGTCGGTGGAGGTGGTGAGCCCGTGGATGAGCATCACTGCATCCTCGCACGGGTCGCGTTGAAATCGGAGGAGCCGGAGCCCGAGCCCGTCTTCGGTTTCGACGGGATAGGCGGTCGTGTCGGCGTCGGGCACGCCCTCCAGGGTGAATCGGGGAATCTCGCGTTCGCGGCGGGGAGGCATTGGGGGGTACCAGCTTGGTGGGAAGAACCGAAGGAGGGAGCGACTATGCATCGGAGGCCGGCGTGCTGCCGGACTCCTCTGCAATGATGCGATCGGCGATGCGGTCGGCGAGAGCGGCGATGGTAAGCGAGGGATTCGGGCCCACCGGGCCCGGCATGATCGATCCATCGGCCACGTACAGGCCGGGGTTGTTGAAGACCTCGCCGTGCTCGTTCACGACGCCCTCGTTCTCGTGACGCCCCATCGGGCATCCCCCGAGGGCGTGGACGGTAATGACGCGCTTGAGCAACCAGGTGGGGTTGATGATGAAGTCGGCGCCCATGGCGTGCGCCACGTCCTCCATGGTCTGCTTAAGGCGCTGGAAGAAGTCACTGGAGCCGCGCAGTTGCCAGTCGTTCGTCAGATAGCCCTCGTCGTTGATTCCCATCTGACCGCTTGGGACGTCGCGGCCCATGCCCAGGAGGGGCATGGTGGATTTCGAAAAAGCGCCCCCGAGCAGGGTATCCAGCTCGGCACTCAGGTTGGTGTCTCCGTACATCCGGGCCGAGACGAGTTGCCGGAAAAACCGAATGAGTCGTTTGGTGGCGGAAAAGAGGTCGCCGGACTCGACAATCCAGCTAATGAAGCTCGGATAGCCGGCATCCTGGAGGTAGAAGCCCCGTCCGGAATGGCCGGTTTCGCCGTCGTCGAGAATATCGCCCACCCGGATCGTGCTCGTAATAACCGGCCCTTCGTTCGGGTTGAGAGTGCGGGCGCGCATGCCGCCGTGTACAGGATCCGGTTCCTCGGCGTCGACCGCGAACCCGAGCAGGTCGCCGTTGCCCGAGAACCGGGATCCGAGGGCAGGGGAGAGCTCGGAGAGGGCTTCCCTGTTTTTCAGCATGAGATAGGTGCTGCCGAGCGTGCCCGCACTCAACACAAGCCGATTGCTCGTCATGGTCTGGACGCTGGGGGAACGGCCGTCGGGGGTCGTCTCGTCCTCGTCCGTATGCACCACGTAGTCAATTTCGTAGCCGTCGTCCGTGGGACGAAAGGAGCGCACCTCGTGGAGCGTGCGAATGTCGGCGCCTTCCCGCTCGGCGGCCGATAGGTAATTGTAGTCCAGCGTGTTCTTGCTGCCGTAGTTGCACCCAATGTCGCATTCCCCGCAGAGGCGGCACGTCTGACGAGTGCGCCCGTGGAGGTTGCCCTCGGGTTCGTCGATGGGCTCCCCGGGCACCGGGCGCTCCCCGTCGTTGCCGAAGGTCACCGCGAGGGGAGGCAACGACCAGTCCAGCCCCAGTTTCTCGGCGGCCTCCCGAAAGGCATTGGTCTTCGGGGTCTCGCTGTACGGTTCGTGGTCGGTGGGGTATTTCTGCACGTTCATCATCTTCTCCACCCGGTCGTAATGCGGATCGAGGTCCTCGCGGCTAACGGGCCAGTGCTCGTACCCGTCGCCCGTCGCATCTTCTTTGACGAACCACTCGGCGTCCTTGCGCAGCAGCACGTTGGCGTAGATGAGACTGCCGCCCCCCAACCCGCTGGACACAAGCGCCTCAAATTCATCGAACGACCAGAGGTCGAACATGCCGTAGAGGCCCTCGCTCGGGTCCCACACGTTCTCCTTCATCTTGTGGGGCGTACGCGGGAAGGACCCCGGCGGGTAGGCCTTGCCGCGTTCCAGCAGACAGACGTCGAGTCCGGCCTCTGCCAGGCGGTAACTGGTCACCGATCCTCCGAATCCGGAACCGACGACGACAACGTCGAAATGATCAGGCATCATAACAGTATAGTGGGGGAAATACTGGAGTGCCCGAGTGTAGGTGAACGATGAAGAGAACGTTCCTTATATTTAGCAAGCAAATAACATGCGACAGGAGTAATGTCAATACGGACGGGGTAAGCAGGGCGATCGTATGTTGGAATGCATCCGAAGACGCAGGCGGCACTGTTAGCCGTTGATCTTCCGTGCTGCCCGGAATGAGTGGACGCATGGATGCATGGAGGCCGTTGAAGGGGGCCGCCTACCGTCCTGTGCGCTCCATTGAGCAAGATGCGATTGCCCTGGGGTTAAGTAGATATCGAGAGTAGACTGTACTTTGTAAACCGAAATAAGTGACGACGTCCCACGCGTAAATGTCTGTGGGGAGCCCACGTCCGGGGCGGCCCGGCGATCGCCGCGGCGCGTCTTCGTTCGCTCGGAGCCGAACGACCCACTCCTCAATCCCCAAATCGACGTACACGAATGGACCAAGCGGAGCGCGACATGTGGGCGTGGGTGGAACTGCTCGTCACGGTGTTGTCGGGCATTGCCATTCCGCTCGTACTCGGCTACGTCAGTTACCAGTTTCGGGCCGACCAGCAGACGGCCCAGGATACCGATCGCGTTCAGCACGCCGTTGAGATGCTGACGAGCACCAACTGGCGAGAGCGGTTCATGGGCGTCCGGTTTCTATGGCACTACTGCGAGGAAACGGACCGTTATCCCCAATCCCTCATCTCGGCCCTCGTGAGCACGATGCAGACGGATCCCAATCCGAGGGTGTACCGGGAAGCCGGCAAGCTTTTCGGGGAGATGACGTCGCCCTCGGGGGCCTGTCACGTGCCCTTCGATCGCCGGGCGCCTGAGCACCTGGAGGCCCGTGAGCGCAATCGGTTGTATCTGCACGTTCGGGCGGCGGTCCCCCAGTCCCTTGTGTCCCAGGTCCTCGACTCGCTTTCCGGATTGTCTCTAAACGTGATTCATGTGGAGAATGAGAGCGCGGGGCCTCCCGGGACCGAACTGCGATACTTCGATCCCCGGCAGTCCGATGCGGCACATACGATTGCTCGTCGGGTTGAGCCGGTGACGAAGATGGGCATTGAGATAAAAGACCGTGCGACGCGCTACGATACCATTCCCAATCACTTTGAGTTGTGGCTGGGACCGGAGTCGTCTGCGAAATGACGCTTCTCCGACCACTCCGTCGGTGCACAGGTGCGCCGCCGGACGGATGGCACGAATCCTCGGCCTCCGCTCTGCGTTTTGGGTGCTCTACGATGGGCGTTCTTTCCTGGGCGTGTGTTTTCGAACTTGACTTCCTCCGGCTATGCATCAGGATTACTTCAACTACGACGTGATTGTCGTCGGCGGCGGCCACAGCGGCAGTGAGGCGGCGGCCGCGGCGGCCAACATGGGGGCGGACACGCTCC
>CAYOWD010000106.1:5293-13549 GCA_964407535.1 uncultured Salinivenus sp. | reverse complement strand
GCATCGGGCCGTCGGTGGCGGCCACCACCAAAATCGCCCCGTCCATCTGCGCGGCACCGGTCACCATGTTCTTGACGTAGTCCGCGTGCCCCGGGCAGTCGACGTGGGCGTAATGCCGGTTCTCCGTCTCGTACTCGACATGGGAGGTCGCAATCGTAATCCCCCGCTCCCGCTCCTCCGGCGCGTTGTCAATCGACTCAAACGTCTTGGCCGCCGCGCCCCCCACGCGCTCGGCCAACACCTTCGTGATCGCGGCCGTCAAGGTCGTTTTCCCGTGGTCGACGTGCCCGATCGTTCCTACGTTTACGTGCGGCTTCTCGCGGTCAAAGGCTTCCTTCGCCATGGTGTGTAGTTGGTAAGTGTCTGTAGATTCGAAGCTCAAATGGTGTAGACGAATTTCCCTCGGCGCTTACGCCGCCGCAACCGTGTCTTCGTCGAGAATCTCGTCGGCAATGTTCTCGGGCACGGGCTGATACTCCTCGAACTGCATCGTGTAGATGGCCCGCCCCTGCGAAATCGACCGGAGATCCGTCGAGTACCCGAACATCTCGGAAAGCGGAACCGTCGCGTTGATGACCTGCGCGTCGTTGCGCTGGTCCATCTGGCCAATTTGGCCGCGTCGACTGTTAAGGTCACCGATGATATCGCCCATGTACTCCTCCGGCGTGATGACCTCCACGTCCATGACCGGCTCCATTAGAACCGGATCGGCACGGCGGGCAGCCTCACGGAACCCGAGCCGCCCGGCAATCTCAAAGGCGTTCTGGTCGGAGTCGACCTCGTGGTGATCGCCGTCGTAGAGGCGCACCTTTACGCTCTCCACCGGATATCCGGCCACCGGGCCATCCTCCATCGCGCTCTCAATCCCGCGCTCCACGGACGGAATAAACTCTTTCGGAATGACCCCGCCCTTGATTTCATTCTCAAATTCGAGGCCGCTTCCGTCGTCGTTCGGCCCAACCTCCATGTAGACCTCGGCAAACTGGCCGCGACCGCCGCTCTGCTTCTTGAGAACGTAGTGCTCGTCGACCATGCTCGTGAGCGCCTCGCGGTAGGCCACCTGCGGCTCTCCCACGTTGGCCTCCACCTTGAACTCGCGCTTGAGGCGATCAATGATAATTTCGAGGTGGAGCTCGCCCATTCCGGCGATAATCGTCTGCCCCGTTTCCTCGTCGGTCGAGACGTCGAACGTCGGGTCCTCCTCGGCCAGCTTCACGAGGCCGTTCATCAGCTTGTCGCGATCGGCCTTCGACTTCGGCTCGACGGCAATCCGAATCACCGGCTCCGGGAACTCCATCGATTCGAGCACTACCGGATTCTCCGGGTCACAGATCGTGTCGCCGGTCTTCAAGTTCTTCGGTCCCACAACCGCCGCAATGTCACCGGCCCGAATCACATCCACATCTTCCCGGCTGTTGGCGTGCATGAACATCAAACGCCCAACGCGCTCGGTCTCGTCGCGACCCGGGTTATACACCTTCGAGCCAGCCTCCAACGTACCGCTGTAAACGCGGATGAACGTAAGCTTCCCGACATACGGGTCGGTCGTGATCTTGAAGGCGACGGCGCTGAACGGATCGTCCTCGTTGGGGCCGCGAATAACTTCGTACTCTTCCTCGTCGACCTCCGGTTCCGGAACTTCCTCGTCGTCGTCCGCCTCTTCGGCGGCTTCCTTCGCCGCCTCCTTCGCGGCCGCCTCCGCCTTCCGTTTCAGCTCGGGATCCTCACCAGTTACCGGCGGCACGTCGTTCGGGCTCGGGAGGAACTTCACGACGCCGTCGAGCAGGCGCTGAATGCCCTTGTTCTTGAGGGCCGACCCACAGAACATCGGGGTGATGTCCCGCTTGAGCGTGGCCGTCCGGATCACGTTCTCCAGCGCTTCCGGCTCGATCTCTTCCCCTTCCAGGTACTGGACCAGAAGCTCATCGTCGTGCTCCGCCACGCTTTCGAGCAACTTCTTGCGCCACTCCTCGGCTTCATCCTCCATGTCCTCCGGGATCTCAAGCACGTCCCACTTCATCCCCTGCGACTCTTCGTCCCAGACAACCGCCTTATTCCGAATGAGGTCGATGACCCCGCGGAACATGTCGCCCGACCCGATCGGAATCTGGAGCGGGATCGGCGTGGCGTTGAGCCGATCGCGCATCATCTCCAACACGTTCTCAAAGTCGGCCCCCGTTCGGTCCATCTTGTTGACGAACCCGATACGCGGCACGTTGTACTTGTCGGCCTGCCGCCAGACGGTCTCGGACTGCGGCTCGACGCCGCCTACCGCGCAGAAGAGCGCGATGGCCCCGTCGAGCACCCGAAGCGAGCGCTCCACCTCGACCGTAAAGTCGACGTGGCCGGGCGTGTCGATGATGTTAATCCGGTGATCGTCCCAGTAGCAGGTCGTCGCGGCGGACGAAATCGTGATGCCCCGCTCTTTCTCCTGATCCATGAAGTCCATGGTAGCAGCCCCGTCATGGACCTCTCCCATGCGATGAAGCCGCCCGGTATAGTACAGGATGCGCTCCGTCGCGGTGGTTTTTCCGGCATCGATGTGCGCCATGATGCCGATATTCCGCGTTCGTTTGAGCGGAAAGCTTTCGTTGTTGTTGTTTTCAGTAGCCATGGTATCGTATGGGTTTCGTGCTCAAGGGCGCCCCCGTGCCCAAGTGTTGCACCTGAACAGCGGTGTGCGGTATGCGATGCAGTGCCCCGACAGACGCTAGAAGCTAAAGTGGGCAAAGGCCTTGTTCGACTCGGCCATGCGGTGCGTGTCGTCTTTCTTCTTCACGGCCCCGCCCTCCCCGCGGGCCGCATTGATCAGCTCGCTTGCCAGGCGATTTGCCATGCTCTTCTCCTTCCGAGCCCGCGCATACTGGATAATCCAGCGAAACGCGAGGGTTACGCGCCGCTCCGGACGCACCTCAATGGGCACCTGATAGGTGGCCCCTCCAACGCGACGGCTCCGAACCTCGACGAGCGGGGCCACGTTGTTGACGGCCTTCTTAAAGACCTCCAGCCCCTGCTCACCTGTACGCTCTTCGATCACATCGAAAGAATCGTACACAATCCGCTGGGCGAGATTCTTCTTTCCGTCCCGCATCACAGCGTTTACAAAGCGGGACACGAGGTCGTCCCGATACATCGGGTCCGGTTCGGTCGTACGTTGTTCGGCTGAGCTGTCTCGTGCCATAGCGAGGATCGGTCGTTCGTCGAAAGCGCAAAGGAGGCGATGCGGCCTCGGCCCAACAACGCTGGACCCCGCACCGGAATACGTAAAGCGCTGCATTCGCCCTTGCGATCACCGCAAAAGCACGCAGCGCCTGGAGAACACCACTACTCGGCGGGCTTCTTCGTTCCATACTTCGAACGGCCTTGTCGTCGGTCCTCGACGCCGGCCGTATCGAGCGCACCACGGACGATGTGGTACTTCACACCCGGAAGGTCCTTCACACGCCCCCCGCGCACAAGGACAATGGAGTGCTCTTGTAAGTTGTGCCCCTCTCCCGGAATGTAGGCGGTCACCTCATTCCCGTTGGTCAGGCGCACACGGGCGACCTTTCGAAGAGCCGAGTTCGGCTTCTTCGGCGTGGTCGTATACACACGCGTACATACCCCGCGACGCTGCGGGCTTCCTTCAAGAGCGGGCGCGTCGCTTTTCTTCTCTTCGCTCTCGCGCCCTTTTCGAATCAGTTGCTGTATTGTCGGCACGGCAATTTCGCCTTTCTTTATTCGCTCGAGTATCGGAATTTCGCTACACGACCAGAGTAGCCTGTCGCGCACACAGCCTTTAAGGGTAGACATAAACCCCCGCGAAGGTCCAAACACCCCCACGAAGAAGGAATGAAAAGAGGTTGACCCGCCCACATCGCCCACAGACGCCGAGTCAAGTGGCGCCTATTTGATATATCGGTATATACCGATAAACTGGACAGGCGTATACCCTCTCTCCGGATTTCGGACGAGCGCGATGGTTCGCTCTACGGCTTCAATTTTCCTTGTCGTCCTACGCGGACTGCGCTCCACATAGGCGAAGAGCATCTACGGTACGCCGTTCTGGCGGGTTTCGGAAGACTCGTCGTTGTCGTCGGATTCAGAGGAACTTCCATCGTGAGTCGACGATTCCTCGGAGTCGACTGCATCGGCCTCCGTCAGGGTCTTGCCGCGCTGTCCCACCTGAACGTACTCCCCGTGCGGGCGCTCGCCGAGGATGCGGAGGAGCTCCTCCGGTCCCAACACCTCCTGATCCAACAGGGCCTCGGCCATTTCTTCGAGCTCCGCCCGCTTCTCCTCAAGAAGACGCCGCGCGCGCCGTCGTGTCTCCTCCACAATGTCTTGCACCTCTTCGTCGATGGCCTCCGCGGTTGCGTCCGAATACGGCTTGTCAAACAGCGGCGGGTCCTCCTCGCCCTGCGACCGATCGAAGCTGAGATGCCCGATGCGATCGCTCATGCCGTAATCGGTCACCATCGAATACGCCATCTCGGTAATCCGTTCCAGATCGTTCTGCGCCCCCGTGGTAATGCGGTCGAAGACGAGTCGCTCGGCCACCCGTCCCCCTAGCGCCATCGTCATACGATCCATGAGTGCCTCGGTGGAATACAGATACCGCTCCTCGGGAAGGTACTGCGCGTGGCCGAGGGCCGACATGCCGCGCGGCACAATGGAGACCTTCACGACCGGATCGGTGTGCTCCAGAAACCACCCCACGATGGCGTGTCCCGACTCGTGGTAGGCAATGACTTCTCGCTCCTCCGGCGAGATGATCTTGTTTTTCTTCTCCAGCCCGGCCACCACGCGATCGATCGACTGCTCAAAGTCCTCCATTTCGATACTTTCCTTGTCCTTCCGTGCCGCCAGAAGAGCAGCCTCGTTGCACACGTTGGCAATCTCGGCCCCGGCAAACCCCGGCGTCTGCCCGGCCAGAATTTCCAGCTCTACGTTGTCGTCTAACAGCAGGTTTTGAACGTGGACCCGGAAGATTTCCTCCCGGGCATTTCGATCCGGCTTGTCGACGAGGATCTGACGATCAAACCGGCCGGGACGCAACAGGGCAGAGTCCAGCACGTCGGGCCGGTTGGTCGCGCCCATGATAACAACCCCTTCGTCGGAGTTGAACCCGTCCATCTCGGCAAGCAGCTGGTTGAGCGTATTTTCCCGCTCGTCGTTGCCGCCGGTCATGTTGCTGCGGCCTCTGGACCGCCCGATTGCGTCCATCTCGTCGATGAAGATGATGCAGGGGGCTTTTTCCTTGGCCGTCTCAAAGAGATCGCGCACGCGACTTGCTCCCACTCCGACAAACATCTCGACAAAATCGGAGCCGGAGATGGAGAAGAAGGGCACGCCGGCCTCCCCCGCTACGGCTTTGGCCATCAAGGTTTTGCCCGTGCCGGGCGGCCCCACCAACAACACGCCCTTGGGCAGCTCTCCGCCAAGTCGCGTAAACTTGTCCGGATTCTTTAGAAACTCGACGACCTCGGCCACTTCTTCTTTTGCCTCATCCAGCCCGGCTACATCCGCAAACGTGACGGCATCCTGGTCCCCATCCTCAAACAGGGTCGCCGTATTCTCTCCCATGTTCATCATCGGCGACCCCGGACTCATTCGGCGCAGGAAATAGACCATAACGGCGATCAGGATGACCATCGGGAGGAGCCAGAAGAGCACCGTATTCAGCCAGTCGCTTTCGGTCTTGGCACTGAATCGAACCGTTGTTTCCCCAGCGGCCTCAGCGGACTCGTTATGCTCGCGGAGCAGGGTGGTAAGATCATGATCCGATGGCTTGGTGGTCTTGAAGGCCCGTTGGTCGACGGTTGCAAAGGTCCCGAACACGTTCCCATCCTCGGTCTCCGCCTGCTGTACCTGGCCCTTCTCCACGGCCCGGCGCGTATAGGTGCCGTTGATCCGCGTGTCTTCGACGATCTCCACCTGCTCCACGTATCCTTCCTCTACATACTCCAAGAAGGTGCTGTACTCAATGGACACCTCGTCTTGCCCTTGCCAGTTAATTGCAAGGTGTACGATCAGGGCAAGAAAAATGGCCAGGTAGACCCACAGTGCAAATTGGGACTGTAGAATCGATCCCATACTGCTGTCGTCTCCATCGTTCGGCGAACCCGGCGGCGTAGACTTCTGCGACATGATGAACACACTGTACTGTTGCTTATGTGAAGGCGTCCTCCTCAGTTGGGTCCTGAGGTGGGATTGGGCAATCAATTCCGTCGGCCTTTCGAGAATTGCCCGGACCACCCCACCAAGTGTTCCCCTGGCTGGAGTCGGAGGGACCGGTTCGCACGTTTCAGTGGCGTAGAAGATCTGAGGCTCTCGGTAACGATCGCCCATTCTCTCGCCGGGAGGTCAGCGACCAAATGCCCCTACGTGAATGGCCTACCATGCACGGACCAGTAAGGCGTGGACACGCTGAATCGACGACGCAGCGCAAACCGGCTGAGAGGAAAAACGCTCGAACGGAACGAGGAAGGATCCTCTATCCGTTCTTCTCTGAATTGTGCCGGGATGGGTATTCGGTACGGAGTGGCGTTGCGGAGCGTGCCGGTGATGGACGTAATTCTTCTCTCACACCAACTCCGCACGCTTCGTTAGGGGTGTGTGATACCGAATCCGGTTGAAGGATTCGGGTATGAAGGTTCGTAGGTATGTACTTGATGCCCATCCGTTTGCGCCTATACCGACATTTTTGCAACCCCGAACTTTGTAGTGCGGACTTGGTACCATATAGAAAGGCATTTTACCATCGTCCCACCATCGAGTTCCTCGTTTGGCTTCCCATTCCGCACTATCGCGCCACACGACTGTTTCCGACGGGACGATCCGAGAGCCTCCCTCCATTCCGTCCCGGTTCCGTTCTTTTCAGGGGGTCTCGGCCTCCCCGGGTCGTTGACGCACGTCAAGGCGGCGATTGAGCTTCTCTTGGAGTTGGCTCTGCACTACCTGGGCCTCTTCTTCCGTGTCGAACGTCCCCACGACGAGGAGGTACTCGGAATCCGCCGCCGGATCCTGTATCACCTCGGGCCTCCATGCGCCGCCGAGCTTATTGCGGAGGATCTGCCGCTGTTCGTCGGCGGCGTCGGGGGCTGCAAAGGCCTGGACAAGTACCGTCCATCCTGCCTCGGGCGCTCCCGACGACTGTACGGTGGTGGGGGCGGGTAAGGGATCGTCTCCACCGGATTGCGTCGGCTGGGGGGAATTGTCCGCCTCCGACGAGGCCTCTTGCGCGGACGGACGTCCGCCCGGTCCGTCCGGATTACTCGACGAATCCGGCTCCGGTTCGGATGCCCCTGTCTGCTCCCGGATTCGCTCAACCGATACGGAATCGGGGGGAGGGGCCTTCCCTTCAATCAATGCCAGGATGGCGTCCGCCCGTTTTCGCTGGGGAGCCTCACTATACCGTTCTGTGAGGTACCGCAATAAGTCGCCGAGGGGCCGAAGCACCCCTTCGGTAGACGCTGCCGCCGTCGTATCGGCTGTTGCCGAGTCGACGCGAGCCGAGTTCCGCGCGGACGGGCGGTCGGGACGCACAGTGTCGGCCCTCGCTGAATCGGGAACTGCTGTGTCGGCTGGCGCAGCCGGGAGACGGGCCATGGAGGCTTCCTCTTCGTCTGCAGGAGCAGGCGCGTTCGCCCCCACCGAATCGGCCGAGGCGTCAGGGCTGGAGCGTCGTTCCGCGAGCGAATCGCGCCGACGTGCTTGCGTCGAATCGCTCTGTACAGCCTGCAGGTACCGCGTAACCGTCGACGTCAATCCCGAGTCCGGCTCGGCCTGCAACTGGCGCCAGTAGATGATGCCAGCGGCGAGCAGGGCCCGCGGGGCCGCTTCGGTGTCGGGGTACTGCCGAGCAACGTCCAAAAACGCCTCCAGGGCCGGACGTTCTGCCCCCTGGTTCCACTGGCGGTATGCCCGAACGTACCCCGAATCAGCCTGCACCGACTGATTCTCCCCGACTCGCTCCGCCTGTCGGTTGAGACGCTGACGGGCCCGCACGGCGAGATCGGAGTCCGGATACCGGTCGACGAGTTGCTCGTACGCTTGCCGTGCCGCAGCGGTGTCGCCCTGCTCCCAGTAGGCTTCCGCCAGGCCATAAATGGCCCGACGGGCAACTGGTTGTTCTCCGTCTTCTTCCAACACGCGCCGGTACCACGTTGCCGCCGAGTCAGGCCGACCCGCCGCTAGAAACAGCGCGTTTCCCAATTCGTAGCGCGCCCGTGCCCGCTCAGTCTCCATCTGGGCCTGGCTCGACGAATCGCGCGG
>CAYOWD010000106.1:0-5283 GCA_964407535.1 uncultured Salinivenus sp. | reverse complement strand
ACAGATCCAGTCCGGCGGTCGCCTGCACCTCTCCCCCTTCCTGTGGTGCCTCCGCGTCTGCTCGTTCGTCGTCCTCATCCGAGGCTGCGTCCCGCCTCATCGCGTTGCGCCGCCGCCAATTGTCTACCCGCGGTCGGTCGCCCCAAGTAGATATGAACCGGCGCCGTCCTTCTTGCACCCGAGACGGTTCCTTGTAAAACAGGAAGCCCGCATCGGAGGTGCGGGTGTCTGCAGCCGTTTCTGCCGTCCGGCGCTGCGTCTCGGAACTCGTTCCGGGGGAACGAACACGTCGTCGCCTCGAAGCATCTTCCGCCTCCTCTTCCCGTTCGGCCCGTCGCTTGCGACGCTGCTCCTCTACGAAAGCCCGGAACTCAGACTCGCTCATACGCCCGATTCGAAGCAGGGAGTCCAATCGCGTCACCGCATCGGCCCGATCGGCCAGGCTGCGATACTGGTTCGCCTGCACTTCCGCATCCGTGGGGGCCGTCGGGAGACGCTGGGCGATGCCCTGCTCCGCCTCATTCCCCTGCTGGGTGCTTGCAGTATCGAAGTGGGCAGCCGCCTGGCTAAAGTCCTCGTAGTCATCCCGATAGAGCGTCGCCAAGTTGTAATGAATCCGCCTCGTTGCTTCCTGCGACAGAGAGACATCGGAATCGTACAGGACGCGCTTCAGTGCCGATTGGGCTCGGTCGGGATGTCCCTGCGCGCGGTGGATTCGGGCCTCCACAAGTGCCATCTCGCCGCGCTTGTCGAGGTTCTTATCGTCCGTTTGTAGGTCGTCGAGGCGCTCCAAGGCGGCCGTGGCGTCTCCCTGCTTTCCCTGTAGCTCAATCTCACTCAGCCGCGCCGCGAATTCGAGTTCGTACGACGCACCGTACTCCTGGACCCGTCGGTACGCTGCCCGGGCCTCCGCCCGTTGTCCCATCGTCTCTCGTACCTGACCAAGCAGAAAGGCCGCCCGTGCCCCCACCGCGTCGGGCACTGCGCCATCCAATCCCCGTTCAAGACTCACAGCCGCGTCGGGCCACCGCTGTTGCCGAACCAACAACTCGCCCTGTACTAGATGCAGGCGCGCCGTCCAGGTATTTTCAGGCGCCTTCGTCGTATCCACCGCCCCCTCCAACATCTCGGCGGCCTCCTCCAACCGCTCGTTGGCAACGAGCGTACGGGCCAGCCAGAATTGCGCCTCGTGTTTCCGTCCCGCCTCAAGAGCGAGCACGTCCCGAAATTTCTGCGCGGCCCCGACGTAGTTTCCCTGATAAAAGTACGACTTCCCAATGAGCATAAGTGCATCGTCCACCCATCGCGATTCAGGATGGTCGCGAAGCACGTCGGAGCTTTTTTGCACTGCCTTTTCGAAGGCAGATTCGTTGTTTTCCGAAGAGGGCGCAGGGAACACAGGCAGGTACCGGGTCCGATCAATCGAACGGTCCCGCTCCTGAATGGCCTCGCGGCCCTCCTCGAAGGCCTGCTGGGCGTTGTGGAAGGTATTGTAGTAGGCGGTAAAGTCGTCGTACTGCCGTCCCACGAACGTGCCGCGCCCGCACCCGCTCAGGAGAACGAGCGCCAGTCCGCCCCAGAGCAACAGAGGCCCCGCAGTCCAGACGGCAGCAAGTGAAGTGCCCGAAAAACGGCCCATGAGGAGTTGAACACAATCACCGAACAGGAAGGCCCTTCCGTCTTAGCGATCCATCTGCACGAACAGATCGGCGACCACACGCCTGAAATGAACACCAGCTGCGGAAGGATCCCGTCCCCCCCCAACTGCGGTGTGCCTCCTATCGAACGCGGCTTACGTGCACCGTGTTGGTCCGTCCGCGCGCCGGAAGGGGCATACCCACCGTGACCACCACGTGGTCGCCGGGCTCAACGAGGTCGTGGTCGCGCAGCACGCTGTGCACGCGGGCGATGCCCTGGTCCGTATCCTGTTGGAAGGGCACGTGGAAGACCTCCGTGCCCCAAAGAACCCCCAGTTGGCCGACGACGCGGGGATCGTCCGTGAAGGCATAAATGGGCATGCTCGGGCGGTGCCGGGCGATGGACCGGGCCGTCGCTCCCGAGTTTGTCAGACAACAGACCGCCTCCGCCCCCACCTGTTCGGCCAGTCGACACGCCGTAAAGCTTACACTTTCCGTGACGCCCTTATTCTGCTCCAGCCGTCCCGGCGTCATGGCAAGCGAGGGGCGATGCTCCTGCCAGTGCGACTCGGCCTTCTGAATGATCTGGTTCATGGCGTTCACGACCCGCACCGGATCGCTCCCCACGGCCGTTTCGGCCGATAGCATCACCGCATCGCTGCCGTCGAGAACCGCATTGGCCACGTCGCTCGCCTCTGCTCGGGTAGGCCGCGGATTGTCGACCATGCTTTCCAGCATCTGGGTCGCCGTAATCACCGGTCGGGACGTCGACATGGCCTGACTGATCAGGTCCTTTTGGGTACCCGGTACCTCCTCCATCGGCATCTCGATGCCGAGGTCGCCTCGTGCCACCATAATGCCATCGACGACCTCCAGAATCTCGTCGATGTTTTCGACGGCCTGCGGCTTTTCAATTTTCGCAATCACGCCGATGTTCTTGCCGGCTTGCTCGATCCGGTCGGTCAGTTCCTTGACGTCGGACCGGTCCCGCACGAACGAGAGCGCAATCAGGTCGACGTCAAGCTCCAGCCCAAACTCCAGGTCTTTCCGGTCCTTCTCGGTCAGGGACGGCGTCGAGGTGCGAATATTGGGAAGGTTGACCCC
This sequence comes from uncultured Salinivenus sp., assembly GCA_964407535.1. Taxonomy (GTDB): domain Bacteria; phylum Bacteroidota; class Rhodothermia; order Rhodothermales; family Salinibacteraceae; genus Salinibacter. The sequence continues at coordinate 2,542 of CAYOWD010000106.1, read as the reverse complement.
CTTTCGAGACCGAAGGGGACCGCCCTCGACGACGGTCGTCCGGATCTTCGAATTCTCAATGTCGGTGATTCGCAATTCGAGGAGGCCGTCGTCGATCAGGATGCGTCCCCCGACCTCTGCGTCCTCGTGCAGGGTATCGTAATCGATCGAGACCCGTTCCCCATCGCCGACAATGGTGGTATCGTTGGTAATCGTGAGTTCCTGTCCCTCCCGAAGCATCACCGAATCATCCTTCATCTGCCCTACCCGAATCTTCGGGCCCTGAAGGTCCTGGAGGATACTGACGGAGCGTCCCACCTCCTGGGCCGCGGCTCGTACACGCTCCACACGCTCGCGATGCTCCTCATGAGACCCGTGAGAGAAGTTCATGCGAGCTACGTCCATCCCCGCTTCGATGAGTGCACGGATCGTATCCGGATCCGTAGAGGTCGGGCCGAGGGTGCAAACGATCTTCGTCCGTCGATTCATGATCGAACACCAGTGAACGAAAAAGAGAGTCGATCGGCGCTGGTCGACGAAGCGACTGCAGGGACGCCCCGACGACCGCCGTGCAATGTATAGGATGGAATGCGGAAATGCATGACGTCCATTCGTGAGGATACCGTGAGCGCCGCTTCCATCCACGATCAAAGGCCCGCTCCGTCAGGAAACAGGTCCTGATTCCGACGATGCGTCCGGGGCGACCCGTCGCCGCACCGCCGCGTCGCTAACATCGGTCCGCTGAGCGGCGGCGGCCCCCTTTGCCTGCAACGCGCTGGAGACCATAATCAGTTCGCCGACGTTTTCGAGCGTCAGCAGGCCCAAAATGGTATCGTCGTCAACCACAGGGACCGTGGTGCAGTTGGCCTCGTTCATCCGCTGGAACACCTCATCGAGCGGCGCGCCGGGGCCTACGGTAAAGAACTCGCGGTCGGCCACCTCGCGCACCGGGGTGTCGCGATCGTGAGCCGACAGGGCCTGGATGAGTTGCTTCCGCCGCAGCAACCCAAGAAGGCGCCCGTCTTCCACCACCGGAAAGTCGTGATCTGTTCCTGCCAACAGCTCATCCACGGCATCATCAAGCGTATCGTCCCCATCCAGCGTGGCAAAGCGCGTGACCATCGCCTCCCGGACCGGCATGCCTTCTGTAAAGGCGCGATAGACGGCCTGCTGCGACTCCTGTTGCGCACCGACGTACACAAACAACGCGATAAAGAGAAGAATGGGATTAAACGAAAGCAACCCCCAGAGGCCGAAGAGGATGGCCATGCCCTGCCCCACGTTGGCCGCGGTCTGGGTGGCAGTCGCATAATCCTGCCGCATCGCAAGCACCGCTCGAAGGACTCGGCCCCCATCCATCGGGAAGGCAGGCAAGAGGTTGAATCCAGCGAGCGCCAGATTTATCCAGAAGAGGGACGCGATTGTGTGTCGACCGGGCGCCTGCAACACACTAGGGTCGAATGTGCCGTCCATCACGAGCAGTCCTGCCCCCAACACGCCCACAATGGCCAGATTTACGGCAGGGCCTCCCAGGGCGATCCACAGCTCTTTCATCGGCTCGGACGGAATGCGCTCCAACCGCGCTACGCCCCCAATCGGATACAGGGTGATATTTCGGGTGCCCACCCCAAATCGACGAGCCGTCAGCGCGTGGCCCAGTTCGTGGAGCACCACACAGAGAAACACCCCAAAAATCAGCCCCATTCCCGCTATTGCGGCCGCTACGCTCTGGTGTTGCGCGTAGTAAAAGGCAAAAATCGCTGCAATGAGGAGCAGAAAGGTCCAATGCAGGAAAATGCCAATGCCTGCAACGGATCCAACTTTAAGTGAACGCTTCATTCGCAATTTTCGGGTCTAATGAGAAAAGACATCCTTCTGAACGAAGCCACAGACAGAGGCGTTTCCACATACCAGTCGCTCGTCGGACGCTGAGTGCCCGCCACACAGGACCGATCGGTACAGACGCTGCGACCTCAGAGGTTCGGCACCTGCGTATTTATTTAATCCGAGCGGACGCTAGAGGATCGTGCTAAACGTCGCCACGGTCTCAGACCGTCATCAATCCACCAGGCAACCGCCCGGGGGCAAAATTAGAATCAAAACGCCTGTCAGTGCCGCTATGTCCCGGGCGACACACCGAACCGGCATATGTGAGCTTGCACGTCTATGGGGGCCGTTTTGCGACACGAGCGAATGGGGCGCACTTGGGGCACAGTGCCCGTTCGATAAGACGGAACGTATCTTGCTTTTTTGATTCGTTAGACCTTCCTCGCTTTCGCTGCGTAAAATCTGTCCGTCTTTACGTGTCTGTGGTGCCCCCCCTACAACCTTGTAACCCCCGTTGCGCATCCGCCCACTCCCCGCATGCCTCCCAGACGCGGAATTCCGTCCCGACAACCGTCAAGGGTTCGTACAATGCCGCACGGCTGATCTACTGGCCCCGTCCCCAGAGGCTGGACTCTCATCTGGCATGCCCCTCTCCCCAACGTCCTACTCGAACGTGCCGATCCGTGGACACGTACCCACCGATTTACTGATCCGTGCGCAGGTAGGTAAACTCTCG
>CAYOWD010000105.1:1008-13559 GCA_964407535.1 uncultured Salinivenus sp. | reverse complement strand
AGCTCAACTTCCTCCAGCACGTCGCCAACATGCTGTCCATCGGCGGCACGGCCGCGCTATTGTCTGCCGGACAACGTGCTCTTCGAGGGCGGGGCGGACGAGACCGTTCACAAGCGGCTCCTCAACCAGTACGACGTGCATACGCTCCTCCGCCTTCCCACCGGCATCTTCTACGCGCAGGGCGAAGGCCAACGTCCTCGCATTGGGGCCGCACTGGAGCAGTTTCGGGGGAGTCCGGAGGGGCTGGAAGACCCTGCTGAGCCCGCCGGCCCGAAAGCAGGATACGTCAGCCCTCCTCCTCCAACGTCCCAATTGCAGAATGGAGGACCCTTAGCAGGTCGAGTGAAAGAGCCCCCCTACCGACTCACCCTCGTCCTGTAGCTCGTTGTAGCGTTCCACCGCGGACTCCGTCTCCAGTACGTGGGTCTCCACGCCTTTGTCGTCGAGCATTTGGAGCGTCGCGTCCTGGACCTGGAGGCGCCGGTTCATACCGCGGGAGAGCACCACCACCTCTGCTCCGTGCTCGACGAGCTCTTCCACGTCTGCCGGCTGAATGCCGGGCGTGTGCGAGGTGCCAGTTTCGTTCCAGTCCCAGGCCCGCGCCCCGCCCGGGTAGAGCTTGGCGTCCTTAAACGAGTGGGTGCCGTCGTCCACCTCCAGACGGCCCCAGGAGACGTGCGTGATGCGCGGCGAGGCGTCGGTCGTTGTGCTCATGGCAGTCACAGACATCAATTCACAGACACGGGCGGGCTATCTGCAAGCACACCGCCGCCAATCGTTCCCGCCTCGTCCGCCGGCGTCCGACGTGATCGCACGAATGCACGCTTCCCGCTGCAGCCCCGATACCAAATCCGCTTACAACGTTTGGGATTCAGAACCCTCGGTATAGCCGCAAGGGGATGGGTCTCAGGTACATACTTACGCACATACATACTTACAGCCCCGCCCCCTTCGACCGGATTCGGAATACGCTGTCCGTACTACCGATGCCCACCTACGCAATAATGGTGCAGGTCCCCGTCTCGTAGGCCTCCAGCAGCGCATCCGTGGCGTCGGCCCGCAGGCTTTCTGCATCGTGGCGCACATCGCGCACCGCCACGCCGACGCTGACGCCGCCCTCCAGGGTGCCCGTTTCCTTCGCCATGCTGTCCTGCAGGTCGGCGGCCCAGCCCTCCACCGCATCGACCCCACTGCGCATAAAGATGCCGTAGGTCAGCTCCCCGAAGCGTTCGACGCGGCGCCCGGGCGCCAGGTCTTCCAGCCGGGACCGGAGGTGGCGCTCCGCCGTCGCAACGGCCTCCTCGCCCTGTCGCGCGATCGACTCGGCGCGGTTGAGGTGCACGAGCACAAGGGCCAGATCCTCGGACGCAGCGTCGGCGGCCTCCATCTCCTCGGCAATGATTTCCCGGCGGGGACGCGGCTCCGCCGCCTCCGTCTCCTCGTCGGGCTCCCTGGGGTCGGGCGCCGGCTCCATCGACGCCGACGCCGGGTTCGCCTCCGCCGTCGCTCCGTCGCCGGGGTCCGCCTCCGTCCCCGCTTCGGGCGCCACCTGAACGGGGCGGTCCGACCGGCCCTCGCGGGCGTCGAGCAGCAGGGCCACAGTGTCGGAAAAGTGCTCCATGAGCGACCGGGCCTCCGAGCGTTCCAGATCGACCTCGGAGGTGGCATCGGCCATCAGGAAGACCGTCGACGACGTGTTGGGGCGCGACACCGGCGCCACAGCCGCCTGGGTGATGGCCGGCACCGTCCCGTAGTAGCCCAGATCGCGGCGCCCGTCCCCGTTCAGGGACCGTACCGTGACGGACTGGCGGGACATCGTGGCCGTGAGCAGCGGCTCGCGGGTTTCAAACGTGCCCTCGTACTTGACGTCGGGCTGCACGCTTGCCAGCGCCTCGATCCGGTACTCCAGGGCCACCTCTTCCTGCACGAGCAGGCATACGCTCTGGGCCCCAATCGAGGCCCGGAGCGATTCGAGGAAGGGGGCCAGCACCGGACGTTCGTCGGAGTACACCGGGGAGGAAGTTTGCTCCGTCTCGTCCTCCGCCTGCTCTCCGCCGGAGGCGACCTGCTCCTCCCAATCCTGCTCCTCCCAATCCATGCGCGTCTCCTCATCCTCCTGCGCCGCCTCGGCTGCCCATTCGGGAGGCCCCGTCTCTTCTCCCTCCGACACAGCGTCCTCGTCCGTCGGCGCAGCATCTGTCTCCGTGGCCCCCTCGTCTTCCTCCTCCGGATGCCGCACCTCCATCACACCGAGGTCCTCCTCCGACGTCTCGCCCGCAGCGGGGTCGGAGCGGTCGTTCTCGACCTCTTCCTGACGATAGGCGTTCCAAAACCGACGCGCCAGCGTACCGAGGACGCCCAGCAGCACTGCGGCCGCCACGCCGTATAGCCACGGCTGGTCAACCACAACGGCAAGCACGACGACCAGTACGGCAGCGACAAGCAGAAAAGCACGAATCATGCAGCGTGAACAAGGGCCGTACGCCCCGATCAGTCGAGAGAGGGAATCAAGGATGAACTTACTCCGACCCGGCTTCAATGTCAACAAGCGAACATCTCTTCGCACATATCTGATGTTTGCGCTCTACGATTCAGCGACGGAGCGGCGAGGCGACCGCGCATCGTTTCCCTCCAGGCGTACGGGAATGGTGGCAACATCGTCGGGACAGTCCACGGCCGGCAGCTGCACGGGCATGTCGCGACCGTCCGGAAGCGGATTGGGCTCCGCCCAGAGGGACCCGTCGTAGGTCTCCATAAGGACATACGGTCCGTCCCGGCCCTTGATGTAACTTCGATTGAGCGGCACTTTTCCCTTCGGGGTATCCAGCACGTACGTTGGGATGGCGAATCCGGAGGTCCGCCCCCGCAGTTGTCGCATAATGTGCAGGCCGATCTCGATGGGCGTGCGGAGGTGGCCGGTCCCGCCGATGACCTGTGCCTGATACAGGTAGTAGGGCCGTACCCGCATCCGCACGAGGCCCTCGTTCAGGGCCTTCATCGTCTCCGGATCGTCATTAATCCCCCGCAGCAGCACCGTCTGGTTGCCGACCGGCACCCCGGCCTGCTTCAGCCGGTCGATGGCCGCCGCCGCATCGTCGGTCAATTCCTTTGGATGGTTAAAATGGGTGTTGACCCAGATGGGATGGTGCCGCGCCAGCAGGTCACACAAGTCGTCGGTAATGCGGTAGGGCAACTTCACCGGCATCCGCGACCCAAAGCGAATGAGCTCCACGTGGTCGATGGCCCGCAGCCGACTCAGCAGCCACTCCAGGTTGTCCTCGTTGAAGGTGAGCGGATCCCCGCCGGTGAGGAGCACGTCGCGAATTTCGTCGTGCTCGGCAATGTAGTCGATCGCGGCCTGATGCTCGTCGGTCCGCATGAAAAAATTGGCGTCGCCCACCATGCGCTTCCGCAGGCAGTAGCGGCAGTACACCGCGCACTCGGCGGTCACGCAGAAGGCCACCCGGTCCTTATAGTTGTGAATGAGGTTCTTCACCGGCGAGTGGCCCGTCTCGTCGAGCGGGTCAATTTCGTCGACGAGATCATCGCCCAGCTCGTCCATCGTCGGCACCACCTGCCGCCGCACCGGCCCGGTCGGGTCGGTTGAGGCCATGAGGTCCGCGTAGTACGGGGTGATGTTCCACCGAAACACGTCGCTGGTCTTCTCAATGGCCGCCCGTTCGTCGGGGGTGGGGTCAATCCAGTCCGACAGTTCCTCGACGCTGTGGATGCGGTTTTGCATCTGCCACCGCCAGTCGGTCCACTTCGGATGCTCCCTCATCGCCTGTGCCGTGTTCGAATGTCCCATATGCGCAAGCCGAATGCCGGAATGCTGTGTGTCTTGCCATACACGCCCCCGACGAAAACGTTGCGTCCGGGTTCCCATGAGGGGGGCAATTCTCCGTCCCTCTACGCGACGGGCGCCGCGTTACCGAAGCGGCATTTCATGCTCGGACCCGAGGGGGAGGTCCGCTACGGCTTTATGAAGAAGCGTTCGTCGCTGTTCGTGGGGCAGAAACGCAAACCGAAATCCATTGAGCACGACCTCCCGCAGGTCCGCTGCCGTCAGATTGCAGTGCTGGTACACGCGCCACAGCTCCTCGGTCACCGACGTGCGACTAAACAGTCGATTGTCGGTATTCACCGTCACCGGAATGTTGGAGTGCACATACGTCTCGATCGGGTGCGCCTCCAGGCTCGGCACGGACTGCGTGTGCACATTGCTCGACGGGCAGATTTCGAGCGGGATCCGGTGGTCGGCAAAATATTGCATCAGCTCCGGATCTTTGCGCAGCGAGATGCCGTGCCCGATGCGATGGGCCCCGCAGTAGAAGAGGGCCTGCCGGATCGAGTCCGGCCCCCAGTCCTCCCCTGCGTGGATGGTCAAGTTCAGCAGGTTGTTGCGGGCGTGATAAAAGGCCGGGAGGTGGGCCTTGGGGGGATTGCCGGCCTCGCCGCCCGCCAGGTCGAAGGCCACGATGCCGTCGTGCTTGTAATCAACGGCCATCTCTGCGAGCTGCACCGACGTGCGCTCGGGCCGGCTGCGCAGCCCACAAACAATGAGCGACGTGGTGAGGTCCAGGTCCCGCTCCGCCTGGGTCAATCCGTCGAGCACCGCGTCGTTCGCCGCCTCCAGGCTCAGCCCTTCGTCCACGTGGAGGATCGGCGAATATCGCACCTCCAGGTACCGAACGTTTTCCGCGGCGTTGTCCGCCGCCAGCTCGTAGGCGGCCCGCGCCAGCGCCGATCGGGTCTGTAGCAGCGGAACGGTATACTGAAACCACGTGAGGTAGGCGTCCAGCGATCCGCTCTGCTCGACGGCGCGCAGCTCGTCGCGCAGGCCGGTCACGCTATCGGCCGGAAGCTGGTCTCGCTTTCCCTGCGCCGTGGCCATCTCCATTATCGTGTCCAGCCGCATCGACCCGTCGAGGTGACAGTGCAGCTCGGCCTTGGGCCATTCCTGAATGGCATCGCGGGGTAGGGACGACGTGGACGACTCGGACGACATGGGCACAGCAGGCACAGTGAAGACGGGAAGGGAAACGCCCCCTCAGCGAAGAGCGTCAGCGGCCCCTCCGAGTTCGCAGAAGGGATCCTTGCCAACACGAGCCCGCTCATCGCTGTTTCCGACGCCCAAACGGCTTTCCTCCCCCACCAGTCCTTCCCCGCCCGGACAACCGAATGTTGCTCCTCGCCACCCGCAGAAGGAGGCGCAGCCCTCCCCAGGCGGTGATGAAGCTGTACTGAAGTGTCGCCCGGGTCGTCTCATCGCCGAGGGCCTCAAAGCGCCACGTTCCCGCAAAGTTTGAGAAGAGCCGGGGACCGTCGATCATTTCGACGGCCGCGACGATGGGCATGGGAGCAAACGGAAACGGAGGAAACGATTCGGAGGGACACTTACGGGAGGCCCCCTTCATCGTTGCGGTTGCTTCATGCCGAATCCGGTTGAAGGATTCGGGGATGTGAGTGCGTAGGTGTGTAGGTGTGTAATTGGTACACAAACCGGTTGCGCCTATGCCGACATTTCTGAGACCCCGCACTTTATAAGCGGAGCTGGTATGCGTGAGGTCCACATGCTTGCATTCCTACCAATGCCTCCATCCCCCGAACGTTGTAGGCGGATTGGGTATGAGGCCGGGCCAGGAACGCGTTTCGTGAGGGAGCCGAACGGGGGCGGGGCTCTACGGAGCGGGGCCGCAGGTCCGCCCCCATGGCTCTTCCAACAAGTTCCTGATCCGGGAGCCCGTGCGCAACGCACGTTCTCCGCGGCGACGGAGGATGCGAAACGCGTCCCGGCCGCTTCCTGTCGCGCGTCACAAGCGCCGGAGGCGCCGATCGGGCGCGAGATTACCGGTCCCGAAAAAACTGCCACGTCACGCGCGTGCTTTCGAACAGGTTGGAGGGAACGGTGTGTCCAGCTTCAAATGCACAGAGCTGCACGTCGGCGCCGGTTTCGGGGGCCGGGGTGATTTCACAGGAGACCCTGTTATTTTCTTCAGTGAGCGGGTTGGTTTGCCGGGGCGGCGGATCGCCCTGGATGTTGTTGTCGACCCAGAAGTCGCGCGTGCCCGAAGCCGATAGCACGTCTACCCCCCAAGTGTCGGCGCCGCCTCCCTCGAACGGGGACGCCGTATCGTTCTTGCCACTCACAACCAAGGCCTTAATGGGCTCGAAGGGGTTGGTGCATTCCTCGTCCGGGCCGAGGTTGGAATTGATATTCGAAATGAACGCCGCAATGCCCGCATAACGGTCTGTGTGCTCCAGCGCCAGGCGATTGGCCATCTGTCCGCCATTCGAGACGCCGTAAACAAAGATGCTGTCGGCATCGGCATTCGCCCGAGTCGTCGTCCAGTCGGTAAGATTGACGAGGAAGCCCGCATCGTCCGCACCGCCCCTCTTGGGAAGAGGAGTACAGTCGTCCCAGACAGGCTGCACGTTGTGGGAGGCCTCTGGCACAACAATGAGCACGCCGTCTTCTTCGGCAATCGTAAGCCATTCCTGGCTGCCCGGACGCGACCCGCTAAACATCGCGTCCATCCCGACCGTCGCGCCGTGTAGGGCCATGACGACCGGGGCGTCGTCCGGGAGGCTGCCCGGGACGTAGTACTTAAACTGCCGCTTCTTATCATTGTACTCAACGACTTTTCGGTGCCAGCCGGGGCTGTCGTCGAACTTCAGGGCGGCGTCCGACGAGGTGCTGTCAGCAAACTGGGGAACGTCCCCTGATGAAGAGACGATGTCGCAGCCCGTCACGAGCCCCAGTATGAGAAGGACCGGACAAACGGAGCGGAAGAACGACGCGAACAGACGGAACGACGACATAGATTGAAAGCGCGATGTCTGTGAATGGCATGACGATCGATCCCCGTGGAACGGATACGCGAACCCGGATTCGCGTATGTCCGCACGGATCGGTGTGGAGGTCTTGATGGGGACGACATCGACGAGTCGATGCACAGAGGGACGCCGGGAAGCCGCTCCGATTCGCCCACCTTGATTGAGGCCTCCTATATTTTTGCAGACATATGTTATAGAAAAGTAGAAGTTGTTACAACTATAATTAAGTTAATTTATTCTTCATCTCGATAAGCGTGTAGGGGGGCTGTGGGAGAGATACGGGGTCGCCGTTCCTCTGTACACCGTCCCCGAATCACGGAGGTTGGTTATCGCCAACCGAGGTCATGATACGGCGGGGCGAGTGCAGGCTCACAAAGCGACCGACCGATGGGGGCTCAGTGCCCGAAAATTTCCCGCTGTGCCGGCGTCGTGTGCGCGTACGGGGGTTGGGTGAGTGACCGGCCCCCTCTGAAAACCATTCAGAGCCTGATACATGAATGGGTTTCCACCGATGTTGGAAATCTCAGATTTCCAGGAGAAAGGAGAGAGGAGATCCCAGATCTCCAAGATCTCCAGGATCTCCACCACCGAACGAAAGCGAGAGTTTACCTACCTGTGCACGGATCAGTAGGCCCGATCGGTCAGCAGGTTGTCGTATGACGGCAGATCCTCCAGAAAGTCGTAGGTGCCGGCCGCCAAGTCGACGCGGCAGGCGTAGTGAACGTGGCCGTTGGTGACGACGAGGTAGCGGGCATTGAGGACGAGGTTGTAGCGGGCCCCTTGATCGAAGGCGTCCTGGCCGATGGACACGCTCGGGGCCTTGCACTCGACGAGCAGCAGCGGATCCCCCTGCCGGTCGTACGCCACAATGTCGGCCCGCCACGTCTGTCCCTCGTACTGAAACGACGCTTCGGTGGACACGAGTCCGGCGGGCACGTCCAGTTCTTGGATGAGGTACTGCAGGAAGTGCTGACGCACCCATTCCTCCGGCGTTAGTGTGACGTAGGTCTGGCGGGCCGGGTCATAGATGACGCGGGTTCCGTCCCGGTCGGTGACGCGGAGATCGTAGGTCGGCAGGTTGAGCGTGTCCATGGCGGATCGCTTGGCGCCCGAGTGTGGGGTCGGTGAGGGGGCAGATGGGGCAATGCCTGGCACGAAACGGTGTTCAGGCCGGACGATTGCGCGTGGGAAGGCTTTCGGAGACGATCTTGCCGTTGATGGATCAGTTCCCCGGAATGATACTGAATCCGGTTGACGGATTCGGGTATGTAAGTATGCAGGTGTGTAGGTATTGCAACGTCAACCGTCAATCTACACACAGACGGTCCGCCCGTTTCAGTATAGATGCCAAGGCGGAAGATGTGATTCGTACCCTCCGATGTGGGCAGCCTCCGCAAAGCGCAGGCAACTCCGCAAAGCGCAGGCAGCCTCTGCGAAGCACAGGCGGCCTCACGCAATACGCGCCCTGATGCCGACTGCTGTCGGCAGAAGAAGTGCTCCCGGGGTGCATTACGCGCCCTGAGTGGAAACGAGGAAGTGCCCTCGGGGTGCAATACGAACCGTTTGTTGCCGGCAACGGAGAACGGTTCTTCCTCCTCCCAGCCGTACGCAAAATTAGTGTTGACACTGCAGTATCTGCTTGGTGCCCATTCGTTTGCGCCTATACCGACACTCTTGCAATCCCGCAACTCACAACTTGAGTCGCAGAGCAAAATGCACTTGCCGTGTGGTCAGGGCAAAGCGTGATCGTAGCGGAGCACGCCAAGCGACGCGAGAGACACGCAGCCCACGAAAAAACCGCCCCCCGTGCCAGAAACAGCACAGGAGACGGTGTTGGAGCGCCAAAACGAGACGACGGGATCAGTCGTCGTCAAACTCGATCTCCGCCACTCCGTCTTCGAACTCGACCTCGAATTCCACGACCGTCCCCGTGTTCGAGTAGTCGTCCTGCGAGAGGTCTCGTACCGATCCGTCGCTGTTGGTAAACCACTGGCCGGGGGTAAGGGGGACGGTTAAGTTGCGAGAGGTTCCCTCGTCCGTGACCTCAAACGGCGGCTCCAGCGTGCGCTCGACTTCCAGCTCCGCCTCGAAGTACGTCGTGAACGCACGGGCCTCGCCCCCATCCGGCGTAAAGGTCCCAACGACGACCATGCTGGCGTCCTCGGGCCAGTTGTCGAACTCCTCCTTGATCTCATCGTGGAGCGTCTGAATGACCGACTCATCGTCGTCACTGTCGTCCAGGTCCACGTCGTCAACCTCAAAGTCGAATTCATTGTACGTGCCCGGCGGAACAGTTTGGGCGACCGCTTGCGTCACGTCGCCGTTCAGGGCCAGGTCGAGGAAGAGCGGCTTTTCCATCTCAAATTCCGCGTCGTTGTCATCACCGTCGCTGTCGTCTCCGTCGTCGTCATCGCCGTCGCCTTCCAGTTCAATGTCGGAGACGATGAGTCGGAGATCGGTGATCTCAAGGGTGTTGCCGTTTTCGCCGGTCAGAACCAGCGAGTCGTCGGCTTTGGAGATCATGCTGTTTTGGGTTCCCGCCGTGGTTTCGGTACCGGATTGGGTGCGAAAGCCCACGTCGACCGTGTCCGTCGACGGACTCGACGAGTCGCACCCGACGAGTCCGAGCGCAATAAAAACAACGCCGGCGAGAGCAAGAGGGAGCTTCGTGTATAGTGCGTATAGCATAGAAGGTACGTTGTGCATAGGAAATATCGGGGTGGGAAAAAGAAGAGTCGAGATTGATGCTCGGGACCGGGTCGTCACTCCGGAATCGTCCAGACGTGAATTTGGGTCTCGTTTTCTTGAAGCGTTTCCGTCCCGAGAGTTACAGTGGTATCGGGCGTCCAGCCCTTGATTGTAAAGTCGTGGGAGACGACGCGCGTCCCGGGAGCCATTTCGTCGAGGAGTTTGGGGCGAAGGCGGTTAATCATGTCGGGCCAGAGGTAGAGCGTCACGACCGTGGCCGATGAGAGGTCGGTCTCAAAGAGATCGCCGCGGTGAAATTGGGTCCGGTCCGCGACCCGCATCCGCGTTGCGTTTCGCCGAGATTGCTCGACGAGATCCGCATCAATTTCAATGCCGACACCGCGCGCCCCGAAGTCGCGAGCCGCGGAGATCACGAATCGGCCATCCCCGCTCCCGAGATCGTAGACGACGTCGTCATCGGTGACGTCGGCGAGTTCGAACATCCGCAGCACCACCTGCTGAGGCGTGGACACGTACGGCGCTCCCTTCGTGGCCTCCGCGGTCGAATTGCCCGGGGGAGACGTGTCCTGAGCGTACACGGTGTTCAATGCTACGCCTCCTGCAACCAGGAGAATAAAGGCGGGAACGAGACGAGAAGGGGCTGGAACGATCATTCGAAGACGGCGGATTGTGGTTGGAAGAGGCGGGTGCAAAGAGGACGGCCGGACCGAAGGCGCAACCCCATCTCCCCTCGGCCCCGATACGAATCGACGCGAAGATCTACTCGTGCTCGTCTTGGTGCCGCTTCCGCTTTTCGTTCAATCGAGTGATGATCTTCTTCTTCAGGTCATCGTCGACCTGGGCCGCCGCGATAATGTTGTCGTACTGCTCCGGAGTAATCCCCTCGTGGTTTTCGATGACCTTCTCAATCCTTTATCCCGCTTCCGTTTGAACCGAACGGGCATGATCCCGATCGACGGCATCACGGAGCTTTTTGCGATACTCCACCTGAAGCTGATCGATTTTGAAGAGGATGGCGGCTACCTTTTCAATCTCGTCGTCCGTAACCTCCGGCGCATCTTGCGGCGTCTGGGCGAATGTAGCGGGAACGAAGAGGCCAACGGCCAAGGCAAGTACGACCGTGTACTGAAGAAGTCGACGAATCATGAGAGCAAATACATTTCGGAGAGAAAAACAGACGGCGTTCGGACGGGCGAGTACGATCGGATGGGCAATCGGGCGGTGTACTCGTACTTTGTGCCGTTGTCCACTCCTGCCGGACGGAATGCCGGACTGCTTCAGGTGGTGCGCCGGGCCCGCGACATCGATGAGGCCCTGTCTGCGCTTCGGTGGATTGCGATGGGAGCATTCGGGATCGCCGTGCTCCTGATGTCGGGCATTGTGTTGTGGGGGCACCGGGTGGCGATCGGGGAGCCGGTGGATCAGCTCCGGCGCGACATGACGAAGGTGGAGGGGGGAAGTCGCACCCACCGGACGACGCGGCGCGGCGCCTCGTCGACGTTGCGCTCGGAAGCATGCAGGCAGAGGTGGCGTCGGCTCGCGAGCGGGTGACGCTCGATGCGCCGCCCGCCCCGGTGTCGCTCTCCGTGGACGTGGGACTGATGGAACGGGTGCTGGTGAATCTCCTGCGCAATGCCCTGGACGCAGCCTCCGAGGGACGGGTTCGGCTCCGCTGGCGTCCGGACGACGATCAGGTTGTGTTTTGGGTGGAGGACAGCGGGCCGGGCATTGATCCGGACGTCCGGGACCGTCTCTTCGAGCCCTTCTTTACGACGAAGGCCGTCGGCGACGGAACGGGGCTCGGGCTTGCGGTGGTCCACAGTATCGTCGAGGAACACGGCGGGACCGTCGAGGTGGGCGACAGTCCGCTGGGCGGGGCGTCCTTCCGGGTCACGCTTCCACAGAGGCCCGATGCGGAACGGTTGCGATAGTCCGAATTCGTTTTTTTGTCGATCATGTCCTTTCCCTCTGTCGGGTCTGCTCGCATCCTCATTGTGGAGGACGACCCGGGCCTCCGTGATCTGCTGGCGGAGGAAGTTCGGGACGCAGGCGCTATTGTCGCAACGGCTGCCTCCGCCGAAGAAGCGCGTGCCCGGCTGGCGGACGAGGTTCCGGACCTCATAGTCAGCGATCTGCGGTTGCCCGGGGGCAGCGGCATGGACCTGCTTGCCGACACGCGGTCGCTGCACATGCCGCCGGCGTTCATCGTGATTACGGCCTTCGGCTCCATCGGACAGGCCGTCGAGGCGCTCAAGGCGGGGACCGACGATTTTCTGCCCAAGCCCCTGGATCTGGATCACTTCCGGATTGTCGTCGAACGCACGCTGGAAACGAGGCAGCTCCGCCGGGAGGTGGAACGGATGCGCGAGGGGACGGAGGCCGATCACTTCCACGGCATGATCGGCACCTCGCGCCCGATGCGCGTGCTGTTTGATGAGATCCGGCAGGTAGCTGATGCGCAGGGGCCGGTGCTCATTGTCGGGGAGAGCGGGGTCGGGAAGGAATTGGTGGCACAGGCCCTGCACGCGGAGGGACCCCGGTCGGATCAGCCGTTTCGTGCGGTGAACTGTGCCGGGGTTCCGGGCGATCTCCTGGAGAGCGAGTTTTTCGGCGCCAAGAAGGGGGCGTTTACCGGAGCCCAGTCGGACCGGCAGGGCCTGTTTCAGGACGCCGACGGGGGCACGCTGCTTCTGGATGAGGTGACGGAGATGCCCATTGGGCTCCAGGCCAAGCTCCTCCGTGTGTTGCAGGAGGGAACGGTGCGTCCCGTGGGCAGCACCCGCGAGGAACCGGTCGACGTGCGGATATTGGCGTCCACCAACCGGGATCTTGACGACGAGATTCAGGCGGGGCGGTTTCGGGAAGACCTCTTCTATCGTCTCGAAACGTTTACCTTGCGGGTCCCGCCCCTCCGGAAGCGAGGGGACGACCTGGACCGGCTTGCGCATCATTTCCTGACGCGCTATGCCTCGCAGACCGGGGCGGAGGCCGACCGCTTCACAACT
>CAYOWD010000105.1:0-998 GCA_964407535.1 uncultured Salinivenus sp. | reverse complement strand
CTCCGGGCGTATCCGTTTCCCGGCAAGATTCGAGAACTCGAAAATGCCGTTGAGCGTGCCGTCACTTTTTCATCGGGCCCGACCGTCGACGTGGCGGACCTTCCCCGACGCATCCGCACGCATGAGCACGGACGCGCCTCGTCTCCGTCCGACGGACTCGACGCGCTTCTGCCGAATACCGCGTCCCTGCCGACGCTCGACGAGATTGAGCAGCGCTACATCGAGCACGTGCTCCGCACGGTCGACGGCAACAAACGAAAGGCCGCCCAGCTTCTCGACATCGGCCGCCGCACGCTGTACCGAAAGCTGGAGGACGATCCGGACGATGCGTAGGGGAGGGTCCTGTGTTGAGGGTTGGGGGTTGTGCGTTCTGCGTTGGGGGTTCTGGGTTGGGGGGATGCGTTCTATGTTGAGGAGGGCGTGGAGGGGACCGTATTCGGGACGAGGGGCCTTGCGTTCGTCGCCCCCGAGCATCATCGCGGGGGCGCAGCATCGATCTTATTTACGCGGCCTCCGTTGCAGTCTCGTCGATCACTTCGGCCTGCACGTTGTCGGGCATCACGTCGTAGTGGCTGAACTGGGTGCGGTGCAAGCCCCGCCCGTGCGTGATCGAGCGCAGATCGGTGGAGTAGGTGTGGAGTTCGGCCGCCGGCACCTCGGCGGTGATGTGCTGCAGCGTGCCCTGCGTATCGATCCCCTGAATGCGCCCGCGCCGCGTGTTGAGGTCGCTGATGACGTCGCCCGTGTAGTCGTCCGGCGTGTTGACGGTGACCTCGTGGATGGGCTCCAGTAGCACCGGGTTTGCCCGATCGAAGGCCGTCCGGAAGCACTCGTAGGCCGCGCGCTTGAAGGCGGCCTCGTTCGAGTCGACCGGGTGCATGCCGCCGTCGTAGACAACGACCCGCACGTTGCCCACCGGAAACCCCGCCACCGGTCCCTCCTCCATCGCCTCCAGCACACCCTTCTGGATCGACGAGAAGAATTTGTTCATGTCGATG